>JAIPDD010000001.1 GCA_021737875.1 Sulfuritalea sp.
GGGCATTGGGCTGGTCGCTTGGCTCATCTTGCGCAAGCACTGGCCCGCCATTGGCAGCGATAGATCATAAAGTTGAACGGGCGCGCTTTGCGCCAATTCGCTTAAGAGGTCCGCGAGAAGGCCTTGCGCTGTTGGGTTGTGCGTTCATGCTCTTTTGCAATGTTTCCGCACACCAAGTCACATAGCGCATAAATAGAGTCATCCGAGATCCGGTAATACACGCTGGTGCCGCGGCTCTCACGCGCAACCATGCCCTGCTGGCTCAGCATGGACATGTGACGCGAAATATTGGCAGCGGTAAAACCGGTGAGTTGCGCCAAATCCCCTACGTTGCGCCCGCCCTCGCGCAGCAGATTGAGCAATTGCAAGCGCGTGGGTTCTGAGAGCGCCTGAAAGTAGGCCGCCACATCGCGCATAGCTTCTGGGGGAAGGTTTTCCATAGCGAAGCATTCCTGGGTTGAAAGAGTGGAAGGGACTTTAATTTTCAGATCGTATTGCATTTCCAGGATTCTAGTGTATTATTTGCTTAATTACGCATTTAGCTAAATATGAAATTGGCTAAATTTTGAGATCTTTAGGAGTTTGCAATGATGAAAACTGTATTGGCTGTATCGCTCTTGGCTGCTGGCCTCAGTGCACCACTGTGGGCGGCTGAACGTGGCGCTTTGGCAACCGTGGTGGTGACAAGTTCAGGTGCCGTGAATGCGCAGATGCAGAGTTTTGACGCAGTGGTGGAGGCCGTTCGTCAAACCGCCGTAGCAGCGCAGGTATCAGGCGCGATCGTGTCCTTGCAGGTCAAAGTCGGTGACCAGGTTAAAGCGGGGCAAGAGCTCTTGCGCATCGACGCGCGATCAGCCAACCAAAATGCTGCCGCGAGTCACGCGCAAGTCGAGGCGGCACGGGCATCTCTGCATGTAGCGGCCAAAGACTTTGAGCGGCAAAAGCAACTCTTTCAAAAGCAATACATCAGCCAAGCGGCGCTTGACCGCTCGCAAGCGCAGTTTCAAGCCACACAGGCGCAGGTTCAAGCACTGCAGTCACAGTCAGATGCAGCCCAAACCCAGTCCCGCTTTTTTGTGGTGCAAGCGCCCTACGCAGGCGTGGTGAGCGAGGTGGCAGTGACCTTAGGTGAGATGGCCATGCCTGGAAAAACCCTGCTGGTGATGCATGACCCCGCGGCTTTGCGGATCACGGCATCCATTGCGCAAAGCGCTATGGCTTCGCATGTGGACAAAGTTCAGTTTGAGATTCCAGGTCTGCCAACGCTGCCAGCACGCATGGACGCCGGAGCAGGATCGGTCTTGCCAGTCATCGATGCGGCAACCCAAACAGCCCAACTTCGGGTGAATATTCCAACAAGCGTCAAAGGGGCGGCCCCTGGGATGTTTGCACGTGTATGGCTAGCAGCTAACAAGACGACACAAACCGCCGGGAAAGCAGAGCGCTTGTATGTGCCCAGCCGTGTGGTGGTGAAAAGGGCGGAGTTGATGGCGGTGTACGTGGTAGACGACAAAGGCAAGGTGAATTTACGCCAGGTCCGCTTGGGTAACACCGTTGGCGAACAGGTGGAAGTTTTAAGTGGGCTGCGTGCTGGTGACAAGGTAGCCACCGATCCCCAAGCTGCAGCAAAGGTACGTTGAAATGAAACACCCCCACTTAGGAATTTCGGGTCGGATTGCTGCGGCATTTCAAAAAGCCCACATCACGCCTCTATTGGCACTGATGGCCTTGTTACTCGGCGCTTTTGCAGTGCTGGTGACGCCGCGTGAAGAAGAGCCACAGATCAATGTGACCATGGCCAATGTGTTGATCCCCTTCCCCGGAGCCAGTGTGGCGGATGTGGAGCAAATGGTGGCCACGCCCGCAGAGCAAGTCTTGTCGCAAATGGCGGGAACCGAGCACGTCATGTCCTTGTCACGCCCAGGTTTGGCCGTATTGACGGTGCAATTCAAAGTGGGGGTTCCGCGCACGGAAGCTTTGGTGCGTCTGCATGACACATTGCGCTCCAACAGCGACTGGCTGCCTAAGAATCTGGGTGTGTTGGAACCCATCATCAAACCCAAAGGAATCGATGATGTTCCTATTGTGACTTTGACGCTGTTTAGCAAAAACACAGAGACCGGCGCCTTAGATTTAGAGCGGGTAGCGCACAGCATGGAGGTCGAGCTCAAACGTGTCAGTGGGACACGAGAAGTGCAAACCATTGGCGGCCCAGGTCGGGCGGTCATGGTGGAACTCGATCCTGTGCGTATGGCCGGTGCTGGCGTGAGTGCCAGCGAGATGCAAAACGCTTTGCAGTCTGCCAATCTTGGGCTACCAGTGGGAGACCTGATCCACGGAAACCGAAGCACAGCCATTGAATCCGGTCCATTTTTAGAAGATGCCAATGGGGTGGCGGACTTGGTGGTGGGTGTCCATAACGGCAAACCGGTATTCATGCGCGATGTCGCTGTAGTTCAAGATGGTGCCATGCCAGCAGCGCGCTATGTATGGCATGGAAAATCTGAAGCATTAGGTGGTGGCGAATACCCCGCAATCACTTTGAGCATCACCAAGAAATCAGGTGAAAACGCGATCGATGTAGCCAACGCAGTCATGCGCCGGGTGGATCAACTGCGCAATACGGTGATTCCTGACACGGTAGAAGTCGCAGAAACGCGCAACTACGGCGCATCGGCTGATGCCAAGGCACAAAAACTGATTCAAAAATTATTGTTTGCAACGGCCTCGGTGGTTGCATTGGTGTTTTTGGCATTGGGCAAACGAGAAGCCGCCATTGTGGGCGTGGCCGTGATTTTGACGTTGACTGTGACTTTGTTTGCGTCATGGGCCTGGGGTTTTACCCTCAATCGGGTGTCTCTTTTTGCCTTGATTTTTTCGATCGGGATATTGGTTGACGATGCGATCGTGGTGGTCGAAAACATCCACCGCCACCAGCAGCTTTTTCCTGAAAAAACACTGGCGCAGTTGATTCCTGGCGCTGTGGATGAAGTGGGTGGGCCGACAATTTTGGCCACCTTGACCGTGATCGCTGCCTTGCTGCCAATGGCTTTTGTATCGGGCTTGATGGGGCCGTACATGAGCCCTATTCCTATCAACGCCAGCATGGGCATGCTCTTGTCTTTAGCGATCGCGTTCATGGTGACGCCGTGGTTGGCACGCATCTGGATGAAGGAAAGCACGCCCCAACAAGGTGCGCATTTCACAGGTGAACATCCCACATCGGGACTGAGTGCGAAATTGGCGCCCTTGTTTGAGCGCGTATTTGCTCCTTTGTTGGATGAGAAATCAGGAGGGAAAAACCGAGGTCTCTTGGGCATAGGTATTGCCGTCTTGATTGCCATTTCTATCGCACTACCAGCAACGGGTTTGGTACTTCTGAAAATGCTTCCGTTTGACAACAAGTCAGAATTTCAAGTGGTGGTGGATATGCCTGCAGGCACGCCTTTAGAGGAAACTGCCGCCGTCTTGCATGAACTCAGCGCCTACCTGGCAACTGTTCCCGAGGTCACCGATTACCAAGCCTATGCAGGAACTGCTGCGCCCATTAACTTCAACGGGCTGGTGCGCCAATACTATTTGCGCTCCGGTGGCGAGGTGGGCGATATCCAAGTCAACCTGCTCGATAAGCACGAGCGCAGTGACCAAAGCCACGCCATTGCCACCCGCGTTCGTCCTGAATTGCAGCGTATCGGCGCACTGCGTGGCGCCAACGTCAAAGTGGTAGAAGTTCCGCCGGGCCCGCCCGTGCTTTCACCTATCGTGGCTGAAATTTATGGGCCCGAAGCGCAAGGGCGACAAGAGGTGGCGAAGGCTGTTCGTGCAGTATTTGAGAAGACCCCGGGAATTGTCGACATCGATGACAGCAGCATTGCAGCTGCACCGCGCAAAATTCTCTTGGTGAATCGCCGCAAAGCAGCGCTCTTGGGCGTACCGCAGCAAGCGATTGTCAGCACCTTGCGTTCTGGGTTGGCAGGCGCGTCTGCTACCTATATCCACGATGCAAGCAAATACCCGGTACCCGTGATTTTGCAGTTGCCCCAGCAAAGCCACGGCGACCTCAACGCTTTATTGCAGCTCAGCGTTCGCTCCGCTTCTGGCCGTTTGGTAGCGATTCGTGAGTTGGTCACCATCAGTGACACGGTTCGTGAGCAACCCATATTTCACAAAGACTTGTTGCCTCTGAATATGGTGGTGGCAGATATGGCGGGACAACTCGACAGCCCTTTGTATGGCGTATTCTCTATGCGCAAAGACATTGCTGCGATTGCCACACCCGGCGGTGGCAATTTGGTCGAGTACTTTATCAGCCAGCCTGAAGATGCTTTGCGTGAATATGCCATCAAGTGGGATGGCGAATCGCAGGTCACCTACGAAACATTCAGAGACATGGGCGCCGCCTACGCGGTGGGCTTGGTCCTGATTTATCTCTTGGTGGTAGCGCAGTTTGGCTCTTACCTAACGCCACTGATCATCATGGCGCCCATCCCGCTGACGATTATTGGCGTCATGCCTGGCCACGCCCTCATGGGCGCACAGTACACCGCCACCAGCATGATTGGAATGATTGCGCTGGCCGGCATCATTGTGCGCAACTCCATCTTGTTGGTCGATTTCATTAATCTCTTGGTCCGTCAAGGCGTGGCGTTCAAAAAAGCAGTTGTCCAATCGGCCATCACCCGCGCGCAGCCGATTATGTTGACTGGCTTGGCCGCCATGCTTGGCGCATTCTTCATATTGGATGACCCGATTTTTAACGGATTGGCGATTTCGCTGATCTTTGGTATTTCTGTGTCAACGGTGTTGACGCTGATCGTGATTCCTACGCTGTACTTCGCTGCTTACCGCAATCGCACCGAAGCATTGGCGAAAGAAGTGTCTTCTGTTTAGTTTTAACCTTTAGGAGTTTTTCATGACCTCATGGCAAGTTGTACGTTTAGCAGCCGGTGTTTTTATCCTGGTTTCATTGGCATTGGGCATCCCCTCCAGTCCCATTTTTGTGAGTGAATGGTGGTTGGCGTTCACGGCGTTTGTTGGAGCCAATTTGGCCCAAAGCGCGTTGACACGCTGGTGCATGATGGAGACGATGCTTCGCAAATTGGGCATTCAGCCTGGCTGCTAAAGAAAGAAGCTATGCAATTGATCTGTCCCCACTGTGGCGTAAAAAATCGGGTTGCTGACGACAAACTGGCGCACGAATTGGCGTGTGGCAAGTGTGGCGCAGACATCATGGAGGCTAAACCCGCAGCCCTTGGCGATGCAGCGCTTGAGGCATTTATTGCAGGTACCCAACTGCCGGTCGTGGTTGATTTTTGGGCTGCTTGGTGCGGGCCATGCAAATCGATGGCGCCGCACTTTCAAACAGTTGCTAGCGAATTGCCTTTGGTGCGCTTTGTCAAAGTCGATACCGACGCGGCACCTGCGGCCAGTAGCAAGTATGCGATTCGCAGCATTCCCACACTCATTTTGTTTGAAGACGGCAAAGAGCGCGCGCGCATCTCAGGAGCCCTGCCTGCGCGTGAGCTCAAAGCGTGGGTTCAAGCCCACCAGACCCAAGGAAAAACGCAATGACATGTCGATTCAAACCCACGCACGTGGTGGTCATGGTTCTTGGCTTGGGGCTTGCACCCTTTGCGCAGGCGCTTGATTTATCCCAAACCTGGCAGGCTACGCTGGCGCATGACCCGCAAATCGCTGTGTCGCAAGCCGCCCGACTTGCGGGAACCGCAAAGAAACAGCAAGCAGCGGCCTTGTGGCGACCTTCGCTTGTACTGAGCGCCAGCGCTGGCGCCACCAGTGCAGACACCAGCACCACGGGAGCGAACTTTTCGGCAACGGGTTTCCCGACATCCAATGGGGTGGAGTTCAACACCTCAGTGACAAACGGCAGCAGTACCCGTTGGACGCTGGGTGCCAAACAGCCCTTGCTAAGCGCTGAGCGCAGCGCCCAAAGCAAGCAACTTGAAATCGCCGCCAGTGTGTCTGAGTTGGAGTGGGAATCGGCCCAGGCAGATTTGCTTTTGCGCACGGCGCAGCGTTACTTTGACCTCCTGCTGGCCAACCGAAAGCTCGAGGTATTGCGCCAACAACAAAAGTCGGTTGACCAAGCCTGGGTTGAAGCCAAAGACCGCTTTGCATTAGGCGATACGCCCGTGACTGACACCCATGAAGCCTTGGCGCGGTCTATGGTGTTGCAAGCCCAGGTATTGGCTGCACACAACGATTTGGAAATGGCGCAAACCGTTCTTGCACACGCCACGGGTTTGAGTCTGTCCGAACTCCAGCCGATGGAGCCGCCTGCGGTGGTGCAATTCGCAGAACAAAACGCGCTCGAAAGTGTGATTGCACAGGCCTTGGCTAACAATCCATTGCTACGCATGCAAGCCGCGCAAGTGCAGCTTGCCCAGCAAGAAGTTGCGAAATTCAGTGCATTGGGTTCTTCCACGCTGGATGTGGTCGCGCAAGCCGGGCAAGACCGTCTCAGTGGCAGTGGTGATTTTGGCAGTGCCAGCAATACGTCCAACCAACGGATGCTTGGCTTGCAGTGGACCCTGCCAATTTACACCGGTGGTTACCGCAGCGCGCGCCAAAAGGAGGCCTTGCGCTTGGAGGACAAAGCCCGTGCAGAACTGGAGCGTAGCCGCCAGCAGATCAGCCAACAGACACGCGGCACATGGCTTGCTTTGCAATCTGGAACAGCGCGACTTGCGGCATTGAATGCAGCCCACCAAGCCAGCATGGCCAGATTGGATGCGACCCGCCTTGGGCGCCAAGTAGGAGACCGCACCACCTTGGATTTTTTGCAAGCGCAAAACGATGCGAGTAGCGCTGCCTTGGCTTTGGTTCAAGCACGCTGCGATTTGCTGCTCAACCGTTTGCAAATGGATGCATGGCTAGGACAACTCGATGCGGCCCACTTGGAAAGCGTGAACGTCTTGTTGAAAACGGGCGGCTAGTCGATAAAACCTTGATCTAGGTCTAATACAAAAAGCACCTAAACACCTACGATGGATTCATATTGCACAAGGAGTTGCTATGAATCTATCTTTAGACACCCATTCTTTTCAAGCGCAACTGCTGGGTTTAAGAACCACCCTTTTGGCGCAAATTTCTGAGCAGCGCGGGGGCGTCAAGAGCCGCGCCGAGGTGGCTGCGGAGCATTTTTCTAATGTTCAAGAGTCCCATGCGCAAACCAGCACGCAACGCGACCTTGAATTTGCACTGAACGAGCGAGAAACGGCCGAGCTTGAAGCCATTGATGCAGCGCTTAAACGCTTAGAAGCGGGTACGTATGGCGTGTGTGTTGATTGCAGCAAGCCGATTGCACAACCCCGACTTTTAGCGACGCCGGAGGCCTCGCGTTGCATCGCTTGCCAAGAAATATCAGAACATTGACCTCACTAAGAAAGACCACCATGCCTACTTTTCACGCCGTCGTTTGGATCGATCACCAAGAAGCCCACGTCATGCAGTTTGACCATGACCATGTGCAAGCCCAGCGCATCAAGTCGCGAAGCCACCATAAACACCAAGGCAAACCCCATGAAACGGTCGGTTTGTTTAGCGAGGTGGCAGTTGCATTGGCAGGCGCGCATGAAATACTCCTGACAGGCCCAGGCTTGGCGCGAGACCAATTTCGCGATTGGTGCAAGTCAAACCAAACTTCTGTGGCTAATGCAGTCGTTGACAGCGTTGCCAGTGACCATCCCACCGACCCCCAAATTGTGGCGATGGCACGCAAGTACTTTAAGAAGTTTGACCAAATGGGTTTAGATCCTGCGCTGGTCTAGTTCGCTGTATTTCCCTAAAAAAACAGCCCAAGCACGCAAGCGCTTGGGCTGTTTTGAATGGTGCACCCCAAGGGGTGCGAATCTCAGCTTACTTGCTAGAAGCTTCCCACACGGCGTGTGAATAAGCTGCTTTGCCTGGGTCTTTTTTGATCACAGGTGAGCTGCCACTCGAGAGCAAAACTTTCACGGTGCGCTCGTAAGCGGCGGGTTCCAAGTAACCCATTTTTGCTGTACTTGCCGTGGTGATCAATTTAGCCACGTTTTCCATTTGGCGTTTTTGAACCGCTTCATTGGCGCTGCCCGATGTATCGGCTTTCACGACAATTTTGGCGGCTTCCGCAGGGTTTTTGACCGCGTCATTCCAGCCTTTAAAGCTGGCCTTCAAAAACTTTGCCATGCGGGCTACAAAAGCGGGATCTTTGAGGTTGGACTCAAGGACATACAAGCCGTCTTCCAGGGAAGCAACGCCTTCTTTTTCATAGAAGAAGGTGATCAATTCACTTTCTTTCACGCCAGCGTCAACCACTTGCCAGTACTCGTTGTAAATCATGGTCGAAATACAAGCAGCCTGGTTTTGCAACAAGGGGTCAACATTGAAGCCTTGTTTGAGAATTTTGATGTCGCTGTTTGTCTTGAGACCCAGCTTTGCCATCCAGTTCAGGAAGGGGTACTCATTGCCGCCGTACCAAACGCCCAAGGTCTTGCCTTTGAGGTCTTTGGAGCTGGCCACACCGCTGGATTTTTTACAGGTCAGCATCAGGCCAGACTGGTTAAACACCTGGGCAATATTGACCAAAGGCACACCCGCTTCGCGCGCTGCCAAGGCATCAGGCATCCAGTTCACAACCACATCAGCCCCTTTGCCGGCAATCACTTGAACCGGGGAGATGTCAGGGCCGCCTGCCTTGATGGTGACGTCTAAACCTGCATCTTTGTAGTAGCCCTTGGCTTGTGCAACGTAGTATCCGGCGAACTGGGCTTGGGGTAGCCACTTCAGTTGCACCGTTACTTTTTCTGCCGACTGGGCAGCAAAGCCACTCACTGCGAGCAGGGTTGCCAGCAGTGTTTTGGATAACTTGGTATTCAGAATCATGAAAAACTCCTCGTGTTAAAAAAGCAAGAAAAATGGCAGACCTTTGACAGTACACCGGGCGGGGGAATTAAGTATTGGGGCAAACACTGAGTGTGAACAGGAGAGTAGATCACTTTTGCCCCCGAATCGAGGGGTGCCAAAACGCGATTCGGCGCTCCCAGGCCACAAGAACGGCATAGACCAAAGAGCCGGTGACTGCTGATACCACGACGGCCGCCCATACCAAGGGCATATTCATGCGGGTGGCTTCGGTGGAAATTCGAAAGCCCAAACCGGATGTAGGAGAGCCAAAAAACTCTGCCACGATGGCGCCAATGAGGGCCAAGGTCGCGTTGACTTTGAGCGCGGAAAAGAGAAAAGGAACGGCCGAGGGAAGACGCAAAGACCACAGCGTGCGGCCGTAGTTGGCGGCGTAGCTGTGCATTAATTCACGCTCTAATCGGTTGGATGCTTGCAAGCCCGCCAAAGTAGACACCAGCATGGGAAAGAACGTCATCAGCACGACCACGGCCGCTTTGGACTCCCAGTCAAAGCCAAACCACATCACCGCAATTGGCGCTACACCGACCAAGGGAATGGTGCTGGTCAGGGACGCGATGGGCAGCAAACCGCGCTGTAAAAAGGGCAGCCGATCAATCGCAAGCGCGACGCCAAAGCCCAGGCTGCAGCCTAGCAGCCAACCCGTGACGACGGCTTTCACTACAGTTTGTAAAAAATCTTCGCTCAGGGTGGGAACATGCTCCCACAGGGATTGCATGATCAGCCATGGGGCGGGCAACAGCACCCTTGGCACATCGAGAGCCACGGTCAACAATTGCCAAAAATACACAATCCAAAGTCCGAAAACTGTCGCAGTCAGGCTGGCAAAAACCGCATGCCCCTCGATCGCTGCCAATCGCCGAATGCCCCAAACGGCAAGACAGGCCAGGCCTGTTGTGGCAAACCAAAAGAGAGCATCTTTGGGCGTTTCGTTAGAAGCCAAAGAGGATCCTAAAAAGAGAAAGGCCAGCGCTAAAGAGACCAAAACCAAAGCGGCAGTCAACAACCGACTTGCCCCGGTGGGGTGCGAACTCGGTGTGCTCATGCTTGCCTCCGTTGGCCCAAAACCCAGGTTTCAATGGCTGCCACGATGCCCGTGAGCGTTAAGCCCAGCAGGGCAGACATGACCAAGGCGGACCAAATTTGAATCGTCTGACCGTAATACGAGCCCGTGAGCAAGCGGGCGCCCAGGCCGGCTTGTGCGCCTGTGGGCAATTCGGCCACCATGGCGCCGACAAGACCTGCCGCAATGCCTACCCGCAAAGCAGGAAACAAAAACGGCAACGCTGCAGGTAAACGCAGCATCCATAGGGCTTGCCAACGCGACGCGGCGTAGGTGTGCATCATTTCTGTTTCAATCACTTGCGGCGAGCGCAAGCCTTGCACCATGGCCACGGTCACCGGAAAGAAGCACAAGTACATGGCAATGACCGCTTTGGGTGCGACGCCCGAAAACCCCATGCTTCCCAAAATCACCAGCACGATAGGCGCAATCGCGAGAACGGGCACGGATTGCGAAGCCACGACCCAAGGCAACAGCGCACGGTCCAGCGTGCGGGAATGGACGATGCAAATAGAAAGCACCAAGCCCAGCACAGTTCCCATGGCAAAACCCACCAAGGTGGACTCCCCGGTGACTGCAACGTGGTAAAGCAAGTTGCGCGGTGAATCCAGCGGCCAATCCACCAGGCTGGTCCATAAATCAGCAGCGACTTGGTGGGGGGCCGGCAACACAGGGCGTTGCATATTCAAAGTGGCCTGGACCAAGTCTTGCCAAGTCCATGGGCCTAGAGCATCAAGAACCCGCTCAATCGCGCCTGGTGCGTTGAGGTACACCGTAAGCCCATACCATGCGATCACCACGGCGAGCACAACGACCGCAATGGGAAAGATCGACGAGGCAGACGGCTTATTCGTCGTGGCCATCGGCAAGCGCCTCTCGAACTGCGTGGGCGAGCGCAACAAATTCAGGAGAATCGCGCAAGCCCAGGTGGCGCTCATCAGGCAAGGTCGAATCAATCACGCGGACAATGCGACCGGGGCGCGGAGACATCACCACAATGCGCGTGGAGAGGTAGACCGCCTCCGCAATGGAGTGGGTTACAAAGACCACGGTGCGACGCTCGCGCTGCCACAGTTGTTGCAGCTGTTCATTGAGCCGGTCGCGGGTGATTTCGTCAAGCGCCCCAAAGGGCTCATCCATCATGAGAATGCGGGGCTCAAAAGACAAGGCCCGCGCAATCGAGGCCCGCTGTTGCATGCCACCCGAGAGTTGCCATGGGTATTTACTTTCAAACCCAGTGAGCCCGACGCGTTCGATGTGCTGTCTGGCAATGGCTTCACACTCTGCAGAACTTCGCCCTTGGATTTGCAGTGGCAGTTTGACATTGCCTAGAACGGTTCGCCAAGGAAATAAGGCGGGTGCTTGAAACACATAGCCGTAAGCGCGCGCTAGTCTGGCCTCATGGGGACTCACCCCGTTGACCAATACGCTGCCTGACGTAATGTGCTCTAGATCCGCAATCACACGAAGCAAGGTGGTTTTTCCGCAGCCTGAGGGGCCAATGAGAGACACAAATTCGCCTGGCGCAATCGACAGATCAATGTCTGCAAGCGCGTGAACCGGTGCTTGAAGTGGGTTGTAGATGAGAGACGCTTGGGTGACCTGTACCGCGGGTACGGTAGAAGCTTGGCTATGCAAAGGCGATGGAGTCATTCAGAAAATTCTCAATTAATCAGAGAGCGGAGTTGAATCATGCTTCATTGCCGTGTTGCTGGGTCTGCCCGGCATGTGCAAGGTACTGACAGTTTCAGGGGAGTGTGCGATGAGTTTACCGCGCCTGTAAACGCGCAAGCGATTTGCCCGAAGGCGGATGGCCTCTACCGGGTCACTCGCTTGCAGGAGCACAAAATCAGCATAGCAACCGGCTCGAATGCCATAGCCCTCGAGCCCCAAAACCCTTGCGGGGTTTTGCGTCACTGCCTCAAAGCATTGCCGCATTGCTGCCTGGCTTGTCATTTGGGCTACATGCAGACCCATGTGGGCGACCTCTAGCATGTCCCCGCTACCGAGGGAGTACCACGGATCCATAACGCAGTCTTGACCGAAGGCGACGTTAATTCCTGCAGCCAGTAACTCAGGAACACGGGTCATACCTCGCCGTTTAGGGTAGGTGTCATGTCGACCCTGCAGGGTGATATTGATCAGTGGGTTCGAGACCACCTGTATATCTGCCTGCGCCATGAGTGGGATGAGCTTACTCACGTAGTAGTTGTCCATGCTGTGCATGGAGGTCAAGTGCGAACCCGTCACGCGTCCTTGCAGTCCGAGGCGTTGTGTTTCGTAGGTCAGAGTTTCGATGTGGCGAGACAGGGGGTCATCCGACTCGTCACAATGCATATCGACGCGCAGACCGCGCTGAGCCGCAAGTTCACAGAGTAACTTAACGCTCAATGCGCCGTCTGCCATGGTGCGTTCAAAGTGCGGGATACCTCCCACGACATCGACACCCCGGTCTAATGCGCGTTTGAGCGTATCGACGTGTTCTTGCGGACCGGTTTTCCCTCGAAGTAAGCCGTCTTGCGGAAAAGCCACCAGCTGCAAATCGATATAGGGCGCAACCTTGCGTTTGACTTCCATCAAGGCATCAACTGCAAGAAGGCGTGGGTCACAGACATCAACGTGGGTTCGAATCGCCAACAGCCCGTTAGCGACTGCCCAATCGCAATACGCCATGGCCCGCTTCACCAAAGCGTCGTGTGTGAGCATTGGTTTGAGTTCGCCCCACAGAGCGATTCCTTCAAGCAGCGTGCCTGACTGGTTCACGCGTGGTAGTCCGAAGCTCAACGTAGCGTCCATATGAAAGTGAGCGTCTACAAAGGGCGGGCTTAGCAAGTGGCCTTGTGCATCAAGTATTTCGTGCGCTTGGGCCGATAAGTGGGATGAAACTTCGACAATTCGGCCGTCTTGGACGGCGACGCAAACACCTTTACGACCATCAGCCAGGTTGGCGTTTTGAATGAGCAAGTCAAGCATTTAGCGTTCGCCTTTGCGGTAAGGTTTCATCAATGCTTGTGGGTAGCTAGCCTTGCGTGCAACCAGCACCAAGGCAACTATCGATAGCACGTAGGGAAGCATCAAATACAGTTGGTAGGGAAGGACCGCCCCACCTGTTTGCTGCAAGCGCAGTTGAAGCGCGTCAAAAAATGCAAACAACAAAGCGCCGAGCAAAGCTTTGCCTGGCCGCCAGGATGCAAATACTACCAATGCAACACAGATCCAGCCCCGCCCATTGACCATATTGAAGAAGAAAGCATTAAAGGCAGACAAGGTCAAAAATGAGCCAGCTACCCCCATGAGCGCGGAGCCCACCATAATTGCCCCGGTTCTGACGGCCAGAACGGATACCCCTTGGCCTTCTGCTGCTTGGGGGTTCTCGCCCACCATCCGCACCGCCAGACCTACGGGGGTGCGGTACAGCACGTATCCTAAGACGGGCACAAGCAAAAGAGCCAACAAGGTCAGAGGTGTTTGCTGATCCAAAATGGGAATTCCCAGTCCGTCCATTGCAGAAAATGGCGTTACTGTGGGCGGCGTGCTTACTTTTGGAAAGGTGACCCTGTAGCCGTAATAACTCACCGCAGTGGCCAGCAAAGTAATTCCCAATCCGCAAACATGCTGTGACAAAGCGAGTACCACGGTAAAAAATGCATGGAACAGGCCCAACATCATTCCTACGGCGGCTGCAGTAAGCACGCCAAGCCAAAGCGGGGCCCCCCAGTAGACTGCCAACCACCCGCTAAAAGCCCCAGCCACCATCATTCCTTCAATACCTAAGTTCAAAACCCCTGCGCGCTCGCAAAGTAACACCCCCAAAGTGCCAAAAATAAGTGGGGTTGCAATCCTGAGTACAGCGACCCAAAAAGCGGCATTGGCCATGATGTCCAAAAACGCGCTCATCGTAGTCGTACCCGGTATTGAGTGAGCATCGACGCCACCATGACTGACAACAGCGACGTGGCGACAATCACATCAGCAATAAAGGTTGGCACTCCAACTGCGCGGCTCATGCTGTCGGCGCCTACCATCACCCCTGCCACCAGCAAGCTCGCAGCTAAAACGCCAAGTGGATGCAGCCCAGCTAACATAGCAATCACTATGCCTGAGTAACCGTACCCCGGTGACATGTCCAAGGTAACGTAACTGGTGCGCCCGGCCACTTCAATAGCCCCTGCCAGACCCGCCAAGCCGCCCGATAAAAGCGCCACCCATAAGGTTGTTTTTGAGATTGAAACTCCAGCAAAAGCGCTAGCGCGGGAACTCGCTCCCACGGCACGGATATCAAAGCCTAAAACCGTAAATTTCATCAGCACCCACAAGCCAATGGCAAGAAAACATGCGCCGATTAAGCCGCTATGGACTCGCGTTTGTGGAATTAATTTGGTTAATTCCAATTCACTGTTAAGCGCCACACTTTGCGGCCAACCCATTGCAGAAGGATCTTTCATAGGGCCATCAAGCATCATGGAGACAAATAAAAGCGCGATGAAGTTAAGTAGCAAAGTAGTTACTACTTCGTCTACGCCCAGATGTGACTTCAGTAGCGCAGGACCGAGCAACATCAGTGCGCCAGCCAAAGCAGCAGCGACAATCATGAAAATAAATAACAAGCCAGGCGCAATGGTAAAACCGGAGCCTCCATGGAGACCTCCAACGGCAACTGCAGCTAAAGCCCCTGCATACAGCTGGCCCTCAGCGCCGATATTGAACAAGCGTGCCTTGAATGCCACAGCGGCAGCCAGCCCGGTGAGCATCAGCGGTATGGCGCGCGTGAGCGTTTCGCTGAGTGCAACAACCGAACCAAAGGCGCCTTGAAGGAGTAAAACATAGGTGCGGCCTACGGGTGCCCCCGCCCAGAGCACCAATAAAGCACTGACTGCAAGGGTGAAAATCAAGGCACTTAACGGTGCCCATACGAAGGCACCTCTGGACGGTTGGATGCGTTTTTCGATTCTCATGCCATTGCAGCGGCAGCGCTGAAATGGGGTGTACAAGCGCTGCTCAAGGATGCCGTATCTGCCCCAGCCATGGCCAGACCGATAGCTTCACGGCTCCATTGTTTCGTTTCGCGTGCGGGAGTGATGTGGCCGGCATGCATTACCGCAATGCGGTCGCCCATGGTTAGAACTTCGTCGAGGTCATCTGATATCAGAAGTACCGCAGCGCCAGCGTCACGTGCAGCTAGGAGTTGGGCCTGCACATAGGCTACAGCACCAATGTCAAGACCCCAGGTTGGCTGGTGTGCAACGATCAACTCTGGGACTGGGGCATCTTTGCCTGTGACTGCTTTAGGGTGTAAAAGCGCACGTCCCAAAATCAGTTTCTGCATATTTCCCCCCGAGAGGGATCGTGAAGATACGTTTGCGCCACCACCACGCACATCAAAGGCAGCAATCAATGCTTGGCAATAGGTCTTCGCGACACGCCGACGGACCCATCCCCAGCGTGAAAAATCCGCGCTATGCAATCTTTCGGCGGCGGCATTTTCCCAAACCGCAAGGTCACCTATCAGTCCCACGCCATGGCGATCTTCTGGAATGCGTGCCACCCCCAAAGCAACCAGTTTGGCTGGATTCGCAGGCAAGGGCTTGCCCTGGAAAATGACTTGCCCAGAGCTCATGCGCTTGGTTCCGCAAAGTAGCTCGGCTAATGCCAGTTGCCCATTGCCTGAGATTCCAGCAATGGCAAAAATTTCACCCCGATGCATAGTGAGTGAAACCCCTTTCAAGCACTCTCTAGCAGGAGCAGTATGTACCTGATGCATTTCACAAACGGGTGAGCCTATTTTTTCGCTGGGATGTCGTTGAGGCGGCGCAATAGCATGCCCAACCATCCATTGCGCCAGCTCAGCTTGCGAAGTTTTGGCTGTCGTTGACTGAGCTACTAGCTTGCCTGCGCGAAGGACTGCTACGCGGTCAGACACGCGGATCACTTCATTGAGTTTGTGGCTGATAAATATGATGGACAAACCCTGCGCTACCATTTGAGCGAGCACTGTAAAAAGGGCTTCACTCTCGGTTGGCGTGAGTACCGCCGTGGGTTCATCCATGATCAAAATGCGTGCGCCACGAAACAGCGCCTTTAATATCTCAACCCGTTGCCTCTCGCCCACCGAAAGCGTACCAACAAGAGCATGCGGATCAACAAAAAGCCCAAAGCGTTGTGAGATGTCCAGCAACTTTTTCAGGGCAGCCCGGTTGTGAAAAAAAGGCATCCACAGTGACTCGGACCCCATGCGAACATTGTCTAGAACCGTTAAGTTATCGGCAAGCGTGAAATGTTGGTGAACCATCCCAATGCCCGCTGCCAGCGAAGCATTGGGATCGCTAGGCGGAAGTGGTTTACCAAAGGCTTCAATTTTTCCGGAATCTGCAGCATAGTGCCCAAACAAAATAGACACCAGCGTGGACTTGCCAGCACCGTTCTCACCCAGCAGCGCCAACACCTCGCCTCTTTGTAAATGCAAAGAAATGGAGTCGTTGGCCACCAAGTTGCCAAAGCGCTTGGTGATCTGCGTAAGCGTCAGAACGGTGTCTTGCATCCGTTTATTTGGCGTTCGATTTGGGCTGGTTGTCATCCACCTTCACGGTGAACTTACCCTCAAGAATAAGTTTTTCTTTTGCCTTCATTTTTGCCACAATAGCTGCAGGAACCTTCTTTTCGAAAGTCCCCAGCGGCGCCAGCGACGATCCTTTGTATTTCATCATCGAATACTGCCCATAGTCTTCGGCAGTGAACTTGCCTTCTTTAACGAGTTTGATTGCACGGTCAGCAGAAGGCTCAAAATGCCAAATGGCTGATGCAACAACGGTATCGGGATATTGGGCCTGGGTGTTGATGACATTGCCGATGGCATATTTGCCTTTTTCTTTGGCTGCATCAGATACACCGAATCGCTCGGCATACAAAACGTCTGCACCTTTGTCGATCATTGCAAACGCTGCTTCCTTTGCTTTTGGCGGGTCAAACCAGCTGTTGATAAAGCTCACACTGAATTCGATCTTTGGATTTACCTCTAATGCACCAGCCATAAAGGCATTCATTAGGCGATTGACCTCAGGAATTGGAAATCCTCCGACCATGCCGATTTTGTTGCTCTTGGTCATGCCAGCCGCCACCATGCCTGATAAATAGGCTGGCTCTTGGATGTAATTGTCAAAAGTGCTGAAATTTGGCGCTTGGGGTTGACCGCTCGAGCCCATTAAAAAAGACACTTTTGGGAAGTCTTTGGCCACTTTGCGCGCAGCGGCTTCGACAGCGAAGGCTTCTCCTACGATGAGCGTATTTCCAGCCGAAGCGTACTCGCGCATGACACGCTCATAGTCCGCATTGGAGACGTTTTCACTGGCTTTGTATTCGATGTCGCCGCGTGCTTGCGCAGCTTTTAACGCATTGTGCAGTCGTCCCGCCCATTGCTGTTCAAAAGGAACGGTGTAAATTCCCGCTACTTTGGGTTTAGCTTGCGCCATCAACAAAGTGGGGGCAAGGCCCACCATGGCGGCGGCCAAGACGACAAGGTTTCTGCGGCTTAGTGTTTTCATAGACATAGCATCTCCAGTTGGGGTAAAAAATGAAGCGAACTTCAGGGGGGGACTCTTAGACTCTTAGGTACCGGCGCGCTCAAGCATAGCGTGCAGTAGCACGTTGCAGCCAGCCGTAATGTGCTCAGGTGTGGCGTCTTCTATTTCGTTGTGACTGATACCGTCTTTGCAAGGAATAAAGATCATGCCGCTGGATGCCAATTTCGCCATGTACACCGCGTCATGCCCTGCGCCTGAAACCACAGGCATATTGGAATACCCCAGTTTTTTGGCGGCACGGGCGACGGCGTCAATACAGTCATCGTGAAAGCCAATGGCCGAGTAGCTCGACACCATTTCAATCTTCACATCCAAGCCGCTTTCCTTGGCGATCTTGGCAGCATAGGCTTTGACTTCATCGACCATCTGGTCCACCAGCGCATCAGTCGCGTTACGCAGGTCAATGGAAAATTTCACGCGCCCCGGGATCACGTTGCGGCTGTTGGGGTGGACTTGCACCATGCCCACGGTGCCTCGTCCGTGGGGTGCATGGCGCAGCGCAGCAGCGACCACCTCTTGCATGATGTGGGTGGAGATTTGCATGGCGTCTCGGCGCAGCGCCATCGGTGTGGGGCCTGCATGGGCTTCCATGCCTGTAACGGTGCAGTCAAACCAGCGAATGCCCAATACGCCTTGCACCACGCCAATCGTGATGTCGTTATCTTCTAATACGGGCCCTTGTTCGATGTGGGTTTCAAAATAGGCGCCAATGGGATGGTCGCCAGGCTCTTGGTCGCCGACATAGCCAATCCGGTGGAGTTCGTCCTTTACAGATTTACCTTCGGTGTCCGTAGCTGCGTACGCATGCTCCAAGGTAAAGGCTTTGGCAAAGACGCCAGAGCCCATCATCACAGGCACAAAGCGTGAGCCCTCTTCATTGGTCCAGAAAGCGACTTCAATTGGGGCCTCGGTTTCAATCCCTAAATCGTTGAGGGTTCGAACGACTTCAATGCCTGCCAATACGCCGTAATTGCCATCGAATTTTCCGCCCGTGGGTTGGGTGTCGATGTGGCTACCCGTCATGATGGGTGGCAGTGAATTATTGCGTCCGGCTCTGCGCATGAAGCCATTGCCGATTTTGTCAATCGTGACCGTCATGCCCGCTTCCCGCGCCCAGCGCGTGACCAAGTCGCGGCCTTGTTTGTCCAGGTCAGTCAGCGTGAGGCGGCACACACCGCCCTTTGGGGTAGCGCCAATTTTTGCCAGCTCCATGAGTGAAGCCCAAAGGCGGTCGCCGTTGATACGCAAGGTGTCTAAATTAACGTGGGTCGTCATGAGGGTCTCCATTGAATCAACGCACAACGGCGGTTTGCTTGAGGTTGTCAGCACGCAGTTTGGATGCTGTGAAGTTGGAGTTGAAGGCGGGGCGTTTGATGTATTTCCCAGCGCCTTTTTCAGCACGCAAATCGCCCTTGACAAACACCAAATTGCCATTGCTTACGGTATGGCTTGGGATGCCGCGAACGGTTCGGCCTTCAAAAATATTGAAGTCGCCTTTGCTGTGTTGGGTCTTGGCTGAAAGCGTCTTGGTGCCTTCAGGATCCCAGACGACCAAGTCAGCATCTGCGCCGACGGAGATGCTTCCTTTGCGCGGATAGATATTGAAAAGCTTGGCCGTATTCGCAGAGGTAATCGCTACAAACTCGCTGGGCGTGAGCCGCCCCGTGTTCACACCAGCATCCCAAATAACGGCCAAGCGCTCTTCCACCCCACCCGTGCCATTGGGAATTTTGGAAAAGTCGTCTTTACCAACTGCTTTTTGCGCTGCGCAAAACGTGCAATGGTCGGTCGCAGTGGTGTGCAAGTTTCCAGATTGCAAGCCGCGCCACAAAACTTCTTGGTTTTCTTTGGATCGAAACGGGGGGCTCATCACGTGGGCTGCTGCCGTAGCAAAGTCAGGGTGGCGATACACGCTGTCGTCCACCACCAAATGGCCCGCCAAAACCTCGCCGTAGACCCTCTGCCCGCGCGCACGTGCCCGAGAAATAGCTTCTGCGGCTTCAATGCAGGAGACGTGCACTACATAGATAGGGACGTTCAGCACATTGGCAATCGCAATGGCGCGGTTGGCCGCTTCGCCTTCAACGGTGGGTGGGCGAGAAAGAGGGTGTCCTTCGGGGCCGGTGATCCCCATGGCAGCCACTTCTTTTTGCAGCAAGTAAACCAGTTCGCCGTTTTCCGCATGGACGGTGGGCATGGCGCCCAGTTCAAGCGAGCGTTTGAAACTATTGACCAGTGTTTCGTCGTCGCACATGATCGCATTTTTATAGGCCATGAAATGCTTGAAGCTGTTCACGCCTTCTTTTTCGACGAGTGTGCCCATGTCGCGCTTCACGGTTTCATCCCACCAGGTAATGGCAACGTGAAAACTGTAGTCCCCGGCTGATTTCTCAGCCCAGCCGCGCCACGTTTGGTAGGCCTCCATCAGGGGCTGCTGTGGGTTGGGTATGACAAAGTCAATGATGGAGGTATTGCCACCTGCCAGTCCGGCCGCGGTGCCTGTGTAAAAGTCATCCATGGTGGTGGTTCCCATGAACGGCAGTTGCATATGGGTATGCGGATCGATACCGCCGGGCATCACATATTGGCCCGACGCATCGACCACCGTTGCACCGGCGGGGGCAGTGATGTTTTCGCCGACTGCGATGATTTTTCCATCTTGGGTGAGAACGTCTGATTTAAAAGCCCGGTCTGCATTGACGACAGTTCCACCACGAATAAAGAGAGTTGTCATATCAAGTGTCCTTTGCCACTGTTATTGGAAATAGAAAAAACGCAACGTGCACATTGTGAACCTAAGCGAGGGTGCCGGTTCGCATCGGGTTATTGGGGTGGGTGGTCCAGTCCGCGTGGTTTGCAGCAACTGGTTTTTTGGTCCGCGTATCGATATCGCCTGGGGACAGATCACGCATGGTGATGCATTCTGGAACCGGGCAGACGGTGACGCACAGATTGCAGCCAACGCACTCATCTTCTTTGACCTCGAAGTGCCGCACCCCGCCTTTGGACGCGGTGATCGCTTGGTGGGAGGTGTCCTCGCAAGCAATATGGCAGCGGCCGCATTGAATACAGCTGTCTTGGTTGATGACCGCTTTGGAAATATGGTTGAGGTTGAGAAAACGCCAATCCGATACGGTCGGGACAGCTTTGCCCACAATCTGCGACACCGATGTAAAGCCCATTTCATCCATGTAGTTGGACAGGCCATCGTTCATTTCTTGCACGATTTTGAAACCATAGACCATTGCCGCGGTACACACTTGAACGGTTCCAGAACCCAAGGCAATAAAGTCAAGCGCATCACGCCAATTGCCGATGCCGCCAATGCCCGATATCGGCAGCCCCGCTGTTTGCGGGTCCCGCGCAATTTCGGCCACCATATTCAGAGCGATAGGTTTGACGGCCGGGCCACAGTAGCCTCCGTGCGACCCTTTGCCTCCGGTAGACGGGCTCATGGTGAGTGTGTAAGGGTCGACACCCATGATGGAGTTGATGGTGTTGATCAGCGAGACGGCATCTGCGCCTCCTTTTTTGGCAGCCCGGGCTGGGTTACGAATATCGGTGATGTTTGGGGTGAGTTTGACGATGACTGGAAGCTTGCTGTACTGCTTGCACCACTCGGTGACCATTTGGATGTATTCAGGCACCTGACCCACAGCTGCGCCCATTCCGCGCTCGCTCATGCCGTGTGGGCAGCCGAAGTTAAGCTCAATGCCATCCGCGCCTGTGTCCTCGACTCTTGGCAAGATGGCCTTCCATGATTTTTCTTCACAAGGCACCATAAGAGAAACCACCATGGCGCGGTCGGGCCAGTTGCGTTTGACGTCGGTGATTTCTGTGAGGTTCAACTCAAGATCCCGGTCGGTGATCAGCTCAATGTTGTTAAAGCCCATCAAGCGTCGGTCTGGGGTGAGCAGCGCGCCGTAACGGGGACCATTGACATTGACAATAGGTGGTCCTGCCTCGCCCAGTGTTTTCCAAACCACCCCACCCCAGCCGGCTTCAAACGCGCGGTTGACGTTGTAGGCCTTGTCGGTCGGGGGCGCAGAGGCTAGCCAAAAGGGGTTAGGACTGTGAATGCCAGCGAATTCGGTTTTGAGGTTTGCCATCGTGAAGTTCCCTAGTTCAAGCGCTCAGCGCTGAATGAATAGATAAGGCGGCTACTTTGCCGTGTTCGACCGCTTCAACCGTCAGGTCGCGCCCACCAAAACGGCAGTCTCCGCCAGCCCAAATTTTGGCGTGGGAGGTTTTCCCTGCTTCGTCCGTTTTGATACGGCCGGCTTGTAGCTCGACACTGGCACCCAAAGCTTGGGCGATAAAACTTTGGCCAATGGCTTTCAAAATCAGATCGGCTTCCAAGGTGAAGAGCTCTCCGGTTTCTTGCAGCGACCCGTTGACGAGATGCATGCAAGCAAACTGCATTCCTGTCACATGCCCCGCCTCAGCGACTACGTTTTTGGGTGCCGCCCAGTGATGAATATGCACGCCATTTTCCAGCGCCCACGCTTGCTCGTGCCCTGAGGCGCCCATTTCTTGTGCACCCCGGCGGTAAACCATGGTGACGCTCTGCGCCCCGAGTTTTTTAGACTGCACTGCGGCGTCAACAGCCGTCATTCCTCCACCAATGACCACGACCTTTCGACCCACGGGTACTTTGGACAGGTCACTTGCTTGTCGAAGGTCAGCAATAAAGTCAACGGCGTTGCGAATGCCGCTGGCTTGGGCCTCAGGGATTCCAATGCTGTTGACACCCGCGAGCCCCATGCCAAGAAAAACAGCGTCGTAGTCTTTGACCAAAGTCTCCAGCGCTATGTCTTTTCCCAGTTGGACGTTGTGACGCACTTCAATGCCGCCTATGGATAACAACCACTGCACTTCTTTTTGGGCGAAATCGCCGACAGTTTTGTACGTTGCCAGCCCGTACTCGTTGAGGCCCCCAAGTTTGGGGTGCGCATCAAAGAGCACCACGTCATGGCCTTTTTGAGCCAAGCCGTGCGCACATGCCAGCCCTGCGGGCCCAGCGCCTACGACGGCTACTTTGCGTCCTGTTGCTGGCGCACGGGTGAATAGCGGTTTGCCTGGGGCGCTAAAGAATTGGTCGGTGGCATAACGCTGGAGCAGTCCAATCTCTACCGGTTTGTCTTCGTGGGTATTGCGCACACAGGCTTGCTCACACAACACTTCGGTGGGACACACGCGTGCGCACATGCCGCCCAAGGGGTTGGCTTCCAAAATCGTGTGTGCTGCCCCGCGCACGTTGTCATCAGCAATGCGGCGAATGAAACTGGGCACATCAATACCCGTAGGGCATGCCGTTTGGCAGGGTGCGTCGTAACAGTAATAACAGCGATCCGCCTCAATCTTGGCTTGCGAAAGATTCAGCGGGGCATGGGAATCGCAAAAATTTTGCGCGTATTGCGCAGCTGTCAATCGTCCTGGAATAACGCCAGGTGCAAGGGCTTGGGTTGTCATATGTTGCTCTTCCAAAAAAATGAAACAATCCATCTCAGCAATACGCATTGAATTAAATGCCTTATGATTTGTTTTACCAATTGGTAAAAACCCTAGCATTGATAGCGCAATAACTATGCCCGCCAAGAAAAAACCGGATGAATTGAAGCTTGTCAAAGTCAGCGTTGCACGCGAGCGCCTGGAGCAAGACATCTTGCGTGCCGCTAAAAAGTTATTTGCCCAGCGGGGGTTTGGCGGGGTTTCCCTGGACCACATTGCGCGGGAGGTGGGCGCGTCCAAGCAAAATTTGTTGTACTACTTTCCCAGCAAAGAAGAGCTTTACCGGCGCGTACTGCACGGCGTATTAGATGTATGGCTGTCCTATATGGATGCATTGAGCCAACGCCCTGATGACCCGGAGCGGGCGATTCGTGAATACATTGCTGGGAAATTGCGCTTCTCAAGGGAGCACCCCGATGATTCACGGGTGTATGCCAACGAGGTGGTCTCTGGTGCCCCCCTCTTTTCTGCAGAAATTGCCGAGCGGGTGATCCCCGCCTTGCAGGCGGATGTGGCCATTTTTAATCGCTGGGCTGAGCAAGGTTTGTGTCGGCCCGTTGATGGCCGCCATTTGATGATTTTGCTTTGGGCTTCTACCCAAGTCTATGCCGACTGGGCCAGTCAAATCGGATTGGTCTTGGGTAAGTCGGAGTTGGAAGCGGAAGATTTTCAAGCGGCAGAAAATCTCATTGTGGACATGGTTCTGCGCACGGTTTTGGTTCAGATTCCCTCCGCTGCGCACCAAGGAGTGGCCAGGTAGTCACCAAAATTGTCACCCTGGCGTGCTTGCGAAAGCTTGTTTTGGGTGAGTATCGTTTGATCTTCATCAAACCATCTCCTGCCCACGCCCCTTACAGTGGACTATTCATGGATCATTTATACGGGAGTAAGCGAGATGTCTACAAGCCACAAGAACAAATTGATGGAAGACCTGCAAGTCGTCATTGAAGACGCGGAAGCATTGTTGCGCATGACTGCCAAAGAGGCTGGAGACAGCGCAGCCGATGTCCGGCAAAGGGTGCAAGCACGCATGGAGCAAGCCAAGCTGGAGTTGTTGCATTTACAAGATGCAGCCGTGGCGCAGGCCAAAGCAGCAGGTCAAGCGGCCGATGCGTTTGTGCACGAAAACCCATGGAAGTCAGTCGGTGTTGCCGCAGGACTGGGATTGGTCTTAGGTTTGCTTTTGGGTCGACGGTAAAACGCATGGCTGAGAGCAAAAGCGGGGGGCTGTTGGGCTCGCTGCGCCAACTCTTGGGAACGGCCTTAGAGACTGTTCACGTCCGGTTGGAATTGCTAGGAACCGAACTGGAGTTTGAAAAACGCCGTATCTTTGACGGGCTTGTGTTGGGTGCTGTGGCGCTGGTGTTTCTCGGCTTGGGCTTGGTGCTTTTGTGCGGAACAGTCATCTTGTTTTTTTGGGAGGGTTACCGTTTGATGGCAGGGGGCCTCTTGACCGTGTCATTTCTGGCCATCGGTTTGGTTTTTTTAGGCCAGGCACGCCAACGTGTCAGAGCGGTGCAGGGAATGTTCCAAAAAAGCGTGGCTGAACTCCGGCGTGACCAATCACTCACACAAGATGCCTCCCCCCATGCGAAGTAACGATCTCCTCGCGCGCCAGCAGCAGCTCTGTGAACGCAGTGCGCAATTGCGCTTGGCGTGGGTTCGTGAGATTCAATGCGTCAAGTCGCCCTTGTCACTGGGCGACCAACTGCTACGTAGTGCCGCTTGGATCCGCCGCAAACCGGTGCTGTCGGCGGTAGCGGCGATGCTTCTTTTGGCCTGGCAACCCAAACGGGCCGTCGTTTGGGGCGGTCGAATCGTGTGGGGATGGAATCTCTTTCAGGGCGTTTCTAAAACGCCGCTGGCATGCTGGGCAAAACGACCTTTTTCGCGCGAATGCACTGGGTCACTGGGGCCCCAAGGCCAACCGCCAAATTCGGTGCGGCGGTAGTCGTCAAAAGCCTGGTGGATTTCTTCTTGGGTGTTCATCACAAACGGGCCGTATTGCGCAACTGGCTCGCCAATCGGACGACCTTGTAGCATCAAAAGCTCCGTGGTTTCTTCCCCGTTGATGATTTCAATGGCATCGGTGGATCGAACCTCAATGACAGAACCCACGCCCATGGTCTCGCCGGCAGCGCTGAGCGTGGCCCCTTTAAAGAAATACAGTTGGCGACGTGTTTGTGGGTTTGCTGTAGCAGGCAAAGTCCAGCGGGCGCCTGGCGCCATGCGAACCGTAAAAATCGCCACGTCTGCATCGGCTTGGCTGGCCCAGGAGTGGGGCGGGGGTGGCAGACCTTGGGCTTTGTTCAAGGCCCCCGCCACCACCACAACTTCCGTGGCCCGATTTTCATCGTCGTGAACGGTCACGCGTTCAATATGTTCATTCCAAAGCATGGTGAAGTGCGGCTCTGCCATTTTGTTTTTGGCGGGGAGGTTGAGCCAAATTTGAAACAGCTCGGCTGGATTGGCTTGATCAGTGTTGCGCAGGGGAAACATTTCGCAGTGAACAATGCCTTTGCCGGCGGTCAGCCATTGCACATCGCCTGCGCCAAAGCGGGCGATGGCACCCACGGAGTCGGAGTGGTCAATATGGCCTTGGCGAACGATGGTGACAGTTTCAAAGCCACGGTGTGGGTGTGCCGGAAAGCCGGGGACGGTTTTCCCGTGGTACATGCTCCAGCCATCTTTGCCAGCGAAGTCTTGCCCGAGATCGCGTCCGGTCAAAGGCGCGCTAGGGCCCATGGCGGCATTGCCAGGCGGGTACGCGTCGTTGTGGTGCACGCAAAACAAAAACGGGTCCAAGGTTTGCCAAGGAAAAGCCAAGGGAGCCACACTCAAGATGCTGGGGTTCATATGCATGCTTTAAAAAGAATCAAAGCACTATTAAAGCGCAATTTACGCGGTCCCCGTTACGGGCTGCAAGCTGCAATTGAAAGGATATTTCTACTGCCGATAAGATTGCGGCATGGATATACCTTCCGTTTTGCTGCGTTTCTTCGGTGCGACCTTGCTGACGGGGGTCTTGCTTGCGTTTAGCGTTACTGAACGTTCGGCCCCAGTCCCAGCCGCTGTCGCGCTGGTCCCCGCATCGCAAAACCCCTCAGACCTTGCATCCGATGCCGATTGGGTAACTGGCGCAAAAGGCCATATTCCGATGCCCCAGGGTGCCATGGCTGCGCATGCAAGTGCACTGGTTGCGATGCCAGACAGCCATCCGGATGCGCTGATGGCCTTTTGGTTTGCCGGGGATCGCGAAAGCGCTCCCAATGTTCAAATTGCCAGCGCAAGTTTTAACCGCACCAGCCAAAGTTGGGGCGAGGCGCGTTTTGTGGTGAACCGCCACGCGGTAGGTGCGCAATTGGGGTTTGGCGTGCGCCGATTGGGTAACCCGGTGGCGTGGCGAGACGCGAGCGGGCGCATGCACTTGTTTGTGGTCGCAACCGGTTGGGGCGGCTGGGCGGCAGGGCGCATATTGCATTTGCAGCAACGCCAAGGAAGCCTTGCGCAAGATGTGGAATTCGATCCGGTGGGGCTGCTGCCTTTGTCATGGTTGTGGAATACCAGTTTTTTAGTCCGAACGGCGCCGCTTGCTTTGGCCGATGGCGGCATGGTGTTGCCCGCGTATTTCGAGTTGGGTTTTAAGTATCCCGTTGCCCTTCGGTTTGATGGCCAAGGCAATTTTGTGGGCATGGTGCGTATTTCCAATAAGCGGTTCGCTTTGCAGCCCGCATTGCTAGCCCAATCGGCCACGCAGTGGTTGGCACTGATGCGTGACAACCGCGATGTCGGAAAAATCATTGCCGCCCAAACGGTGGATGCGGGGCAGAGCTGGACCGATTTGCCGGACTTGGCTTTGGATAACCCGGACTCCGCGATTGCAACGCTTGATGCCCAAGGGCAGCATTGGTTGGTGCACAACGATTCACTCCATTCGCGCGAGCAATTGACCTTGAGTCGCTCGCCCCAAGGGCGGGAGTGGCGCACGGTGTTGCGACTTGAAGATGGTGCCCCAGGGCAAGAGTTTTCATATCCTGCCATCGTTCAAACCAACAACAGCCTTTGGATAAGCTACACCGACCAACGCCGCAGTATTGCGTGGCAGCGCTTGGATTTAAAGGTAAACCCAAGCAATGCCAACCCAAGCGCAGCCAACGCGAAGGACACGCCATGACTGCAGTATGGAACGCATGGGCGCCCGGCTTGCCCTCTCTTGCCCTGCTGCCGTGGGCGATGCATCTGGGCTGGGGCATTGTGATGGCTGCGCTCTTTAACCACTTGCTTTACAACCAAGAGGGAGTCGCACGTCAACGAATGGTGTGGGCTGTGGCTGTTGTCGCTTGTATTCCAGGCCTATGGGGCCCGGTGTATTGGTTGGGATTGGCATTTCAAACGCCGAGTGTGCTGGCCGTGGTGTGGGCAGGGCAGCATCTTTACAGCCGTTGGCCCATCGCTGCATGGACCTTGAAGTCCCGCCCTGCGCAGCGCAGTGCGGTCAATGGAGTTTTTGCTGTCTTGGGCGTCGTGTTGGGTTGGATTTTGTTACTAGATACATTGGCTTTGCTGCCTTTCCAACTTTATGCGATGGGCTTTTCACCCTGGGGTGCAGTAGTCGCTCTGTTGCTTGGTTTGTTGCCCTGGATTTTTCAAGGAATGCCAGGCTTGAGAAGCGCTGGCGGCATGGTCGTGTTGGCCGTCCTTGTGTTCACACTGTTGCGACTACCTACAGGCAATATGTGGGATGCATTGCTCGACCCGTGGCTTTGGGTGGCGTTGCATTTTTACTTGGCGCGTTTGGCGTTGCGCGGTAGATAAATAGCCCTTACTTTTGGCGTGTGAGCAACCACTCCCGGCCAAAAAGCCATTGATCGGGATACCAAAGGTTGGACCAGGTAATTTCGCCTTCGCGGTGGCGGCTTTTGACATGCCAGCGCTGGCCCAGAACGTGGCATGGGACTGCGCACCTTGCATTGGTTTGTTGTGTATCTTCTTCCAACCAGACGACAGCGTCATGGTTTTCCAACAAAAACACCAAGCGCTCAGCAGGTGGCATTTCGGGATGCAAAACCCCCGTGTTGCGGCCCTCGGCGTCATAAGGAATCAAAGTGTTGCCGGGCAAAACAAAGCCAAAGCGTTCGTATTGCCCGGTAAAGCCATTGGGAACGGCGATGCGTTTATCTTTTAACTGCGCTTTGACTGTGTCGCTGTACTGCGCAGCAGGGCTGTCTAAAGGGGCCACCATGGCGCTGAAACTGGCGTAGACGCACAGACTGGCAAACAATGCACTGTTGCGGCTCCATGGGGGTTTGAAACATCCCACAATAGTGGCCAACCCACCTGCCGTAGTGAGTGTCAAAGTGGTCCAGAGATCCCATCCCGAGCCGATGCCCATGTCTGCCATTACCCAGGCAATGCGCGCCAACATGACAAAGGCAAGTGCGGAAATTCCCAAAGTGATAAGAAACCAAAAGCGCGCAATCCGCTCCCAATACAAGGCCAACACCATGGCCAAGGCGGGCATCGCAGGAATCACGTACCTGGCGGAGCGTTGGCTGGGGATAGCAAAAATGATCAGCCAAATCAAAAGCCAAACCATGAGAATGCCTTGGGCTGGCGGCCAAGGGGTGCGATCTTTATTTGTCAGACCCCAACGGATTCCTGCCCATGCCAAACCCACCACGACAAACCACATCAGACCAGCGTTTTCAGGGTAAGCCAGCAACTGGGTCCACAGGGGATAGTCGCCAAAGAGCGCAGCATGCCAATACCCTTGTGCCCCTGACATTTTTCCTGCATTTTCTGCCACAACAAATTCTTGCCAGACTGCACTGGGGTTGGGGTCGATCACAAACCAAAGGCTAAAAAGACCTAAGGCCAACAAGGCGCTCCAAGTCACGCCCAAGGTGGCGCGCAGCACGGGTTTCCATTGCAGTGTGGGCTCAAGCCACAGCAAGACAAACCACAGGGTGGCCGCTGCAGGTGCCACAAGGGCAAACGATTTATAGAGCAAGCCCACGCCCATGGCTAAACCAAACCACGTAAACGTTTTCCAAGTCACCGGCGTCTTGCTGATGTCTTGTGCATTCCAAAGCAAATAAAACATGGGCAAGGCCAACCAAAAGGTCTCTGGCCCGGAGGTGAGGTAGGCGCGGCCGTAGCGATAGGTGGAAAAAAACGCCAGGTAAAGCACCGCCGCCAGACACGCAGTGCGCCAGTTCTTGGCAATTCGGAGGGTTATGGCGGCAACCATGCCTGCAGTAAAAAAGGAGTACAAAACGCTCGGAAGCCGCAGCGCGAAAATCGTCCAATGGTTTCCCCAGTCGCCCGCAACCATGGCTTGCCAAAATAACAAGGGAGGTTTGGTATTGCGTAAATTAACGATGTCCGATTGGAGCGGAAGCCAATCGCCGGTAGCAGCGGTAAGCCGTGCGATATGGATGTAGACCATCTCATCGCCATTGGTTGGCGCGTAGGAACCACCTAAACCAAAAAGATAGAGTCCGGCCGCAAAGGCAAGCAAACCCACCCAAAGCCACACAAAAGAGTGCGAAGAATTCAGAGTCGGAGCAGGTGCGGTTGGCATGGCCTGGGAATTATCGTTTGCGAAAAGTCCAGCGGTCGTTGGCGATAAAGTTGCTGACACTGGCCACGACGATGGCGATGACGTTGGCAAGCATGTAATGCATGGCATGGGCCAGCCACAGCGTCAGGCCGTATTGCAGCGCAATTCCAAACCAGGACGCCAGCGCATATTTCCCAAATTGATAGACAAGCGGTGTCGGTGCGATGTGCAAACCAGCATCACCTTGCGAATGGATGGCTCGCACCCGGTCAGACCAGGTCCACAGGCGGTTCCAGGTGAAGTTGTTCAAGGTTGCAACAGAAATGGCCAAAGCCAATGAAGCGTAGGGCTTACCTTCAGGTCCCTCAAGGGATTGAAACAAAAACTCATGGCCAAAATACAAAACCAGCATATTGACGACCGTACCGCTGGCGCCGACCAAGCCAAATTTGATATAGCGGATACTTTTGAGCCATGCCATGGCCGCAAGTGCACGTTCTTGTAGGCCTACCTTATTGGCCATGCGCGGCTTGAGCGATGGGGTTCAAAAAATGCAATGCAGCATCGAGCACGGGATCTGCTGCGATGCGTTTAAGGCATTGGTTGTCGCCGTCACAAAACGTCAGTCGGTGGTTGTAGGCACTTAAGCAGGGTGAGCAGGCAATGCCTGATTCAATGATTGTTGTGCGCGACCCCAAAGGGCCGTAGAGTTTGCCAGTTTCAGGTCCAAAAAAGACCATGGTCTGAATGGGCGTGAGGCAGGCAAAGTGGCCTGGGCCGCCATCGTTGGTAATGAGTAACTCTGCTGCGTGAAACAGCATGAGCAGCTCTCGGATGCTTCGCGTGTAACCGGTCAGGTCAATGCAATAGGGGCTATCGGTTTGGACTTGCAAGTCTTGGGCGAGTTGGGCGTCGTCCTTCAGACCAATCAAGCCCACGGCAAACCCAGCTTGGCAAAGGCCTTGGGCCACCCGTGCGTAATGGGTCGTTGGCCAAGCCCGCTCTGGAAGAATGCCGCCGCCGGCATACACCAACACCAATTTGCGCTGCGCTAAATGCGGATGGTCGCTATGGAGTTGCCCTTTGTAGGCAGCTAATTCAGTAGCGTCAAAGGAAACAGACAGTTCTGTTGTTGTAGGCATGGCGATGGTTGGCGCAGATTTGTTGCGCGGCATACCCTGGCCCGTGAGTGCATCTACCAAGGACAAAAACTGTTTGCTGATGTGCTGGTAGGGGTTATAGGGAATTGCGTGGTTGATGAAGCTGCCACGGTACAAGCCTTCTTGGGTGTGTGGGGTAAAACCCACCCGAACCGGCGCACCACAGGCAAAGGACAACAAGCTGCTGACCCGTGAAAAAAGCTCGCAATCAATCACTGCATCGATACGAAGACTGCGCATGGCCGCGCTCACGCGCAGGATGTCACGCAAAAGGCGCAGGCCAGAGCGGTCGTCAATGGAGTGTAAAAACTCAGGCGCAGTGAGCTGTAAGAGTTGCGAGACCTCTTGGTTTTTTTTAAGCTGTAGAACGTGAATGGAAGCCGTGGGATAGCGCCTGCGAAGCTCCGCAAACATCGGACCTGCGAGCACAATGCTCCCCATCTCTGAGAGCAAAATCACCAAAATATTTTGGGGATGGGGACCGAAAGTTGCCGATTTGCCCCATGCGACGGACAGACGAACCCACAAGGACACCAGCGCACATAACAACTGGCCGAGCCAGCGGTCAATCAAGCGCTGTGTACTAAGGTTCATCTGTGGTGGGCGTGCTTAAAGTCCGGCAGCAGCGCGCAGGGCTTGTGCTTTATCGGTCCGCTCCCATGAGAACTCGGGTTCTTCACGGCCAAAGTGCCCATACGCGGCTGTTTTCTCATAGATGGGGCGCAGCAAGTCCAGCATCTGAATGATCCCTTTGGGCCGCAAGTCGAAATGCGCATTGACCAAGGCGGCGATTTTCTCATCAGAGACCACGCCAGTTCCTTCGGTGTAAACCGTCACGTTCATGGGCTTGGCCACACCAATGGCATAGGCCACTTGAATTTGGCACTGTGTGGCCAGACCCGCGGCCACAATGTTTTTGGCCACATAGCGTGCCGCGTAGGCCGCAGAGCGGTCTACCTTTGTTGGATCTTTACCGGAAAAAGCGCCACCTCCATGGGGGCAAGCGCCGCCGTAAGTGTCCACAATAATTTTGCGCCCGGTGAGTCCGCAGTCCCCTTGGGGGCCGCCGACCACAAAGCGGCCAGTGGGGTTGACCAAATAGCGGGTGTCTTTGAGCCACTCTTTGGGTAGGACAGGTTTGATAATTTCTTCGATGACGGCGTCGATGAACTCTTGCTTCATGGTCGTGCCATTGCTCATCTCAGGGCTGTGCTGGCTCGACAGAACCACGGTGTCAATGCTGTGGGGCTTGCCATCGACATAGCGCATGGTCACTTGGCTCTTGGCGTCGGGGCGCAAAAACGGCATGCGGCCGTCTTTTCGCAATTGCGCTTGCCGCTCCACCAAACGGTGCGCGTAGTAAATAGGGGCAGGCATCAACTCAGGCGTTTCGTTGCAGGCATAGCCAAACATCAAACCTTGGTCACCGGCGCCGGTATTGAGGTGGTCATCAGACGCATGGTCCACACCTTGGGCAATGTCGTTGGACTGTTTGTCGTAAGCGACGAGAACCGCACAACCTTTGTAATCAATACCGTATTCGGTGTTGTCGTAGCCGATGCGTTTGATCGTGTCCCGTGCGACTTGGATGTAGTCCACGTGGGCGTTGGTGGTGATCTCGCCCGCTAAGACAACGAGACCGGTGTTGCACAACGTTTCTGCTGCAACGCGCGACTTGGGGTCTTGTTTGAAAATCGCATCCAAAATCGCATCGGAAATTTGGTCAGCCACCTTGTCCGGGTGGCCTTCAGAGACGGACTCGGAGGTGAAAAGAAAATCGTTCGCCATAAAATTACTCCAAATAAAAAAACAACAGATTGCGTTGCTTGGGCTTTGGGGCTTCGGCGAACGCTTTAGCAGATGTGCCAGATTTGACAAGGCACAATGACAATCCGATATACAGATCGCCTTGTGGTGGTCGCCCTGCAAGTAGTTCATAACTCAGCGACCGCTGTAATTTTACCCCACCGATGACGATTGTCTTTCGCGCACTGTCTTTTTTGCCCTTGGTTGTGCTCCATGCATTGGGAGCGGTGTTGGGCTGGCTTGTCTTTCTAGTCTCCAAAACCTACCGCCAGCGCTTCATGGCCAACGCCACCCAAGCTGGGTTAGATGTATCGGACATCTTGCCAGCCGTTGCAGCCGCTGGACGTCTTGTGGCTGAATTGCCGCGTTTATGGATGGGGCGGGCCGTGGCCATCCAATGGCAAGGTGCGCAGCATATAGACAAGGCCCTTCAAGCAGGCCGCGGCATTGTTTTTTTAACGCCCCATTTGGGGTGTTTTGAAGTCACTGCGCAAGCCTATGCCACGCGCTACGGGCAGCAGGGCAAACCGATGACGGTTTTATACCGTCCACCCCGCAAAAGTTGGTTGGGTGCTTTGGTGGGAGCGGCGCGAAAGCGCCCTGGTTTGCACACTGCGCCTGCGACGCTTGCCGGTGTCAAACAAATGCTCAAAGCACTGAAACATGGCGACTGCGTTGGCGTATTACCGGACCAAGTCCCCCCGCAACACCAGGGTTTGTGGACTCCGTTTTTTGGCAAGTCTGCCTACACGATGACTTTATCGGCGCGATTGGCCCAGCAGACGGGCGCGACCATTTTGATTGCGTGGGGAGAGCGCAAGCCATGGGGACAGGGATACACGGTGCATGTTGCGCCTTTAGATGCCATGCTGAGCGAAGATCTGGCCACTGCAACGCTGCAAATCAACCAAGCGATGGAGTTTTTGATTGCGCAGTGCCCTGGCCAGTATTTGTGGGGATATGACCGGTACAAACAGCCGCGCGTTTAAAAGATGGGCACCCGTTTTATTTTGTATTGCATCCAAGCCCTGGGGTACTTGCCACTGGCGTGGTTGCGTGCGCTGGGTTGGGGTTTGGGGGCTGCCTTGTATGTGCTGGTGGGATCGCGGCGCAAGGTGGTGTGGATTAATTTGCAGCTGTGCTTTCCGAACTGGACGACAGCGCAGGTGCGCCACACTGCATTTCAAACCTTTGTGTATTTCGCCCAAGCTTGGCTCGATCGAGGTTGGCTTTGGTATGCGCAGCCCGAAGTTTTGCTTAAACGTGTAAAGCTTGTAGGTTCAGTAAACGAACTTGAAGGAAATGACCCTACTCTGATTTTTACACCACATTTCATTGGAATGGATGCAGGCTGGGTTGCCCTTAATCAGCAGATTCCACGCCAATTCATGACAGTGTATGCAAGTCAAACCAACTTAGTGGTGGATTCTTGGATTCTGAAAGGACGCAAGCGTTTTGCAAACGGTCGACCTTTTGACCGTTCTCAGGGTTTTAAAGGCTTACTCGCAGGTCTTCGTAGGGGTGAGCCTTTGTGCCTTTTGCCTGACATGAACTACGAGCCAAAGGAGTCTGTATTCGTCCCTTTTTATGGTGTGCTTGCTGCCACCATCCCCTCTCTTTCAAGGGTTGCTAAGTTGGGTCGGGCGAAAGTAATTGCAATGGTGGTTCGCGTGACGCCTGAGGGGTATGAAGTTGAAATTATTCCCGCTTGGCCTAATTTCCCTACAGATAACTTGGTTTCAGATACTGAGCTAATGAACCTGCGTTTGCAAGGCTACATTGACAGAGAGCCCGCCCAGTATTACTGGGTGCACAAACGCTTCAAAGACCGCCCGGCGGGAGAATTGCCGCCGTATTGAAGGTCACTGCTCAGCTGGGGTTGCCTCAGGGTGGGCCCATTTCCAAAGCAGTTGCGCAACGTCTTCCACGCCGGTTTTCTTGGTGGCTGAAAACAAACGCACTTCGCCGCCTCCGGCCTGAAGCTTGGTGATCGATAGGACTTTGGCGCCTTCGCTGCGCGTGAGTTTGTCGGCCTTGGTCAGAACGATCAGAAATTTCAATCCTTCTTCGACCCGGGGGCGAATGACTTCAAGAAGCACTTCATCGAGCTCCGTGATGCCGTGGCGGGGGTCACACATCAACACAATGCCTTTGAGGTTTTTTCTGCTCACCAGGTAGTTGGCCATCACCTGCTGCCATCGAATTTTGTCTTGCTTGGGAACCGCTGCGTAGCCATAGCCTGGAAGGTCAGTCAGCACGGCGTCCATGACGCCTTGTTTGCCCAAGGAGAACAAGTTAATGTGCTGGGTTCGCCCGGGTCTTTTGGAGGCAAAAGCCAGTTGTTTTTGCTGCGTGAGGGTATTGATGCACGTCGATTTTCCCGCATTGGAGCGACCCACGAACGCAATTTCTGGCACGTCGAGTTCAGGTAAAAAATGCAGTTGGGGCGCGGTGGTGAGAAATTTGGCTGTGTGCAACCATCCCATGGAGATCACCGCAGGGGATTTTTCCGCAAGCAAAGCAGGTGGCTTGTGGGGGTGTTTAGGGGCTGGGTTGGGTGCGGTAGTCATGCTTGTAATGGTTGTTGTAGCGGGTAAACCCAAGGCTGCATTGTAGAATGGCGCTGTTTTGCTTTACCGCCACACTACAGTCTTATGAAGTCCATTGCACAATTGTTACTCGCCGCGGCCTTGTCTGCTGGCGCAATCTCTGTTTTTGCCAGTACGCCAGCACCTGAGGCACCAGCCAAAGTGGCCAAACCAGATTTAGCCAAAGGCGAAGCTTCCTTTGCTGCAGTCTGTGCAGCCTGCCATGGTGCTGATGGCAATTCTGGAACGCCTGCCTACCCCAAGTTAGCGCAGCAGCATCCTGGTTATTTGGTCAAGCAACTCCAAGAATACAAATCCGATAAGCGTGCCAATGCCATCATGAAGGGCTTTGCATCAACTTTGTCCGAAGACGATATGCGCAATATCGCTTTCTGGGTCACCAGTAAGACCGCCAAACCCGGTTTTGCCAAAGACAAAGAACTCGTGGCTTTGGGTGAGCGCATCTACCGCGGTGGAATTTCTGACCGCCAAGTTCCTGCTTGCGCGGGATGCCACAGCCCCAATGGCGCAGGTATTCCTTCTCAGTACCCCCGTTTGAGTGGACAGCATGCGGAATACAGCGTTGCGCAGTTAACGGCTTTTCGCGATGGGGTTCGTAAAAATAGCTTGCAGATGAACCAAGTGGCAGCAAAGCTCAATGACCGTGAAATCAAAGCGGTGGCGGACTATATTGCCGGTTTGCGTTAACGCCAAGCGCGCACAGACCGTGGGTGGGCGCACTACCCGCACGCGTTTTTCCAGCAAGGCAGTCCCACATGCACGGGCCTGCCTTTTTTAATGCACACCATAAGTCGCTATGACCGTATCCACCCAAGGACTTGAACTGAAATCAGGCTCGCGTGCTTGGCGAGCCAGTGTGGAGTTGCTGTCTTCCATGCGGTTTTCAATCTCGCTGTTGACAGTGATTTGTATTGCATCGGTCATTGGCACCGTGCTCAAACAACATGAGCCGCTGGGAAATTACATCAACCAGTTTGGACCTTTCTGGGCCGAGGTATTTGGCGCATTGAGTCTCTACAACGTGTACAGCGCGTGGTGGTTCATGGTCATTTTGGGGTTCTTGGTGCTCAGTACGTCGCTTTGCATTGCGAGAAATACCCCCAAAATCTTGGTGGATCTGCGCTCTTTCAAAGAAAACATTCGAGAGCAAAGCCTTCAGGCGTTTGGACACCGGGCCATGGCCGATTTGCAAGAACCCGCAGAGCAAGCCGCACACCGACTTGGAAAGGTATTGGCTGCCAGTGGCTGGAAGGTCAAGCTTCAAGAACGATCAACCAGCCACGGCCCTGCGTGGATGATCGCTGCCAAGGCCGGGTCCGTGAACAAGATGGGCTATATCGCCGCACACAGTGCGATCGTCTTGGTCTGTCTTGGTGGACTGCTCGATGGCGATTTGATGGTTCGCGCCCAGATGCTGTTCAACGGCAAATCGGCATTCACCGGCGGCGGGTTGATGGCAGACGTTGCCCCAGAGCACCGATTGAGTGATCGCAACCCGACGTTTCGCGGTAACTTGTTGGTTGCGGAAGGAACCCAATCGGCGACTGCCATCTTGAACCAACCTGACGGCATCTTGTTGCAGGAGTTGCCGTTTTCCATTGAACTTAAAAAGTTTATTGTGGAGTACTACTCCACCGGAATGCCCAAGCTCTTTGCCAGTGATATTGTGATTCACGACAAAGAAACGGGTGAAAAAATCAACACCCGGGTCGAAGTCAATCACCCGGCCAGCCACCGCGGCATCGAGATTTACCAGTCCAGTTTTGACGATGGCGGCTCGACCGTCAAACTGCAAGCCCTTTCACTATCGGACAGTGGAACATCATTTGATTTGCAAGGCGTGATTGGTGGCAGCGCCCAAATCCAAAACACGATAGGCCCGCAGGCGCAAGCTTTGACGGTTGAATTCACAGGCCTGCGCGTGATCAACGTAGAAAATATGGCGGGCGACAGCTTGTCTGGTGCAGATACCCGCACCGTGGACTTGCGCCAAGCGCTTCAAGCACGCATGGGGGCGGCCAATAAAACGAATGAAAACAAAGCCTTGCGCAATGTGGGGCCCAGCGTCAGTTATAAATTGCGCGATACCGCAGGACAAGCCCGAGAATTTAACAACTACATGCTGCCTGTCGACATGGGCGATGGGGCGGCTGTATTTTTATTGGGCATGCGTGAGAACCCGTCAGAGCGATTTCAATACCTTCGCATTCCTGCCGATGCGAAGGATTCGATGGATGAGTTTTGGCGTTTGTGGCGTGCTTTGCAAAACCCCCGCTTGCGAGCGCAGGCGGTTGAGCGCTACGCCCGCCAAGCGGTGGACCCCAAGCGGCCCGAATTGGTGGCTGCGCTCGCAGCCTCGGCAGGCCGGGCATTAAACCTCTTTGCGGCCCGTCCCAAGTCAGTCGATGCATCCAATCCAGTGCCTGCGGTAGCAGGATTGCAAGCCGTCTCTGATTTTTTAGAAGCCAATGTTCCCGATTCCGAAAGGGCCAAAGCGGGCGAGGTATTCATTCGCATTTTGAATGGAACGCTGTTTGAATTGGCCCAAATCGCCCGCGAACAAGCGGGGCTTCAAGCGATGGCGTCAGATGCCCACACCCAGGCATTTATGACCCAGGCGGTGTTGGCACTCAGTGATGTGCCGCTGTACCCCGCGCCTTTGGTTTTGCAATTGGCGGACTTTACGCAGGTACAAGCGAGTGTGTTTCAAGTCGCACGCGCACCCGGAAAACTGGTGGTTTATCTCGGTTGTGCCCTTTTAATATTTGGGGTATTTGCGATGCTTTACATTCGTGAGCGACGCTTGTGGGTATGGTTAAGCCCATCACCCAATGCTTTGCACGCGCCAGTAACCGCCGCCACGTTGGCTCTTTCTACGAACCGTAAAACCATGGACGGGGACCGCGAGTTTGAACACTTGAAATTGCGATTACTTGGCCTTAAGGACTGAAACCATGTCAACCCCTTCACCGGCAAGCCTGTACACACAGCGATTGGACCTCGGCTATTTTGCAAAGCGCAACGTGCGCGACTGGGTATTTGCCCTTGTGGTTTTGGCCGCAGGTCTTTTTACTTTCGGGCGCTACCTTGCTGCCATGGATGTCTATGAGCAGGGCATATTGCTGGCCGCGATTCCCAGTGCGGTTGCGCTGGCTTGGTTTTGGCGCCCTTTGCAAAACCTGATGCTGGTGGTCGCCGCACTTTCCTTGGGCGCGATTGCTTTGTACCAAGGTGATTTAGGGCGCGCAGAGACTGTTTTTGGATTGAAGTATTTTTTATCAAGCCAGTCCGCTATTTTGTGGATGAGCATGCTGTTTTTTATCAGCACGGCGTTTTATTGGTTAGGCGTATTCATCCAAGACAAAGCCCAAGGCATTGAAGTCCTTGCATCGCGCTTGCTATGGGTTGCCGTGACCTTGGCCCTGGTGGGAACCATGGTGCGGTGGTACGAGAGCTACTTGCTTGGCGCCGACATTGGCCATATACCGGTGAGCAATTTGTACGAAGTTTTCGTCTTATTTTGCTGGATGACGGCTGCTTTTTACCTGTACTTCGAGGCGCAATACCAGACGCGTGCGCTCGGCGCCTTTGTGATGCTGGTGGTGAGTGCTGCGGTTGGATTTTTGCTTTGGTACACCTTGGTTCGCCAAGCCCATGAAATTCAGCCGCTGGTGCCCGCGCTCAAAAGTTGGTGGATGAAGTTGCACGTGCCTGCGAATTTCATTGGGTATGGAACCTTCGCTTTGGCAGCCATGGTGGCCTTTGCTTATTTGATCAAGCAACAGGCCACAGAGACCCGCTGGTACAAACTCGCACCCTTGTGGTTATTGGGCGTGGTGCTGTGTTTTGAGCCGATTATTTTCAGAAAATCCGCTGTGGCTGGGATGAGTGATTACTGGGCAATTTACTTTGGAATTTCGGCCTTGATTGTTGCCAGTATTTTGGTAGGCCGCAAACGCTTGAGCGCCAAACTCCCTTCGTTTGAAGTGTTGGATGATGTGATGTACAAGTCCATCGCCGTCGGTTTTGCCTTCTTCACGATTGCCACCGTTTTGGGTGCCTTGTGGGCTGCGGAGGCCTGGGGCGGGTATTGGAGTTGGGACCCGAAAGAAACCTGGGCTTTGATTGTGTGGCTCAACTATGCAGCGTGGCTGCATATGCGGCTCATGAAAGGTTTGCGTGGAACGGTTGCAGCTTGGTGGGCCTTGGCGGGCTTGGGTGTGACTACCTTTGCCTTTATCGGCGTCAATATGTTTTTAAGTGGCTTGCATAGTTACGGCACACTTTAATTTGCGCAAGGGGTTGAATGATGGGGATGCAAAGTCGACATAACGGGTTTGATCAACCCTTGGCAAGCGAAATCACAGCGCCAGAGGTCGTGGCTGATCGCAGAGCCTTGCTGCAGCAGATGGCAACGGGTGCCGCAGGCGTGGCCATGGCCAGTTGGGCTTCTCGCCACGCCATTGCGCAGAGTGCGCTTGCGACAGAAAAGCCGGGGAAGTTGGCCACCTTGCTTTCAACGCCAAGTGCTGTTCCAGGCGCCCGGGTGATTGAAAAACCAACGTCTTACAAAGACGCCAGCAGCTACAACAATTTTTACGAATTCGGGACAGACAAAGCCGATCCTGCAGTGAATGCCCACACGTTAAAAACCTCGCCATGGGCGATAGAGGTGGAAGGCTTGGTAAAAAACCCGGGAAAATTTGCGCTTGAGGACTTGCTTAAGTTAAGCCCCATGGAAGAGCGCATCTACCGGCTGCGCTGCGTCGAGGGCTGGTCCATGGTCATTCCTTGGGTCGGGTATTCACTGGCGCAGCTGATAAAACGGGTGGCACCATTAGGCAGTGCCAAGTTTGTGGAATTTGTTACCTTGGCAGACCCTAAAACCATGCCCTATGTGGGTAGCCGTATTTTGGATTGGCCCTATACCGAAGCCCTGCGTTTGGATGAAGCCATGCATCCCCTCACGCTTTTGTCTTTTGGAATGTACGGCGAAATTCTTCCTAAACAAAATGGTGCCCCCGTTCGGCTGGTGGTGCCTTGGAAGTACGGATTCAAAAGTGCCAAAAGCCTTGTCAAAATCCGTTTCACTGAAAAACAGCCAGCGACCGCTTGGAACAAGGCCGCAGCCAATGAGTACGGATTCTTTTCTAATGTCAATCCTGCGGTGGATCATCCGCGCTGGAGCCAAGCCACAGAGCGTCGGATCGGTGAAGATGGCTTGTTTGCCAAGAAGCGAAAAACCTTGATGTTCAATGGCTACGAGGCCCAAGTCGGACAACTCTATGCCGGCATGGATTTACAAAAGTTTTTTTAAATTCCACAGCGCGACGTGCATTTTTTGCAACATTTCTTGCGTCTGAGCAGCGCAAAACCAGCGCTTGTATTGTGTGGTCTGGTTCCCTTTTTTTGGCTTTTTTTGGCTGCATCCCAAGATGCTTTAGGCGCCAATCCGGCTGAATTTCTCAGCCGTGCAACGGGCGATTGGACACTTCGCTTGTTGTGCATCACGCTTGCCATCACGCCGCTACGCCAGTTTCTTGGCTGGCCAGAACTGGCCCGGTTCAGGCGCATGCTGGGCTTGTTAACCTACTTTTACGCCCTGCTTCATCTGCTGTGTTACAGCTGGCTTGACATGGGCTTTGACTGGGCTGAAACCGTGCGTGACATTGCCAAACGCCCTTTTATTTGGGCAGGGTTTGGGGCTTTTGTGCTCCTGACACTTTTGGCTGCAACGTCATGGAACCGTGCCGTGCGATGGCTGGGGAGCAAACGCTGGCAGCGCTTGCACCAATCGGTGTATGCCATTGCTGGCTTGTCCTTATTGCATTTTTTTTGGATGCGCTCAGGTAAAAATGATTTCACCGAAGTGTGGGTGTATGCCACCCTCATCACTGTGCTGATGGCTTGGCGTGTGCGCCGATGGCTCGCGAAAACTTAGCCTACCAACACCTCACCCGCCATGAGTTGCGCAGGGTTTTCGCGATGTCGAATCACATGGGCGGCGTTGCCATCAACCAAAATTTCTGCGGCGCGCCCACGGGAGTTGTAGTTGCTCGACATGCTCATGCAGTAGGCACCTGCGGAAAGTACCGCAAGGGTGTCGCCTGCCTTGACGTTGAGGCTTCGGTCGCGGCCGATCCAATCGCCACTTTCACAGACTGGGCCGACCACATCGTAGGTCAGGCCTGAACCCACTTTCTCAGTGATTGGTGTGATGTGGTGAAACGCTTCGTACATGGCAGGGCGGGGCAGATCGTTCATAGCCGCATCGATGATGCAGAAGTTTTTTTGTTCGCCCGGCTTGAGGTAAAGCACCTCGGTCAAGCACACCCCCGCATTACCCACCAAGGAGCGACCCGGTTCAATCATCAAGAGCCGTTTTCCGTACCCCCTGGCATCGAGTTTGAGCAGCAGCTGGGCCCATAGATCATCGGCGGACGGCGGTGTATCGCCTTGGTAATTGATTCCTAAGCCCCCGCCAAAATCAATGTGTTCAATGGGGATGCCTGCAGCCTCGATGTCGTGGACCAAGTCCAAGATGCGGTCCATCGCGTCAAGATAAGGCGTGGCTTGGGTGATTTGAGAGCCAATATGGCAGTCAATGCCAACCACACGCAGACCCGACAGCTGGGCAGCGCGCTGGTAGGTTTTAAGAGCATTCTCATGCGCCACCCCAAATTTATTGCCCTTGAGTCCGGTAGAAATATAGGGGTGGGTTTTGGCATCGACATTGGGATTCACGCGAATGCTGACGGGTGCGCGTTTTCCCATTCCTTGCGCCACGTCGGAGAGAACTTCGAGCTCGGCGTCGCTTTCCACATTAAAGCATGCAATGTCTGCGGCCAAGGCTTTTTGCATTTCAGCGCGGGTTTTCCCAACGCCTGAAAAGATCACTTTGGACAGATCGCCGCCCGCGGCTGCGACCCGATCGAGCTCGCCCGCTGAGACGATATCAAAACCACAACCGGCCTTCGCGAACACCTGTAGGACAGCCAGCGAAGAGTTCGCTTTCATAGCGTAGCAGATGCGCGCATTGCGACCGGCGAAGCCTTTTTGGTAAGCGCCAAGCGCCGCCAGCATCGATGCTTTGGAATAGACAAACAAGGGCGTCCCATGGGCCTTTACCAAATCTTCCAAGGCGCAGCCTTCGGCATACATTTGCCCGCCCTGAAAATGGAAATGGGGGAAGCCAGGTAGGTCGGAGGTTTTCATGGAAAGGGAAAGTAAAGAAGTCAAAGAAGGACGATACTGCTTGCAATGGAGTTGAGGGACGTTTTTGTGGGAAGGTACAAGGGCCCCATTTGACCGCAGCCCGTGAGATTGAGCCCACAAAACCCCAGGACAATCGCGATGACTAGAATTTGTTTTGTTTTTAACATAGTGAAATTGTAATGACTGACCCTGAATTCATGGACCGCGCCGAAGCATTGCTGCAAGCTGTAGAGGTCTGCTGCGACACAATGAATGACATGGACGGTGTCGATGTGGACAACCAGCGCGTCGGATCCATGGTGACATTGTCGTTTCCTAACCGCAGCCAAATCATTATTAATTTACAAAAACCCCTGCATGAAGTGTGGATCGCAGCCCGATCGGGTGGCTACCACTTTCGCTGGCAAGACGGTGTGTGGCAAGACACCAAAGGACAAGGCGAGTTTTATGACACCTTGTCCAAAGATGCAAGCGCCCAAGCGGGGCGGCCTTTGCACTTTGGCAGCTGATTAATTTCTAAACAAGTCCAATATGGTCTTTTTCTCGTCTGCTGCAGGAAGTGCTTGCCGCTGAGAATTCAGGGTTTTCTCGCCCGCTCCTAGCGCAGTAATCCCCGTTCCCTTAGAGAACTCTTCAAAGTACCACTCATTGTTGAGATAAACCACGCCGGCGGGTGCTTCAGGCTCCATGATGGGTGTATTTTTCAGCGCAGTTTCCATAAAGCTGATCCACACAGGCAAACTTAATCCCCCACCGGTTTCGCGGTCGCCGAGTTTGCGCGGTGTGTCGTAGCCAATCCAAGTCACTGCTGCCAGTGTGGGGTGGTAGCCCGCGAACCAGGCGTCCATCGAGTCATTGGTGGTGCCGGTTTTGCCATACACATCCGGGCGCTTCAAGGTGGCCTGCGCTTTGGCTGCCGTACCAGAGCGGGTCACCTCTTGCAGCAGGCTAGTCATCAAAAAAGCATTGCGCGGCTCGATGGCACGGTTGGCTTCGTCGACTTCGGGGACCGCTGTTTCAACGAGCAGCTTTCCGCGTTGCTCGCTGACTTTGGACACCAGCCACGGATTGATACGCAGGCCGCCATTGGCAAAAACAGAATAACCCGTAGCCATTTGCATAGGAGTCACCGAGCCAGCGCCCAAAGCCATGGTGAGGTAGGGAGGGTGTTTGTCTGGATCAAAGCCAAATTTTGTCATCCATTCTTGGGCGTAGCGGGGCCCAATCGCTTGCAAAATTTGAATAGAAATCATATTTTTGGATTTGGCCAAGCCGCGTCGCAAACTCATAGGGCCGTCAAACGTGCCATCGTAATTTTTGGGCTCCCACGCTTGGCTGCCAGTGACATCCGAATCGAAAAACAGCGGCATATCATTGATCACGGTAGACGGTGTAAACCCTTTTTCTAAAGCAGCAGAATAAATAAAAGGTTTAAAGCTCGATCCTGGTTGTCGCCAGGCTTGGGTGACATGGTTGAATTTGTTTTTCACAAAATCAAAACCACCCACCAAAGCCTTGATCGAGCCGTCACGCGGGTCAAGGGCCACAAAAGCACCTTCTACCTCAGGCAACTGGGTAATTTCCCAACCGCCTTTGGCCATTTTGACAACGCGAATCAAGGCGCCTGGACGAATGCGAATATTGGGCGCGGCTTTCTCGGAAAGACCCGATTGGGCGGGCTTGAGACCTTCCCCAGTAATTTCGACAAGTTCGGACGCATGGCGCAACGCGCGAATTTTTTTAGGGTCGGCACTGATGACCACAGCCGACTGGACATCGCCATTGTCGGGATGGTCATCGAGTGCTTCGTCAATGGCATCTTCCATTTCTTGGGGATCGGCAGGCAAAGAAATAAATTTCTCAGGGCCTCGGTACACCTGGCGTCTCTCAAAATCCATGATGCCGCGGCGCAGCGCTTTGTAAGCCGCTTCTTGGTCCGCATGAATGATGGTGGTGACTACATCCAAACCCCGGGTGTAGGTCTCTTCGCCATATTGGGCAAACATGGCTTGGCGAACCATTTCGGTGACATAGTCTGCGTGGCCTTGGTGGCGGGCCGCCGCAGTTTTAATTTGAAGAACCTGTTGTTTGGCTGTTTCGGCTTCTTGGGCAGTAATGAAGCCGTTTTCAAGCATGCGTTCAATGATGTACTGCTGTCGAATGCGGGCCCGCTTGGGGTTGCTGATGGGGTTGTAGGCCGAAGGCGCTTTGGGTAAGCCCGCTAGCATGGCTGCTTCTGCAATTGTGATATTTTTTAAGGGCTTGCCAAAATAGGTTTCACTGGCTGCTGCAAAACCATAGGCGCGGTTGCCTAGAAAAATCTGATTCATGTAGATTTCAAGAATCTGGTCTTTGCTGAAGTTGTTTTCCAGTTTGAAGGTCAGCAAAATTTCATAGATTTTCCGGGTGAACGTTTTCTCCGACGACAGGTAAACATTCCGTGCCACTTGCATCGTAATGGTTGAGGCGCCTTGGCTCTTCGCGCGCCCAAGGTTGGCAAGCGCAGCCCGTACCATACCCAGATAGTCCACACCGCCATGCTGAAAAAACCGGGCGTCTTCAATCGCCAAGATGGCGTTTTTCATAACGTCTGGTATCTCTGCGATAGGGGTGAGCGTGCGATGCTCCTCACCAAACTCGCCGAGCAAATCGCCTTCAGCAGAAAAAATCCGCAGGGGAAGTTTGGGTCGGTAATCTTCGAGGTCAGAGATGTCAGGAAGATTAGGGTAAGCAATCGCCATCGTGATGGCCACAATGATGAATACCGAGGCAACACCCGCTAAGCCGATCCCTACGATCCATGTAAAAAGTTGCAAAAACCAGCCTTTTGGTTCAGCAGCGTTCTTTGGGGATGCTGATTTTTTATCGGGAGATGAAGGTGGTTTGGACATGCAAATGGGGTGCGCTTCTGAGAAGGCCACTATGGTAGCGCAGGATGGGCTCGCGCTCAGCCAAAGGAAATGACCCTGCCTGAGGGCTTGTTGGGGAAGTTCCCTAGTGGCGTGATGACTTCTGGGGTGCTAGTATCGAACTAAATTCAAGAGTGCGAAGTCACCAGAAATTTTTTGAGCGGGAGGCTCAATGCACATCCGTTCCTTTTGGGGGACATGCCCTGCACCCCTATTGGGGCTTGACATCAGTTCAAGCAGCGTCAAGCTGGTTGAAATTGAAAGTCGAGGCCGCCAAAAGCTTTTAAAGCATTGCGCGCGTGCCCCCTTGGGCAGCGGCTGGGTCGTCGATGGAAGGATTGAAAACCCCCACGAAGTCGCAGCTGTGATTCGCGGCTTAATTGATACAACAGGAACAAAAACACGTCAGGTGGCTTTGGCCTTGCCTTCGTCGGCTGTCATCACACGCCAAGTTTTTATTCCGAGGGGTTTAACTGCGCTAGAAATAGAGCAGCAAGTAGAAATGGAAGCGCGCCAGGCCATGGGGCTCCCATTAGAAGAGCTGTATTTAGATTTTTGCGAAGAAGGCGCTGTTGGTGAGCGGATAGACAAAGTAGCAGTTCAAATTGTCGGAACTCGGCGTGAACGCATCAGCGATTTACAAACGTTGTGTGATCGTTCCGGGTTAGAGCCGGTGGTCGTAGAAATTCAAAATGCATCGCTGAGTCGCGCGATGGTGCGTGTCATGCGATTGGCCCCACCGTCACCTGTTGACGCCATTTTTCTTCAATTGAAATGGAGTGGTTCCGAGGTAAGCACCCAAGCCTTCCAATATTTCGAACCGATTTATTGGCACTCGCAGTCCTGTGCGCAGCCACTGCAAGATAAGCACAGGGGCGCGTTATTGAAGGACATTGAAAACGGTTTACAGCAGTTTTTACAGAATGCGACATCAGGGCGCGTCCATGGAATGTACTTGGCAGGAGGCGTGGCTTTAACGCAAGGAATTTGCGAATGGGCCACGCAAGCCACCCATATCCCCTGTGATGTTCTTGATCCCTTTCAAGGCTTGGCGGTGCACCAGCAACTAGATCGCCATACCGTTCAAAAAGAAGCGGCGCACTATGTGAGCGCGTGTGGCTTGGCACTCAGAACGCCAACATAGTTATGGAATTCAATTTACTCCCCTACCGCGAAGCACGCCGGCTGCGCCAGCGGAGGCTTTTTTTCCAACTGTTGGCTTTGTCATGTGCCGTGGGTGTTCTCAGTGCGTTTGTGGTGGCGGTTGTCTTTGATTCTCTGATTGATCGCCAGCGATATAGCAACGACCTTGCCAAAGCAGACGTAAAGCAATGGGATCAAAAAATCAAACACGTGGCGACACTTCAGACAGAAATAGCTGCACTTAAAAAACGCCAACACGCCCTGTCGCTCCTGCAAAGCCAGAGGTATCTTCCGGTGCATGTAATGAACGCTCTGACGGCAGAGTTTCCCGATGGAATTCTTTTGACCAAGGTACTGCAATCGGCGCAAGGTATCCTCATCACAGGCGACGCCTTAAGCAGCGATGCGGTCTTTGAATGGATGCTTCACCTCGCCCAAAAAAGCACCTTGTTTTCCAACCCAGAACTTTTGGATATGCGTTTGGGAAATACGGATGGAGGCTTCGCACTGCAATCCTCCGCTTTTCGTTTTAGCCTGCGCGTGCAATTAAAAACTGCAGCGCAAGAGCCTGTGGCGATGGTGAAGGAGTAATGAGGATGGCTGCGCGCAATGGGGTCAAGACCCTGCATGGTTTGGAAGTACGCCGACCTGACTTGTGGCCTGTGGCGTGGCAACGGGGCTTGTTGATAGGCGCTGGTTTCTTGTTGTGGCTTGCGCTAGAGATTGTTTTTATTGCTGATCTCAGAGGAGTGCTTCAAAATTTGCAACTCGAAAAGCAGGAGTTGGACAAGCAGATTCAATTGAAACGTGAAAAAGCAGCCTTGGTACTGCCCTTGTTTTTGGAGGTGCAAGCGCTCCAAGCCCAGTTGCGCAGCTTAAGCGCACCCTTACCCGAGAGAGCGCATTGGGATGAATTGCTTTCGGCGTTGAACCAAGCAGAGCGTCGGCATAAGGTGGCGCTGGAGTGGTTCAAGCCCGACGCTGCACGGGTGAGTTCGCAATGGGTCGAGTTACCGGCTTCCATTAGGGTGAAAGGGGAATTTCACGCGATGGGCGGTTTTATTTCAGAACTCGCGCATTCCAATCATTGGGTGGTGCTTGATCAACTCAGTTTGGAGGCGGGCGCCAAAGATACCGTCACGCTTCACGCGAAACTCAAAGCCTTTCGCCAACGCAGCCCTGCCGAGGCCGAGGCATTTCGAGAAGAAAAATCGGTGACGGCTGTAGAGGCTGCTTGGACTTTGGATCCAACGCATTACGAAGGGTCTCATAGACCAGACCCTTTTAAGCCGCATGCAACCCAAGTCGCATCAACCATAGTTAAGGCGGCAACCCCGCCTTGGCAGGCAAGCGCATCCAGTGCAAAACATCCTTTGGAAATGGCCCCATTGGACACCATGCGCTTGGTCGGACAACTGTGGCAAAACGATCGCAGCGTGGGCTTGATCCGATCCAATGGTGTGGTGTATCCCGTGCGGGTCGGAACGGTTCTAGGAACAAACCAGGGCTGGGTGAGTTCGGTGGACAGTTCAGGCCTGGTGGTCCTTGAAAAATCGACGGACGCTTCAGGGCGACCTTCTCAGCGAAGCACTTTCATACCCATGAGCAGGAGTACACCATGAACTTTGCACATTCCGTTTGGCAAATACAGGGCTTGGTATTTTTGCTGTTGGTTGGCTTTTCGGTGCGTGCCGAAAACCTCTTGCCACATAAACCGTCCAGCCCATCCGTGCGTCTTGCCAGTGGCAAAGTATTGATGCCATTGTCCAATGTGGAATTTCAAAAAGCGTCTCTTGGGGTGGGCCGCGTGAAGGTGACATTGCCAGATCCCACGATGGAGATGAAGGTGCGCAGACAGGGCGACCATTTAATCGCTGAATTTTCTCAAGCCACTTTACCTGAACACTTGCATCGGCGTATGGATGTCTCAGACTTTGCAACGCCGATCCAATCCATCACGACAACCCAAGCGGGTGACCGTGTCCGGATGGCCATTGCATCCCAAGGCCATTGGGAGCATGCTTCCTACCAAACGGATAAGCAATGGGTGATTGAGATCAAAGAAGCGCAAGCCGACAACAAAAAAATCCTACCTGGTTCAGGCTACAAAGGCGAAAAGTTATCTTTGCATTTTCAAAACATTGAGGTTCGCTCGGTATTGCAAGTGATCGCAGACTTTACCCAATTCAATGTCATTACCTCAGACTCGGTGACGGGGTCATTGACCCTGCGCTTGCAAGATATCCCTTGGGACCAGGCCTTGGATATTATTTTGCAAGCCAAGGGGCTGGGAGTGCGTAAGAATGGAAATGTGCTTTGGGTTGCCCCCAAAGAAGAAATAGCTGCGAAAGATAAATTGGATTTTGAAAGTCTGGCATCGGTGGAGGGCGTAGAGGCATTGCGTACCCAGTCTTTTCCAATGAACTATGCAAAAGCACAGGATATTGCTCCACAACTCAGCGCTGGCGGCGGCGCCCCGAACACAGGTGCGCGCATTCTCAGTGCGCGGGGAAGTGTTTTTGCGGAACCCCGGACCAACCAGTTGTTTGTTACTGACACCCCTGCCAAGCTAGAGCAAATTCAAAAGTTGATTGCCCAGCTTGATATTCCGGTTCGTCAAATATTGATTGAGGCGCGCATCGTCGAAGCATCCGATACGTTTGGCAAGTCTTTGGGGGTCAAACTCGGCGGCAATGACCTGAGTGCATCCAAAGGAGGCGAGGGTGGTGTGGCTTTAGGGGGTGATAAGCGCCTTGCAATCGGGACGACCTACGGCAACGCGGTCGCATCGACAGGTTTAGGTGGACCCCCCAATTTATCCTCCAACTTTGTCAACTTGCCAGCAGTGGGTCAAAACGGATACAGCGCCGCAACCTTTGCCCTGACGCTCTTTGGTGCATCTTCTAACCACCTGATGGCCCTAGAAATTTCGGCGCTGGAAGCCGATGGAAAAGGAAAAGTAGTTTCTAGCCCCCGGGTGATTACCGCAGACCAAGTCAAAGCACTCATTGAGCAAGGAACCGAGCTCCCTTACCAGGTGGCCTCGAGCAGCGGTGCAACTTCGATTGCTTTTCGCAAAGCCAACCTCAAGTTAGAGGTCACGCCCCAAATCACCCCGGAAGGCAGCGTGAGTTTTGATTTGGATGTCACCAAAGACAGCGTAGGACAAGCCACGGCCGCCGGCTTTGCTATCAATACGAAGCACATCAAAACCCAAGTCTTAGTCGAGAACGGTGGCACGGTGGTTATTGGCGGAATTTTCGAAGTCAATGAAAACGAAAGCGAAACCAAAGTGCCCGTGCTCGGTGATTTACCAGTGATTGGCTATTTATTCAAAACCCGCCAGCGCTCGACCAACAAGCAAGAGATGCTGGTCTTTATTACCCCCAAGGTGGTCAGCGAGCGCGCGATCTTGCGCTAGATCGAATGAGGGACAGGGATGTCCGATAATGCATTTTCTGGCCTGCATTGGCAGTCGAGCATTTATTCAAAGAAACCCTTGCCGTGATTTCTCTTGTCGGTCTACCCGGGTCTGGAAAGTCCACCATTGGTCGGCAACTGGCGCGGCGTTTACAACTCAATTTTTTTGATTCGGACCACGCGATCGAAGTCCGTTTGGGTTGTCCGATTCGGGAATTTTTCGAGCGGGAAGGCGAGGAGCGGTTTCGCGACATCGAGTCGGAGGTGATCGATCACCTGTCGCAACAAGGCGCAGGCGTATTGGCGACCGGAGGCGGCGCCGTGATACGCACTGAAAATCGGGAGCGCTTGCACTCCAGGGGGCAGGTGATTTACCTCAAGTCCAATCCCGAAGAATTGATTCGGCGCTTGCGCCACGACACCAACCGCCCTTTGTTGCAAGTGGCTGACCCCATGGCTAAACTAAGGGAGTTTTTTGCAGCCCGAGACCCGCTGTACCGCCAAACTGCGCATTTTGTTGTTGAAACCGGACGCCCTTCCGTCGCCACCTTGGTCAACATGATTGTGATGCAGCTGGAGTTGGCTCCCCCCTTTATTTCACCACCCACCTTATGAGTGCTCCTATGCGACACACCGTTTCTATTGCCTTAGACGATCGGAGTTACTCCATCGAGATCGGTGCGGGGTTGATGTCAGATCCTGCTACGTTTGCCGGCCTGCCCCAGGCCTCTGTTGCGGTGGTGGTCTCTAACGCAACCGTGGCTCCTTTGTACGCACAGCGCTTGCAACACACTTTGGCGGCACGTTTTAAGACGGTACACCTTGTCACCCTGCCCGATGGTGAGCAATTCAAAACATGGGAAACCTTGAATACGATTTTTGATGCCCTGTTGCAAAACAACTGTGACCGAAAGACCGTGCTGTTTGCGCTCGGGGGCGGTGTGGTCGGTGATATGACCGGTTTTGCGGCTGCCAGTTATATGCGCGGCGTGCCCTTTGTTCAGGTTCCTACGACCTTGCTCGCGCAGGTTGATTCTTCGGTCGGCGGCAAAACTGGCATCAACCACCCGCTGGGAAAAAACATGGTGGGCGCGTTTTACCAACCGCAATTGGTGGTGTGTGATTTAGACACCCTCCAAACGCTGCCAGCCCGAGAGATCAGTGCAGGACTGGCAGAAATTATCAAATACGGCCCGATTGCCGACATGGCATTTTTCGAGTGGCTGGAATCTCACGTTCATGCGCTTCGCAGTGGGGATGCGAAAGCTTTAGCCTACGCGGTTCAACGCAGTTGCGAAATCAAGGCTTGGGTCGTTGGGCAAGATGAGCGGGAGGCGGGCTTGCGAGCCATCCTCAATTTTGGACACACTTTTGGCCATGCGATCGAGGCGGGGCTGGGCTACGGAAAGTGGTTGCATGGCGAAGCGGTGGGCTGCGGCATGGTGATGGCTGCGCATTTATCACACGCCTTGGGACTGGTTGACAGCGCGTTTGTAGAACGGCTGACCCGTTTAATTTCTGCAGCGGGCTTGCCTATACAGGCACCTGTATTGGATGGGAAAGACAATGCAGGCAAATACTTGGAACTCATGCAAGTGGATAAAAAAGCGCACGCAGGTGAGATTCGATTTATCTTGATCGATGGTCCAGGCAAAGCGTGTATTCGTGCGGCCGACGCAAGCGTAGTTCGCCAAGTGATTGCGCGTTGTTGTTCGGCGTGATGCTGGCCCCATATGCTTGTGATCCAGCCCACTCACGTGGACGCCGGTTTATTCAGAGCCCGGCCCCTACGCGCACCGAATTTCAGCGCGACCGTGACCGCATCATTCACTGCACTGCGTTTCGGCGGTTGGTTTACAAAACCCAGGTTTTTTTGAACCATGAAGGCGATTTATTTCGCACCCGCATGACGCACTCGCTGGAAGTGGCGCAACTGGGCCGATCCATCGCTCGCTCTTTGGGCCTCAACGAAGACTTGGTGGAAGCGATTGCCTTGGCGCATGACCTCGGCCACACGCCGTTTGGCCACGCCGGTCAAGACGCGCTCAACGAATGCATGGCCTCTTACGGCGGATTCGAGCACAACCTGCAAAGTCTGCGTGTGGTGGATGAACTCGAAGAACGCTACCCCGAGTTCAATGGTCTGAACCTGAGCTTTGAAACCCGCGAAGGCATTTTGAAACACTGCGCTCGCCGCAATGCAGAGGCGATCAACGCCAAAGAACCCAACGGAGTGGCTGCCCGTTTTTTAAACGGGACGCAACCCAGTTTAGAGGCGCAACTGTGCAATGTGGCTGATGCGATTGCTTACAACGCGCACGACATTGACGATGGGGTGCGCTCAGGCTTGCTCACATTAGAGCAGCTGCAAGACGTACCCCTGTTTGCCCGCTACCATGCGCAAACCTTGGCTGAGTATCCGAGTCTGCAGGGCCGCCGCGTGTTGTTTGAGACCATTCGCCGCATGCTCAGCGATCAGGTCTACGACGTCATCACCGCCACCCGAGCGGCCCTCGACATCGATGCACCAGCCAGTGCAGACGAAGCTCGCCAGTGCCCGCCGCTGGTGAAGTTCAGCACTGCAATGCACGAGGAATCCAAAGCGCTCAAGTCATTCTTATTTCGCCATTTGTACCGCCACCCGCAAGTGATGAAAAACACCGATGGCGCGCGCGCCATGGTGCAAGATTTGTTTGTCGTTTACTTGGATAAGCCCCAAGAAATGCCAGCCGCTTACGCCCAGCGCAACGATGTTCCGCGCGCGGTGGCCGATTACTTGTCGGGCATGACCGACCGCTTTGCCACGCGAGAGCACGCGCGTTTGATCGCATGACCGACTTCGAGATAACCGCCATTGAAGATACGAAGAAGTGGCTGCTTGCAGCCGTCGTGGGCTTGAACCTGTGCCCCTTTGCCAAGGCGGTTGTTGTCAAAGACATGGTGCGCTACCGGGTGTGCTCCAGCGCTGATTCTGCTGACCTTTTGGTCATGCTGCGCGAAGAGTTGCTGCACTTGGCCCAGGCCGACCCCAACACACTCGACACCACGCTGCTGATCGCGCCCAAGGCCTTGCCTGACTTTTTGGACTTCAATGATTTTTTGGCCCAGTGTGATGACGTGCTGATTGGCCTCAAACTCGACGGCGTGCTGCAAGTGGCGGACTTTCATCCGCACTACCAATTTGGCGGAACAGATGTGAACGATATCGAAAACTTCACCAACCGCACCCCATACCCCACGCTGCACTTGTTGCGTGAAGACAGCATCGACAAAGCCGTGCAAGCCTATCCCGATGCGTCGCTTATTTTTGAGCGCAATATCGAAGTGTTAAATACTTTGGGGCACCAAGCTTGGGCTCAATTGGGCATTGCTTCCAGACTGCACCATTAAGCTATGGCCAAACATCAACCATCTGCCGCGCCCCATCTTCAAGACGCCAGTTCTCAACTCGACCTGCGCCCTGGCCAGTCGATTGAGCTGCTCAAAGCGTTGCACATCCTGACCCGCGACGGCAAGATCAACCAAGATTCACGCCGCAAGCTTAAGCAGGTGTACCACCTGTTTCAGTTCATCGAAAAGCTACTGAAAGAACTGCCCGCCAGCGAGCAAGGTCCCACCTTGGCTGACCACGGCGCGGGCAAGTCGTATTTGGGTTTCATCATTTACGACCTGTTTTTTAAGGGCCTGGACAAAGGCAGTATTTACGGCATAGAGACGCGCAGCGAGTTGGTGGCGTCGTCCCAAGTACTGGCGCAGCGCTTGGGCTTTGATCGCATGACGTTTCTTAACCTCAGTGTGGCCGAGTCCGCGCACAGCGATGCATTGCCCGACCAGATCGATGTGGTTACCGCGCTACACGCCTGCGACACCGCCACCGACGACGCAATTGCGTTTGGCTTGCAAAAGAAAGCCAAATACATGGTGCTTGTGCCCTGTTGCCAAGCCGAGCTCGCGCGCGCGCTCAATCAAAACAAAGCGCTCAACTTGCAGCGCACGCCCCTGGCTGAGCTGTGGCGCCACCCGCTGCACACCCGCGAGATGGGCAGCCAACTTACCAATGTGCTGCGCTGTTTGTATTTGGAAGCGATGGGCTACCACGTGACGGTGACCGAGCTGGTGGGTTGGGAGCACAGCATGAAAAACGAACTTATTTTGGCCAAGTACACAGGGCAGAAAAAGCGCAATTCGGCGGAGCGTTTACAGGCATTGCTGCACGAATTCGGTTTGGAGACGTTGCTTGACACGCGGTTTACATTGTCAGTAGACAATAGCCTTGACAACCAAAAGACGCCTTAGCGCGTTCTTTGTTTTTAGCGCTGCAATTTTTCGATTGAATTGCCTCTCTTTTTTATTTTAGGAAAATGAAGTATGAAAAAAATGATGTCTTTTGGCCTTGCTGTATGTGCTGTTGCTGGTTTGACAGCATGTGCTAGCAGCAGCCCTGATGTGATTCGCCGTGAAGATGCGCAAATCATGTCTTTCATTCAAGAGGGCGTGGTCATCTCTATTCGCCCTGTCACCGTTGACGGAAGCCAAAGTGGTATCGGTGCCGCTGCGGGTGGCGTTATCGGAGCCATTGGTGGCAGCGGCGCAAGCGGCGTTCAAAGGGAGCAGCAGGCCCTGGGAGTTTTGGGGGCTGTTGCAGGCGCCGTCGTTGGCAATGCCATTGAACGCATGACGACCCGGGAAGAGGCTGTTGAAATCCTGGTGCAACTAAAAAGTGGGGATCGCCGCGCGATTGTTCAAGCCAAGGCCAGCGAAATTCTTGTGGCGGGTGATGCTGTGACCATTGTCACAAGCGGAAGCAAAGTGCGTGTTACCAAAAGCAAGTAGCCCTCGCGTACCCCGGGCGCAAGCCCACTGGGTATTGCATCTGATTTTGTAAACATTGCCATGGCGCGTCTACCCCGTTTAACCTTGCCGGGCTTTGCACACCACATCATTCAGCGTGGTAACAACCGACAGCCGATATTTGTCGCCACTGCGGACTACCAGATGATGTTGGATTTGTTGGAAGAAAATTCCAATAAATTCGAAGTAGCTATCCATGCCTATGTGTTGATGGGCAACCATTTCCATCTGCTTGCTACGCCTCAAACAGCCCAAGGATTGGCCCAGATGATGCAAGCGGTGGGCAGGCGTTATGTACGCTATTTCAATGACCGCCAAAGCCGAACGGGGACCTTATGGGAGGGGCGTTTTAAATCTACTCTGATTCAGACAGAGCGCTATTTACTCACTTGCATGGCCTATATCGATCTGAATCCGTTGCGCGCAGGTATGGTCGCGAACGCTGCAGACTACCCTTGGTCCTCGTGCGCCCATTTTCTTGGGCGCAGAACCGATCGGCTCATCACCCCGCACCCTTTGTTTTGGGAGTTGGGCAACACGCCATTTGCCCGCGAGGCGGCGTATGCGCAATTAGTGCAAGAGGGTGTTAACGCGGTCGCGCAGGCGGCCTTGACAGACGCCACCCTGCGGGGTTGGGCCTTGGGAGAACCGGATTTTCTGGTCGATGTTCAAAAAAGGACGCCCAGACGCGCCAGCAAAGCCTTGGCAGGCAGACCGACGAAAGTTGCGAAGCCGTAGCTGCGTGTGCGGACCATCGAAAACAGGAATTCACAGTTTTGATGTGTCCCTAAATAAACATTGGTGAAATTTTTTCGATTTAAATTGGAATCTGACCCCAATTAAAATGCTTGGTGTTTTTGCTGCACTGCGGTAGGCTCTATCTCTATTCTCATTTTTCAGGAGTGCGCCATGACTACGGCAGCCGAAATCAAGCACCTTCAAGACCACGGTCTGTATTCTTCTTCCAGTGAACACGATGCCTGTGGCGTGGGGTTTGTGGCCCATATTCGCGGCGAGAAGAGCCACAGCATTGTGAGCAATGCGCTCAAGATTTTGGAAAACTTAGACCACCGGGGCGCGGTGGGAGCCGATAAGTTAATGGGCGATGGCGCAGGGATTTTGATCCAGCTTCCCGATGCCTTGTACCGCGAAGAAATGGCCCGCACGGGTGAAGCACCCAATGGATCCATCGGCGTAACGCTACCTCCCGCGGGTGAGTACGGCGTGGGCATGATTTTCTTGCCCAAAGAGCATGCGTCGCGTTTGGCGTGCGAGCAAGAGATGGAGCGTGCGATCAAGGCCGAGGGCCAGGTCTTGTTGGGCTGGCGTGATGTGCCTGTCAATACAGACATGCCCATGTCGCCCACCGTGCGTGAAAAAGAACCCGTGATTCGCCAGGTATTTATTGGCCGTGGCAATGATGTGATTGTGCAAGATGCGCTGGAGCGCAAGCTGTATGTCATTCGCAAAACCGCCAGTGCCGCCATTCAGCACCTCAACCTAAAGCACAGCAAGGAATACTACGTTCCAAGCATGTCAAGCCGCACGGTGATTTACAAAGGTCTGCTACTGGCAGACCAAGTAGGCACCTATTTTTATGACCTGCAAGATGCCCGCTGCATCTCGGCGTTGGGCTTGGTGCACCAGCGCTTTTCAACAAACACCTTCCCAGAGTGGCCTTTGGCCCACCCGTACCGTTACGTCGCACACAACGGTGAAATCAACACCGTAAAGGGCAACTACAACTGGATGAAAGCCCGCGAGGGCGTGATGTCATCGCCCGTGCTCGCGCAAGATTTACAGAAACTGTATCCCATCAGTTTCGCCGACCAATCCGATACGGCCACTTTTGATAATTGCCTTGAACTGTTGACGATGGCGGGTTACCCCATAAGCCAAGCCATGATGATGATGATTCCCGAACCTTGGGAAAACCACACCACCATGGACGAGCGGCGCAAAGCGTTTTACGAGTACCACGCAGCCATGTTGGAGCCCTGGGACGGCCCGGCGTCCATCGTGTTCACCGATGGCCGTCAAATTGGGGCAACCTTGGACCGCAATGGGCTGCGGCCCTCGCGCTACTGCATCACTGACGATGACTTGGTCATCATGGGATCAGAATCCGGCGTGTTACCGGTTCCAGAGAACAAAATTGTTCGCAAATGGCGCTTGCAGCCTGGGAAAATGTTCCTCATCGATCTAGAACAAGGTCGGATGATTGACGATGAAGAACTCAAATCAGGTTTGGCCAACAGCAAACCCTACAAGCAATGGATTGAAAATTTACGGATCAAGTTAGACGACGTCGTCGGTGGCGGTGCGCAAACCACCTCCAGTGATTCGGACACGAGCTTGCTCGATCGCCAGCAAGCCTTTGGATTCACCCAAGAAGACTTGAAGTTTTTGATCGCCCCCATGGCCACCGCCGGCGAAGAAGCCTTGGGTTCCATGGGCAATGACAGCCCATTGGCGGTCCTCAGTGACAAAAACAAACCCTTGTACAACTACTTTAAACAGCTGTTTGCGCAGGTCACCAACCCACCGATAGACCCTATTCGTGAAGCGATCGTGATGTCCTTGGTCTCCTTTGTGGGACCCAAACCCAATTTGCTAGACATCAACCAAGTCAATCCACCCATGCGGCTGGAAGTTGCGCAGCCTGTCCTCAACTTTGCCGATATGGCGAAATTGCGGGATATTGAGCGCCACACCCAAGGCAAGTTCAGAAGCTACACCTTGGATATCACCTACCCCGTGTCCTGGGGGCGTGAAGGCGTAGAGGCGAAACTGGCTTCACTGTGTGCAGAAGCGGTGGATGCCATCAAGAGTGGAAAAAATATTCTCATCATCAGCGACCGTGCCATGTCAGCGACCCAAGTGGCAATCCCTGCGCTCTTGGCTTTGTCGGCGATTCACCAGCATTTGGTGTTGGGTGGCTTGAGAACCACCGCTGGCCTGGTCGTAGAAACCGGAACCGCCCGCGAAGTCCATCACTTTGCCGTCCTTGCCGGTTACGGGGCAGAAGCGGTGCACCCCTATTTGGCGATGGAAACGCTGGCCCATGTGTGCAAAGACTTGCCAGGAGACCTTACTGCAGACAAAGCCATTTACAACTACACCAAAGCAGTCGGCAAAGGCCTGTCAAAAATCATGTCCAAAATGGGCGTGAGCACCTACATGAGCTACTGCGGTGCGCAACTTTTTGAAGCGATTGGCCTGTCCTCCGACACCATTTCAAAATATTTCACGGGCACCCCCAGCCGCGTCGAAGGCATTGGTGTTTTTGAAATTGCAGAAGAGGCCATTCGTACGCATAAAGCCGCCTTTGGAACGGATCCTGTCTTGGCCAACGCCTTGGATGCTGGTGGCGAATATGCCTGGCGTGCGCGCGGTGAAGAGCACATGTGGACACCGGATGCGATTGCCAAACTTCAACACAGCACCCGCGCCAACAATTGGAATACCTACAAAGAATATGCGCAGCTGATCAACGACCAAAGCCGCCGCCATCTCACTTTGCGCGGTTTGTTTGAGTTCAAATTGGATCCATCCAAAGCCATCTCTGTGGACGAAGTAGAGCCCGCCAAAGAGATTGTGAAACGCTTTGCTACGGGGGCGATGTCCTTGGGCTCCATTTCCACCGAAGCCCACGCCACGCTGGCCATTGCCATGAACCGCATCGGCGGAAAAAGCAATACGGGCGAAGGCGGTGAAGATCCTTTGCGTTACCGCAATGAACTCAAAGGTATTCCGATCCAACAAGGCCAGACCATGTCCGACCTGTTGGGTAAAGAAATCTTTGAAGTCGATTACGCCTTGAATGCGGGCGACTCTATGCGATCCAAGATCAAGCAAGTGGCATCGGGCCGCTTTGGAGTCACTGCGGAATACCTGACCAGCGCCGACCAAATTCAGATCAAGATGGCCCAAGGTGCCAAGCCTGGTGAAGGCGGTCAGTTGCCGGGTAGCAAGGTGTCGGACTACATTGGCCGACTGCGCCACTCGGTTCCTGGTGTGGGCTTGATTTCACCACCACCCCACCACGATATTTACTCCATCGAAGACTTGGCGCAGTTGATCCATGATTTGAAAAATGTCGCACCCCATTCAAGCATCAGTGTCAAATTGGTGTCTGAAATTGGTGTAGGAACCATCGCTGCAGGTGTTGCGAAATGCAAAAGCGACCACGTAGTGATCGCTGGACACGATGGCGGCACCGGAGCGTCGCCTTGGTCCTCCATCAAACACGCGGGCAGTCCTTGGGAAATCGGCTTGGCAGAAACGCAGCAAACCTTGGTGCTGAACCGTCTGCGCAGCCGAATTCGGGTGCAGGCCGATGGCCAAATGAAAACTGGGCGGGACGTGGCCATCGGTGCCTTGTTGGGCGCCGATGAGTTCGGTTTTGCGACCGCGCCGCTGGTGGTGGAAGGCTGCATCATGATGCGCAAGTGCCACCTCAATACCTGCCCTGTCGGGGTGGCTACGCAAGACCCCGTTCTGCGCCAAAAGTTCTCCGGTAAACCTGAGCATGTGGTGAACTATTTCTTCTTTATTGCCGAAGAAGTGCGCCACATCATGGCCCAGCTAGGTATTCGAAAGTTTGACGATTTGATTGGACGCTCTGACCTGTTGGACATGCGCAAAGGCATTGAGCACTGGAAAGCCAGCGGTTTGGATTTCAGCCGTTTGTTTGCCCAGCCGCAGGTTCCTGCCGATGTGCCACGCTTTCAAACCGAGACGCAAGACCACGGCCTAGAAAAAGCGCTGGACAATATTTTGATTGCCAAGAGTCGTCCAGCGATTGACAAGGGCGAGCGGGTGCAGTTTATGGAGGTGGCGCGCAATGTGAATCGTTCCGTCGGTGCCATGCTCTCCGGCGCAGTCACGATGGTTCACCCTGAAGGTTTGCCTGACGACTCCATCCGCATCCAGCTCGAAGGCACAGGCGGCCAATCGTTTGGCGCCTTTTTGTGCAAAGGCATTACGCTTTACTTGATCGGTGATGCCAATGACTACACCGGCAAAGGTTTGAGCGGCGGTCGGGTGGTGGTGCGACCCAGTATCGACTTTCGCGGCGAAGCCGTGCGCAACACCATTGTGGGCAATACCGTGATGTATGGCGCGACCACAGGCGAGGCATTTTTCAGCGGTGTGGGCGGCGAACGGTTTGCCGTGCGTTTGTCGGGTGCCACGGCCGTGATCGAAGGCACAGGCGACCACGGTTGTGAATACATGACGGGCGGCACAGTGGCAGTTTTAGGGAAAACTGGCCGGAACTTTGCTGCGGGCATGAGCGGCGGGGTGGCGTATGTCTATGACGAAGACGGACAGTTCGCCAGCCGCTGCAATACCGCGATGGTGAGCTTGGACAAGGTCTTGACTGCCAAAGAACAAGAAAGCCAGATCGATAAAGCGGTATGGCACCGCGGGCAGACCGATGAGGAGCAGTTGCGCAAATTGCTAGAAGACCACAACCGCTGGACCGGCAGCAAACGCGCGCGTGAATTGCTTGACCACTGGGACAGCGCACGCACCAAGTTCGTGAAAGTCTTCCCAACGGAATACAAGCGGGCGTTGGGCGAAATTTATGCAAAAAAAATGGCCCAACCTGAGGCCTTGGCAGCGGTGAACAAGAAACCCGCCAAAGCGGTTCACTAAGCCCTGCATACCAACACGATAAGGACGACGCCATCATGGGAAAAATTACTGGTTTTATGGAATTGGAGCGTATCGAGGAGGGCTACAAAGGCGTCCCAGAGCGTTTGAAAAATTACAAAGAGTTTGTGATTGGCCTGGATGCAAATCAGGCCAAAGACCAAAGTGCCCGCTGCATGGACTGCGGCACCCCGTTTTGCAATAACGGTTGCCCAGTCAACAACATCATTCCAGACTTCAATGAATTGGTGTACCAAGGCGATTGGAAGAATGCGATTGACGTGCTGCACAGCACCAATAATTTCCCTGAATTCACGGGCCGCATTTGTCCTGCGCCATGTGAAGCGGCGTGTACTTTGAACGTCAATGGTGACGCTGTCGGGATCAAGTCCATTGAACACGCCATCATTGACCGTGCCTGGGCCGAAGGCTGGGTTACGGCCCAGCCGCCAAAAACCAAGACTGGAAAAAAAGTGGCTGTGGTGGGCTCGGGCCCTGCGGGAATGGCTGCAGCCCAACAGCTTGCCCGCGTTGGCCACAACGTCACCCTGTTTGAAAAGAATGACCGCATTGGCGGCTTGCTGCGCTACGGAATTCCTGACTTCAAGATGGAAAAGTCCCACATTGACCGTCGGGCCCAACAGCTTGAAGCCGAAGGTGTCACTATCCGTACCAGTGTGATGGTGGGTGAGCTGCCGCAAGGCTCCAAGGTCACCAACTGGGCTGTCAAGACCGTTACCCCCGCACAGCTGCAAAAAGATTTTGATGCCGTGTTGCTGACGGGTGGGTCGGAGCAGTCGCGAGATTTACCTGCGCCTGGACGCGACTTGGCGGGCATTCACTTCGCGATGGAATTCTTGCCGCAACAAAACAAGCTCAACGCGGGGGACAAGCTCAAAGACCAAAAAATTGAACAAATCCGCGCGGATGGCAAGCACGTTGTCGTCATAGGCGGAGGAGATACGGGCTCAGACTGCGTGGGCACCAGCACACGCCATGGCGCTTTGGGCGTGGTGCAGTTCGAAGTGATGCCTTTGCCGCCTGAGCAAGAAGATAAGCCTTTGGTTTGGCCCTATTGGCCGCTGAAATTGCGAACCAGCTCAAGCCACGACGAAAGCACTGAAAAAGGAATTCTCAAGCGGGAATTTGCCATCTCCACCAAAGAATTCGTGGGAGAAAAAGGCCAGGTCACTGGCGTTAAAACCGTGCGTGTGGAGTGGAAAGGCGGCAAGATGGTTGAAGTTGCCGGGTCCGAAGAAATTATCAAAGCCGACCTGGTGTTGCTGGCGATGGGTTTTGTGAACCCAGTGGCAACGGTTTTGGACGGGTTTGGCGTCGAGAAAGATGCCCGTGGTAATGCCAAAGCCAGCACGGAAGCCGTGGGTGGTTACCTCACCAACACCCCCAAAGTGTTTGCTGCAGGCGACATTCGCCGTGGCCAATCCTTGGTGGTTTGGGCCATTCGGGAAGGGCGCCAAGCCGCACGGGCCGTTGATGCGTTCTTGATGGGGGTCAGTGATTTGCCTCGCTAATGTCATTTAAGAGAGGCTAAAATTTCGTATGATCCAAAGGCTGGGTAATTCACCCGGCCTTTTCCTTTTATGGCCTCAAACACCGACTCCCCACTTGTTGAATTGAAAAACCTGCGCTTCGGTTACGGAGATCGGGTGATTTTGGATGGAATTTCGTTGACCGTTCCGCGCGGGAAAGTCACTGCCCTCATGGGTGCGTCGGGTGGGGGAAAAACCACGATATTGCGCTTGATTGGCGGACAAAATACCGCGCAGTCGGGCGAGCTCTTGTTTGACGGCGACGATGTGACACGCATGAACCATGCGCAGTTGTACGCAGCAAGACGCCGTATGGGCATGCTTTTCCAGTTCGGCGCCTTGTTTGCCGACCTGTCTGTGTTTGACAATGTGGCATTCCCACTGCGAGAGCACACGCCTTTGCCCGAGAACCTGATTCGCGATATTGTTTTGATGAAGCTCAATGCCGTTGGTTTGCGCGGCGCGCGTGATTTGATGCCCAGTGAGGTGTCTGGCGGAATGGCACGGCGCATTGCTTTGGCACGGGCCATCGCCTTGGATCCCGAGTTGGTCATGTATGACGAACCTTTTTCCGGTTTGGATCCGATTTCTTTGGGTACCGCGGCACGACTTATTCGCCAGCTCAATGACTCGATGGGCCTGACCAGTATTTTTGTCTCACACGAATTAGAGCAAACCTTTGCCATTGCCGACCATGTCATTATTTTGGCGAACGGCAAAATTGCCACCCAAGGAACGCCTGACGAAGTTCGTCAGAGCCAAGACCCTTTGGTCTACCAGTATGTGAATGCTTTGCCTGACGGCCCGGTGCGGTTTCATTACCCCGGCGTCAGCGTAGAAGAAGATTTTGGTGTGGGAGTGGCGCTATGAAGGGGGAGAAAGTAGCAGCCCTTGGCTATGCCCTGCGCCGCCAGATGGCGGATTTGGGCTACGGTGCGCGGCTTTTTGTTCGCTTGTTGCGAACCTTTTCTATGAGTTTGCAGCGTTTTGGTTTGATTCGCGATCAAATCCATTTCTTAGGCAATTATTCGCTCGCCATCATTGCCGTCTCGGGCCTTTTTGTGGGTTTTGTTTTTGGGCTGCAGGGGTATTACACCCTGCAGCGCTATGGTTCCTCCGAGGCTTTGGGCTTGTTGGTGACTTTGAGTTTGGTGCGCGAACTCGGCCCCGTGGTCACCGCCTTGTTATTTGCGGGGCGTGCTGGAACGTCTCTCACGGCTGAAATTGGTTTGATGAAGGCGGGTGAGCAACTCAGCGTGATGGAAATGATGGCGGTTGATCCCATTGAGCGCGTTTTGGCTCCACGATTTTGGGCGGGGGTGATTTCGATGCCCTTGCTCGCTGCTGTCTTTAGCGCCATGGGAATTATTGGGGGCTGGGTCGTCGGGGTTTTGATGATTGGGGTCGATTCGGGTTCTTTTTGGAGCCAGATCCAAGGGGGCGTGGATGTCTGGAAAGACGTGGGTAACGGGATCATCAAAAGTATTGTGTTTGGTTTTACTGTCACCTTCGTCGCTTTGCTTCAAGGTTTTGAAGCGCAACCCACGCCCGAGGGCGTGGCCAGTGCAACGACGCGAACCGTCGTTGTTGCTTCTTTGGCGGTGCTTGGTCTGGACTTTATTCTGACGGCCATGATGTTTACGATTTAATGAAAGGTGTTGCATGCAACGCTCGAAAAATGATGTGTGGGTTGGATTGTTTGTACTGATTGGTGCAGCATCCATTTTGTTTTTGGCTCTACAGTCGGCCAACTTGCTCAGCCTGAACTTTCAGGCCACCTATGCGGTGACGGCCACGTTTGACAATGTTGGTGGGCTCAAACCCAAAGCAGCGGTACGCAGCGCAGGCGTGGTGGTGGGGCGGGTGGAGAAAATTATTTTTGACGACAAAACCTTTCAAGCCCGTGTGACCTTGGCGATGCAAAAACAGTACGCATTCCCCAAAGACAGCTCTTTAAAGATTTTGACCAGCGGCTTGCTCGGTGAACAGTACCTTGGTATGGAAGCCGGTGCAGACGAAAAAATACTGGCTGCGGGGGACTCCCTGACCAATACCCAGTCTGCTGTCGTGCTTGAGAACCTGATCAGTCAATTCCTTTACAGCAAAGCCGCCGACAGCACTGGCAAAGCCCAAGAATAAGTATGCGTTTTTTAGTTCTCGTCGTGCTGCTTGTATTGCAAGGGTGCGCCAGTGTTCCCAATCCAGACCCGCGCGATCCTTGGGAGTCTTTGAACCGCAATGTGTATGGGGTCAACGATGCCCTCGACCGCAGCGTGCTCAGGCCTGTGGCCATCGCCTACCGAGATGGTTTGCCCTATTGGATGCGCAAAGGCGTTTCCAACTTCTTTGGTAATTTGTCCGATGTCTGGTCGGGTTTTAACCATGCCATCACGCTAGAAGGCCGTGCGGCCAAGGACAGTTTTGGTCGAGTCCTTGTCAATAGCACGGCGGGGGTCTTGGGCGTCATCGATGTGGCGACCGATTTGAATTTGGAAAAACACCCCGCAGATTTCGGCGTCACTTTGGGGCGTTGGGGCGTGGGTCCAGGTCCCTACGTTGTGTTGCCACTTCTGGGGCCCTACACGCTGCGCGAAGTCGTGGTCTTGCCTTTGGATCGAAAAGCCAATCTGGTGAATCAAATCGGCAACGAAAATTTGCGCACAGGTTTGACGGTCCTCAACTACGTGGATGACCGTGCCATCTACTTGAAAGTGACCGATGTGATGGAGGGGGCAGCGCTCGATGCCTACTCGTTTACCCGGGACGCTTATTTGCAGCGCCAGCGTTATCGGCACTTCAATGGCAGTCCGCCTGAAGAGATTGTCGTAAAACCCTAGAATACCCAAGAAGGTAACAAAGGGATAAAAATGGTCTTAAAAAATAGCAGCTGGATTCGGGTGTGGTCTGTGGTGAGCGCATTGGTGGCAATCTTGGCTTTCCCAAACTTTGCGCATGCCGAAGATGAAACTGCGGACGCATTTGTCAAGCGTTTGTCTGTCGATGTGCTCGACACCATCAAAAAAGACAAAGGCATGCGCTCTGGCGATATCGCCCGGGTTATCACTTTGGTCGACACCCGCATCATGCCCAACGTCGATTTTCAGCGGATGACGGCTTCTGCGGTGGGACCAGCATGGCGTCAAGCCACGCCAGAGCAACAAAAACGTTTGCAAGATGAATTCAAGATCTTGTTGGTGAGAACCTATGCAGGCGCCTTGTCGCAAGTCAGCGATCAGGTGGTATTTATCAAACCCGTTCGGATTGCGCCAGAAGATAAAGAGGTCATTGTTCGTACCGAGGTCCGTGGGGGTGGCGATCCGATCCAATTGGAATACCGGATGGAAAGAACGCCGGGCGAAGGCGCAGGTTGGAGAATCTATAACATCAATGTATTGGGCGTGTGGTTGGTTGAGACCTACAAAAGCCAATTCACCCAGGTTATCAATACCAAAGGTATTGAGGGTTTGATTGAGACCTTGGTAGCGCGTAACAAGACCAATACCACTGCTAAAAAAGGTTGATGTGTTGCGTTTGCCCCAGACCTTAATGCACCCACAAGCGCAGGCTTGCTTGCAGGATCTTCAAGCGGGCGCGGCCACTTCAGCGTCTCCCATCGTGGTCGATGCCTCTGCGCTGACCGCGTTTGACTCATCGGCGCTTGCCGTGCTGCTGGAGTTGCGCCGAAACACGGCGTTGTTGGGAAAGGACTTGCATTTGCAAGGACTGCCCGAGCGGCTCAAAGTGCTGGCATCGGTGTATGGCGTGCAAGACTTGATTTCAGACACACCGTCCTCTATTGGCCTTGCGCCTTAAAGTTTGGTCTTCTGGGCGTAAAATTGCGCCCTCCCATGCCCGCTATTTCATTTCAATCCATTTCCAAGGCCTATCCGTCCCCCAAAGGACCTTCAGGCACTACTTTCCTAGCCGTTGACGGGGTCAGCCTCGATATCGAGGAAGGTGAGTTTTTCGGCTTGCTTGGCCCCAATGGGGCGGGCAAGACCACCATGATCAGCATGCTGGCGGGTTTAACCCGACCGACTTCAGGACAAGTCAGTGTTTTAGGCAGCAATGTGCAAAGTGATTTTGCGCAAGCCCGCCGCAAATTAGGTGTGGTCCCGCAAGAGTTGGTGTTCGATCCTTTTTTCAATGTCCGCGAGGCGCTGCGCATCCAATCGGGCTACTTTGGCGTCAAGAACAATGACGCATGGATTGATGAGCTCCTTGAGAGTCTCGGTTTGAGCGACAAAGCCGAAGCCAATATGCGCCAACTCTCGGGTGGAATGAAACGCCGGGTGTTGGTGGCCCAAGCGCTAGTGCACAAGCCCCCAGTCATTGTCTTGGATGAGCCCACTGCGGGAGTCGATGTCGAGCTGCGCCAAACCCTGTGGCAGTTCATTGCAAAACTCAATAAGCAAGGCCATACCGTTTTGCTAACCACCCATTACTTAGAAGAAGCGGAAGCCCTGTGCGGCCGAATCGCCATGCTGAAGTCAGGCCGCATCGTGGCCTTAGACCGCACCAGCGAACTGTTGAAAGCCGCATCGAGCAATGTGTTGCGCTTTAAGGTCGATGGGGTGTTGCCCCGCATTTTGGCGGACCAAGCCCGAATCACCGGCCGTATCGTTCAATTTCCTGCGCACGATGCCTTGGAAATCGAAGGCTTTCTCACAGCCGTTCGAGAAAGTGGCCTGGTAGCCCAGGACGTAGAAATCCGAAAGGCAGATTTGGAAGATGTCTTTTTGGATGTGATGCAGAAAAATTCAGGGCAAGCTAAACCACCCGCATCCATTGCTCAAGCGCAAGAGGCTTTGGCATGAACGGATGGCAAACCCTTTTGTACAAGGAAATTTTGCGCTTTTGGAAGGTGGCCTTCCAAACGATTGCGGGCCCCGTGCTGACAGCAATGCTGTATTTACTGATTTTTGGACATGCTTTGGAAGACCACGTCAAGGTGTACGACCAAGTCAGTTACACCGCTTTCTTGGTGCCAGGCCTGGCCATGATGAGCCTTTTACAAAACGCCTTTGCGAACAGTTCGTCCTCACTGATCATGAGCAAGGTCATGGGGAATTTGGTGTTTTTGTTGCTCACCCCCCTGTCGTACTGGCATTGGTTTGTGGCCTACGTGGGCGCGGCAGTGGTGCGCGGTGTAGTGGTTGGCGCGGGGGTTTTTGTGATCTCTTCCCTGTTCACCAGCATCAGTTTTGCGCAGCCCTTTTTTATTGTGGCTTTTGCAGTGATGGGCGCAGCGTTGATGGGTACGCTGGGATTGATCGCCGGTTTGTGGGCGGAGAAGTTTGATCAGCTTGCCGCTTTCCAAAATTTTGTAGTGATGCCCATGACGTTTTTGAGTGGCGTTTTTTACTCCATCCATTCTCTCCCCGCGTTCTGGCAAACCGTCAGCCATTTCAACCCTTTCTTTTACATGATCGATGGATTTCGCTTCGGCTTTTTTGGCGTGAGTGATGTCTCGCCTTGGCTGAGCATGAGCGTAGTCGGCGCGTCTTTGCTCGCGGTCAGTGTTTTGGCCTTGGCCCTTTTGCGCAGCGGATACAAAATCCGAAGCTAATTTTTTAAAAACGCCTATGACTGCTGACCAATTACAAAGTTTGATCACCGCAGGCCTGCCTTGCGAACACTGCCATTTGGAAGGGGATGGTCGCCATTGGTACGCCACCATCGTGTCGACTGCTTTTGAAGGCAAACGCCCGATTGCCCGCCACCAACAGGTGTACGCCACCTTGGGCAGCCGCATGCATACCGATGAGGTACACGCCCTTTCAATGAAAACTTTCACGCCTGCAGAGTGGGCCCAGCAACCTGCCTCTTCGGCCTAAATACCATGGACAAATTACGCATACGCGGTGGAAATCAACTCAAGGGCGAGGTGCTGATTTCTGGCGCAAAAAACGCCGCTTTACCCGAGTTGTGCGCGGCACTTTTGACGTCGGAGCGGGTTACTTTACGCAATGTACCGCGCCTTCAAGATGTCTCCACCATGCTCAAGCTCATTCGCAATATGGGTGTGCAAGTGGAGCAGGGTGAAGAAGGTGTCGTCGTACTTTGCGCCGCAGAGCCGCTCACGGCAGAAGCACCGTATGAGTTGGTAAAAACCATGCGCGCGTCGGTATTGGCGCTCGGTCCCTTGCTGTCCCGATTTGGCCACGCCAAGGTATCGCTCCCGGGGGGGTGTGCCATTGGGTCTCGCCCGGTGGACCAGCATCTCAAAGGCTTGGCTTTGATGGGAGCGGAGATTGCGGTCGAGCATGGCTACATGCTTGCTAGTCTGCGCTCGGGCCTTTCCAGGCTGCAAGGTGCGCGCATCACCACCGACATGGTGACGGTCACCGGAACTGAAAATTTCATGATGGCAGCAGCGCTGGCGCAAGGGGAAACGATTTTAGAAAACGCCGCCCAAGAGCCGGAAATCTCTGACCTGGCAGACATGCTGATTGCGATGGGTGCGCAGATTGAGGGCCAAGGGTCTAGCCGTATCCGTATTCACGGCGTGGAAGCTTTGCATGGCTGCACGCACCAGGTGGTCGCTGACCGTATCGAAGCGGGTACGTTTTTGTGTGCAGTGGCCGCCACCGGTGGTGATGTCGTCTTGCGCCATGGTCGCGCCGACCATTTGGACGCGGTGATTGAAAAATTGCAAGCTGCAGGCGCAACAGTAATGGCCGTTGATGGCGGTATCCGCGTGCAATCGTCGGGGCGTTTGAAAGCGCAAAACTTTCGCACCACCGAGTACCCCGGTTTCCCAACCGATATGCAAGCCCAGTTCATGGCTTTGAACAGCATTTCCCATGGGGCGTCAAAAGTGACCGAGACCATCTTCGAGAACCGCTTCATGCATGTCAATGAGTTGGTTCGCTTGGGCGCACAGATCCAAATTGAAGGCAAGGTATCCTTGGTTGAAGGCGTAGCGAAGCTCTCAGGGGCTACCGTAATGGCGACCGATTTACGGGCCTCGGCGTCTTTGGTGATCGCCGGATTGGTGGCAGAAGGTGAAACCACAGTGGACCGCATCTACCACCTGGACCGAGGTTACGATCAAATGGAAACTAAATTGCGCGCCCTGGGCGCAGACATTGAGCGAACCCGATAGACAACCCCACTAAAGCGAGCCGACCATGATCACACTCGCCTTGTCCAAAGGCCGCATCTTTGAGGAAACTTTACCCCTGCTACGCGCAGCAGGCATCGAGGTCTTAGACGACCCTGAAAAGTCGCGAAAATTAATTCTCGATACCAATCAAAAAGACGTTCGCGTGTTGGTTGTGCGTGCCACCGATGTTCCCACCTACGTTCAGTTTGGCGGTGCAGACATGGGCATCACCGGCAAAGACACCTTGCTCGAGCATGGCAGTGACTGGGGTGGCGCTGGCAATGGGGCGGGTCTCTACCAGCCTTTGGATTTGAACATTGCCAAATGTCGCATCAGTGTGGCTGTGCGGGCTGACTTTGACTACACCCACGCGGTGCGTCAAGGCTCCCGATTGAAGGTGGCGACTAAATATGTGGCGATCGCGCGCGAGTTTTTTGCCAACAAAGGAGTGCATGTAGACCTTATCAAGCTCTACGGAAGCATGGAACTTGCGCCTTTGGTGGGTATGGCCGATGCGATTGTGGATCTGGTCTCAACGGGTAACACCCTCAAAGCCAACCGCTTGGTGGAAGTGGAGCACATCATGGACATCAGCGCCCGCCTGGTCGTCAACCAAGCTGCTTTAAAGCTCAAACGTGAACCGATGCGAAAAATCATCGATGCGTTTGCCGCGGCGGTGGCCAAAGTCTAAAGCTTTCAAGCGCTCGTATGCCTTCTGCCCCTCTTTGTGCCAAACCATTGCAACTGAACACGGCCGACGCCGGTTTTGAAGCGGCCTTTGCAGCCCGCCTGCATTGGTCTGCCGACACCGACGCCGCCATCGAGCAGCGCGTGGCCGACATCCTGGCCGATGTGCAAAAGCGCGGCGATGCGGCGGTGCTGGAGTACACCCAGCGTTTTGACGGCCTGCAAGCACCTGATGTGAAGGCCTTGGAGATCACGCAAGCCGAACTGCAAGCTGCTTTGGAAAGTCTGCCCGCAGCGCAGCGCGACGCTCTGCAAGCCGCCGCCGCCCGAGTCCGCCAATACCACGAGGCGCAGAAAAAAGCCTCTGGCGAAAGCTGGAGCTATCGCGACGAAGACGGTACGCTGCTCGGCCAAAAAGTCACGCCACTCGACCGCGTGGGCATTTACGTGCCCGGTGGTAAAGCGGCTTACCCCTCGTCGGTGTTGATGAACGCGATTCCGGCCCATGTGGCGGGCGTGCAAGAAATCATCATGGTCGTGCCCACGCCCCAAGGTGTGCGC
>JAIPDD010000047.1 GCA_021737875.1 Sulfuritalea sp.
CATCGGCGGTATGTTGATCGGTAACAGCCCTGACGTTGTCAAAGCCGTATTCGCCGGAATTGGTCGCACGTTCAAGGGTGCCAAATACCACAAGGAAGACTACCTCAATACCATTTTCTGCGTCTCCAAAGTCATGAAGGTTCTCAAAAGCGAGGGCGCTGTGGCCTTGGAAGCCCATATCGAAACCCCAGAATCGAGCGCGATTTTTAGCGAATACCCCAAAATCTTGGCCGACCACGCTTTGTTGCACCTCATTACCGACACGGTACGTTTGATGGTGGTGTCTCAGGGAACTTTGAGCCCCATGGCGGTTGAAGAGGTGATGGACAGCTCTATCAAATCGCACCACCACGACGAGCTGAAAGCCTCGGATGCGATTGCCACCTTGGCCGGCGCCTTGCCTGCCTTGGGTATCGTTTCCTGCGTTATGGGCGTGGTGAAAACCATGGAGCAGATTGACCAACCGCCTGCTGTTTTGGGCGGTTTGGTGGGTGCGGCTTTGGTGGGAACGTTCATTGGCGTTTTCTTGGCGTACGGATTTTTCGAGCCCTTTGCCAAGCGTTTAGCGCAAATTATCGAAGACGAGGCGTGTATGTATGGCGTCGTCAAACAAATCATTATTGGAACCATGCACGGCCACCCCATGCCTTTGATTTTGGAAGCCGCTCGCGTTTGTATCAGCCACCACAACCAGCCCAGCTTTGCCGAAGTGTTTGACGGTTTGCGAGGTAAATAAGCATGGCGACAGCTGAAGCAGGCCCTGCTGAGCCGGACGATTTGCCGACTCCGCCTGCGGCTGCAGGTGGTGCGGAAGGCGGCGCTGAAGCCGCTGCGCCGGAAGCCGAGGCGCTTGCGCCGATTATTGTCAAAAAGATTGCCGCAGGTCACGGCGGAGCCCACGGCGGCGCTTGGAAAATTGCGCTCGCAGACATGATGACGGCGATGATGGCCTTCTTCTTGTTGATGTGGATTTTGGGTGCTACCAACGACTCGCAGCGTAAGAGTGTGGCCGATTACTTCAAGCCCACCTCGCAAAGCCAAATCACCATGGGCGCCCTCGCAGGCTCCAACGGTATTTTGGGTGGCCGCTCTATCATTGACCCCGACGGATTTCCCTACACCGCCAAGCAAACTGCGGCGATGGAGCGTTTAACGCCCCGCTCTGAAGGCGGTCCGACCGAAAACGACCCCTCGCCCAACAGCGAGAACGCCCGCGACAACGACGCCAAAACCCAAAAACAATCCCCCGGCCAAGGCCAAGGATCGTCGGATGGCGAAGGCTCTGGCGCAGGAGCGGGCACGGCCGCGGCTGACAACGCCAACTTCGAAAAGCTGGAAAAAGAAGTCAAAGCCCAGCTCGCAGAAAATCCCAACCTCGACCAAATCAAGGACAAAGTTCAGTTTGTGCGCGACAAAGAAGGGCTGCGCATTGAAGTGATCGATAAAGCGGATTTTTCGATGTTCCCGTCCGGAACCACCAAGCTGCAGCCCCAGGCCAAAGCCTTGCTGGCTGAGATCGCAAAAACCTTGTCAGCCATGCCCAACAAGGTGAGTGTGCGCGGCCATACTGATGCTGTGCCCTTTGCCCGCGATGGGCGCAACAACTGGTCGCTCTCCGCTGAACGGGCAGAAACCACGCGCTCCGTGCTTCAAAAAAGCGGCATCAAAGAGTCTCGCTTTACCCAGATTGAAGGCGTAGCCGACAGCGCGCCCTACAACCCCAACGACCCCAAAGACCCCCGCAACCGGCGCGTCAGCATCACGATTAAAAATCAGGAGTGAGTTAAGCCCTCACTCGCAGCCCTTGTACTCCCGTTTGATGCAGGTTTGCGCCAAACGCTGGGCGGTTGCGATCTGGGTGGGGGATAAATCCTCTGAGACGACGGCCAACTGCTTTTTGGCTTTAGCGTGACCGGAAGCATTCGCCAAAATAAACCACATGGCTGCGCGTCCAAAGTCGCGGTTAAAGCCTTGGCCGTACATATTCATCATCCCCAGTTTGTATTGCGCTTTGGGTTCGTTTTGCTCGGCAGCGAGCATGAGCCATTGGATCGCGCGGGGGTAGTCTTGCGGAACCCCTTGTCCGAAGGCATACATTTCGCCCAAGAGCGACTGGGCTTCGCGGTTGCCTTCGTTGGCGACGATACGCCACAGTTGCACCGCGGCTACGTAGTCTTTGCGCTGGTAGGCCGCATACCCGTCCTCCCAGGGCCCAGCCTTGGACACGCTTGTGAGCAAGCCCAAAGTGACGGCCAATGCGGCCAAGCTGCGGTTTCCAAAGAGTGGCATGGGTTTGTTTTCAGTGGTGATGAGAAGGCGCACTTGCCTTGGCAGGTGCTGTTAGGGCAGGGGCAGGAGCAGCCGCTCCGGCTTGCGGTACCGCCATGGCGGCTTGCGCATTGGCAGCCTCAGCTGCTGCCGCCGCCGCACGGTACAAAGTGTTGATACAGGGCAGCTTTTTTAGCATCTCGACCCACTCTTGGTCGTAGGGCAAACCCATCCAGTCATTGAGTTGTTTTAAGGCGTCGGTGCACTTCTTGATTTCGTCGCGGGCGTAGTCAATCAGGCTGAGCTCTTCGGTCGTCAAGGTTTCACGGGCGGTCGTGGCCAAATCGGATTCGAGTTGTTGAAGCTGTTGGTGGCAACGCGCGCGCTCGTGGCGAATGGCGCTCGACGATGCGCTTTTGGCGGCACCCGCTTTCAACGCTTCCATTTCGCGTTTCATCTGGGCGAGATTTTGCAAAGACAGGTAGTAAAAAACGGCCGAACCCATCAGCACCAAGAGGAAAAAGAAAACCAAAACCACTAAAACGGTATCCATAGGAATTCTCCTAATTTCAGTTTGTTTATTTACTTTCTATGATACGCCAAGCGCTTGGTACCAAGCTTGGTTTTGCGCAGGCGCACTAGCGGATAATCTGCCTACGCTTTAACTCCTTTTGAGGATCCGTCCATGAAAACCCCTTACCTTGTTTTGAGCCTGGCTTTCTCCCTTGCAGTGGGCGGCTGCGCTGCGGTGGGAACGCCAATGACCGATGCAGCAGTTCCCGTTCAGAGCGCCGACTTCATGGGCCAAACCCAATTGCCTGCGGGTACCAAAATTCTGTATGACCAATCGCTCATCATCGGCTCCGGAGACAACTGGGTCGGTCGCGTGTTGCTCGATATGGGCAAAGACAGCATGGCTGCCTACACCTTCTTTTTAGAGCAATACCCTCAGCAAGGATGGACGTTGTTAAGCGCCATCCGCGGTAAAACCAGTCTGTTGGTTTTTACCAAACAAGACCGCAGCGCAACCGTAGAAATGCACGAGTCCAATATGCTCAGTGGAACCTTGGTCACGCTCACCGTGACCCCGAAAAATGCAGCAGTTACCTTGCCGAAAAAATAAAAATTGGTTAAATCGGTAATTAAACCAATTAACAACAAATTATTTAAATTAAATAAAAATAGCGTTGAATTTGCGTATCAATCGATAAAATCGTTAAATATTAACAATTTTATCGATTTGCAATGCCCCGCATTGCAGTGCGATAGCCAATCAACGTGGTCACTGATCGCCGGTTTCGTGGACAGTTGCTTTGGGCCAGCCTCTTGCTGGTTTTGGGAGCGGCGCATGCCCAAGAAACACCTTGGCACTTAGGCTCCCTCCACGCCAGTGGACATAACGCACCGTCAGCGATCAACACCGCCGGCGTCAAACCCGGGCCCTTTGAAGTCGTGGTCGCCGTCATCGACGCGGGCGTCTTGCAAGGCCACCCCAGTTTGGAAGGCCGTTTGTTACCTGGCTACGATTTTCTTTCTGCCCCGCACAACCCCAGAGGCGCACGCTCGGCTAATTTTGCGCCTGACCCGCGTGACACCCAATGCGCAGGACACACGGCTTCAAGCGCGTTCAGAACCCATGGCACGGAGATTGCCAGTTTGATCGCTGGCAACGGCCGTGAAAAATCGGGTGTCTTTGGGGTGAACCCATCAGCAAAAATTTTGCCAGTGCGCTTGTTTGGCGCATGCAATATGTCGCGCTCTGATTTGCTCGACGCCATGGCGTGGTCTGCGGGATTGCCTGTGGCGGGCATCCCTGCGAACCCTTCTCCAGCGCAGGTGATCAATCTCAGTTTCGCAGGCGGTGGGGCCGTGTGTGGTGCCGATCTGCAGGCCTTGGTCCATCGCTTGGCGCAAAAGAAGATATTTGTGGTGGCTGCTGTGGGCAACATTTTTGGTAAAAAATTAGCCGAGCCAGCAAACTGCGAAGGCGTGATCTCGGTGGGTGCGATTGACCCAGAAAACAACATCGAGAGTTACTCCGCCTTAGATGCACGCACTGTGATTTACGCGCCTGGCGGCGGGCGTCGCCTTAGTGAAGACTCCAACTGGCAAGCCAATAAACTCAAAGTTGCAAGCTTTGCCGTGGATTCCAATGGCGAAGAAAACCCTGTGGGGCTGGAGCGGGGCGTAGGTACCAGTTACGCGGCTCCCTTGGTCTCCGGTTTTATCTCTCTGTTGCTTTCGCACCGACCCCACTTGAGTCCCACTGAATTTCTCTCACGCTTGCCTCAGTATTCACGGGCCGTGAATCCGTCTGCCAAATGCCCTGAATGCAATCCCCGCGGCTTGGTTCTTACCAACCTCGCTGCGCTCGTTCGCTAACACGCGCATCTTGCACCTTGGGTATTAATCAGGGCGGCACGCGCTGGTTGGCTTGGCAAACGGCCCTGGACTGCGGCGTGGCCGGTCCCGGTAGGGGTGTTGTCCCACATGCCGGTTCTGTGGGCGCTGCAAGCCCCTCAGTGTCTGTACTCGCAAGGCGGAAAGAAGGAGACTGCACTGCTGCCGTGTGTTGAACCCTTCGCTGTGTTTCAACCAAACGGGCTTGGGTTGCTTTGAAGTTGGCTTGTGCAACGCGCAGCTCATCTTGAAGTTCAGCCAAGTTGAACTTTGGTGTTCCCGCAGGCGTGGTTGCTGCGGGGGTAGGGTTCAAAAGCGTTTCGCGTTTGGATTGCTCAGCGATTGGTAAGTTCATACCCAGCACCACTAGGCCTACCACTGCGATCACAAGCAAGAGGTTGATCGCCAAATGGGTCAAAGCATCGCCATAGCGTGGCGCATTCACTGCAAAGCTATCGTTTGGGCTTGAATGCACTGGCATTTATTCTTTCAAAGGTGAGATGACGCATGCAGCAGATGCCTTGCATTGGGCAGAACGTGAATGCTTGGCGTGTAAGGATCGCAGAATGTGCACACTGGCGCATCCCCCAAAAGAGTGAGTTTTGAAGAATAGTTACCGCCCACACAAGATACCGATAATCACCCGTGTTACCAACGATTGAAAAAATGAATATCCCTACATGCCCCCAATGCCATTCCAACTTCACGTATGAAGATGGCACAAACTACGTGTGCCCCGAGTGCGCCCATGAATGGTCGGCAACTGTGACTGAAGCGCTATCCGATCAACGGGTGTGGAAGGATGCGTCTGGGAACACGCTCAAAGATGGGGATACCGTCACCCTCATCAAAGACTTGAAATTAAAGGGCTCGTCGGGGGTGATTAAGGTGGGGACCAAGGTGAAGAATATTCGCTTGGTCGAAGGCGACCACGATATTGACTGCAAGATCGATGGCTTTGGCGCCATGTCCTTGAAGTCTGAATTCGTGCGTAAAGCTTAAGCTGGGTTCAGGGCTTGAACTTGTCTTCGCACAGAGCCAAGGCCAAGCGCATTCCCGCCTCGGTTGCGGCCTTGGTAGCTTCAAACCGGCATTTTTGAAGTTCCGCTTTCTCTTCCTTGGTCGGAGGTGCGGATTTGGTACCAGCGCAGCTTTTTGTTTTGGCTTTGGACTCGGCGCTTGTGGTCACGTTGCTGCAGCGCAAGACCTGCACTGTTTCGTCCGCCCACACCGGCGATGGTGATTGCGCAGCGCCCAGCAGGCCAAGGACGATGCACAGGCCTGGGATTTGGGTTGGTAGCTTGTTGTAGGCGCGCATGGAGGGACCTTCAGGCGTGGTAGCTGCTTACGCGTTCAACTTCATTTTTAGAGCCCAAAATCACGCTCACACGTTGGTGCAGCTGGGTGGGTTGGATGTCCAAAATGCGCTCTTTCCCGTTGGTAGCAGCGCCGCCTGCTTGCTCAATGAGCCAGCCCATGGGGTTGGCTTCGTACATCAAGCGGAGTTTGCCGGGCTTGGTGGGTTCGCGCTTGTCCCAGGGGTACATAAATATGCCGCCCCGCGTCAAAATACGATGAACGTCTGCCACCATGCTGGCAATCCAGCGCATATTGAAGTCTTTGCCGCGCGGGCCTTCTTTGCCGGCTAAACATTCATCGACATAGCGTTTGATCGGCGCGTCCCAGTGGCGCATATTGCTCATGTTGATGGCAAATTCTTGCGTGTCTGGCGGGACTTGGACGTTTTCTTGGGTCAAAACAAAAGAGCCCTGCTCGCGGTCTAAGGTGAACATGGCAACGCCGTTGCCTACGGTAAGCACCAAGGTGGTTTGCGGCCCATAGACACAGTAGCCCGCGGCAACTTGCTTGGCACCCTGTTGCAAAAAGTCCTGCTCCGAGACCTGGCTGCCTTCGGGTTTGCGCAAGACGCTGAAAATGGTTCCGATGCTCACGTTGACATCGATATTGCTTGATCCGTCTAAGGGATCAAACAGTAAGAGGTATTCGCCTTGCGGGTAGCGGTTGGGAACGACATAGATGCCCTCCATCTCTTCGCTGGCCATGGCGGCGAGGTTGCCCCCCCATTCGTTGGCTTCGATCAAAACTTCGTTGGCGATGATGTCGAGTTTCTTTTGAATTTCGCCTTGGACGTTTTCACTCTCCGCTGTTCCTAAAACGCCACCGAGTGCGCCTTTGTTGACGGCTTGGCTGATGCTTTTGCAAGAGCGCGCCACAACTTCGAGCAGCAAGCGCAGTTGTGCCGGAATCAGGCCATTGACGCGCTGTTGTTCAACCAGATAGCGGGTGAGGGACACATTGGAGGCCATGGGTTTCTTTCTGTTGAAGGGCAGAGCCAGTGTACTTAAGCCAAAGCCCGCTCAACGACTTCACGCACATCGTTGCTTAAATCGGTTTTGGCGGCAACCCGAACCAGTGCTTCGCGTGCGGCGCTGCGGTAGGGCTCAGCCAGTTTTTTCCAACGGTCTAATGCGCGGGCTAAGCGTGCAGCCACTTGGGGGTTGATGCCATCGAGCTCGATCACGCGTTCGCTCCAAAAAACGTAACCTGTGGCGTCACGGCGGTGAAACGCGCCCGGATTGGCACTGCAAAAGCTGGAAATGACGCTGCGAGCGCGGTTGGGGTTGCGGATGTTGAAGTCTGGGTGTTTGAGCAACTGACGCACCGCAGGCAAGACATCACCACCGCGATCACACGCCCCGGCTTGCAGGGCAAACCATTTATCCAATACCAAGGCTTCGTCTTTGAACAGCGAATGAAACATTTCTAAGGCTTGGGCCGCCAAAGGGTTGCCGCTGCCGACCAAGGCCTGCAAAGCATGGGCGCGGTCCGTCATATTGCTTGCCGTTTGGAAACGCTGTAAGGCTTTGCCCGGCCACGCCGAATCGCTGTGGGCGGAGGCTGCCAAACACAAATAACCCAAAGCCAAGCCAACCAAGGCCCGGCGACCTGCGGATTTGGCATCGGGGTTGTAGCCGCCATTGTCTTGGTGGCTTGCAAAAACCCATTCCCAGTCGGCATGCAGCGCGGTGGCCAATTGCATGCGCATGGATTCACGCACGGCGTGAATGCGCTGGGGGTCTACCAGGTCTAACTGTTCTGCGATATAGGTTTCTGAGGGCAGGGTGAGCACGAGTTCTTTGAACGCTGCGTCAAGCGTAGGGTGGCGCAGCACCTCGCGCAAGGCTTGGAGGAGTGCTGGCGGGAGGGCGGGTGCAGGCGTGTTGTTACTGTCTGATGCCAGCATGGCCAGCGCACTGCGCATGGCCAAACGCTGCCCGGCTTCCCAGCGGTTGAAGGCGTCCTTGTCATGCGCGAGCAATACCAAGAGTTGGGCATCGGTGTATTCAAAGTCCAAAACCACGGGGGCGGAAAAGCCGCGCAGGATGGAAGGAACGGGTTCTTCGTTGACGTGAAAGAAAGTGATCTGCTGGCTTTGCGCGCGCATCACCAACAGGTGGGTATCAGGCGCTGACGCAGGGCTTGGGTCTTTGCTGCCGTCTTCTGTGTAAAGGGGAATGGCTGCCCCGCTGTGTGCGCCAAGCAGACCGAGCTGAATGGGAATCACAAAGGGCTGTTTGTTGTCTTGCCCAGGGGTAGGCGCACAGTTTTGTGTGAAGCTAAGCGTGTAGCTGCGTTGCTCTGCGTTATAGCTGCCGCTGGCCTTCAGGCGCGGCGTGCCCGCTTGGCTGTACCACAGCTTGAACTGCGGTAAGAGCGCAGCCAGATGGGACTGGGGGTTGGCATCAGCGACCGCTTGGGCAAAGTCATCGCAGGTGACAGCCTGGCCGTCATAGCGCTCAAAGTACAGCTTCATGCCCCGGGCAAAACCGTCACGGGCAGCGCGGTTGTCGCCGTCAGCGCACAAAGTTTGCATCATGCGCACCACTTCCGCGCCTTTTTCATAAATGGTGACGGTGTAGAAGTTGTTGATCTCTACATAGCTGTCCGGGCGCACCGGGTGGGCCATGGGGCCTGCGTCTTCCGGAAACTGTGCGGTACGGAGCACGCGCACATCTTCAATGCGTTTGACTGCGCGGGCTGAGGCATCGCCACACAGGTCTTGGCTGAATTCTTGGTCCCGAAAAACGGTTAAACCTTCTTTGAGGCTGAGCTGGAACCAATCGCGGCAGGTGATGCGGTTGCCGGTCCAGTTGTGAAAATACTCGTGCCCAACCACGCTTTCAATGTTGGCGTAATCGACGTCGGTGGCGGTGGCGGGGTTGGCCAATACGTATTTCGTATTGAAAATATTAAGACCTTTGTTTTCCATCGCGCCCATGTTGAAGTCGCTGGTGGCAACAATCATGAAACGCTCGAGGTCGAGCGGTAACCCAAAACGAGCTTCGTCCCAGGCAACCGAGGCCATGAGCGAGTTCATCGCGTGTTCGGTTTTGTCTAAATCTCCCGGGCGCACATAGACTTGCAGCACATGGTCTTTGCCTGCCAAAGAGGTGATCCGTTGTTCGCGGCTGACCAATTGGCCGGCGACCAAAGCAAACAAATACGAGGGTTTTTTATGGGGATCGACCCACTTGGCAAAGTGACGACCGTCTTCTAAATCGTCTTGTTCAACCAGGTTTCCGTTGGAGAGCAATACGGGGTAAAGCGCTTTGTCGGCCCGCATGGTGACGGTGTAGCTGGCCATGACGTCGGGGCGGTCAAGAAAGTAGGTGATGCGGCGAAAGCCTTCGGCCTCGCATTGGGTGAAAAACGAGTCGTTGCTGACATACAAACCCATCAGCTTGGTATTTTTGACAGGCGCGCAGGTGGTGAAAATTTCGATATCAAAGGCATCCGTGCCTTCAGGCAAGCTCTCCAAGACCAGTTGCTTGCCATCGATTTTGAAAGAAGTGCCTTGGCCGTTGACCATCACGCGGGACAAATTCAGGTCTTCACCGTCCAAGCGCAAAGCCTGAAGTGGGGCATCGGGGTTGCGGCGCAAACGCATGGTATTGAGCACGCGGGTTTTGGCGGGATCCAAGTCAAACGTCAAAGCGACGGTGTCCACCCAAAAAGCAGGTGCTTGGTAGTCGCCGCGGTAAACGGTGGTAGCGGGGGCGGCGCCCTCACGAAGTGTCAACATAAACGGGTTCTCCAAAGGGCTCAAACGCCTTGCTTGAGCGAGGCTTGAATAAAGGGATCTAAATCACCGTCCAACACCTTTTGGGTGGCAGAAGTTTCGTAATTGGTACGCAGGTCTTTGATGCGGCTGTTGTCTAAAACATAGCTGCGAATTTGGTGGCCCCAGCCTACATCGGTCTTGGAGTCTTCGAGCTTTTGCTGTTCTTCTTGGCGCTTGCGCATTTCAAAGTCATACAAACGGCTGCGCAGGCGTTTCCAAGCCACATCGCGGTTGCCGTGCTGGCTGCGCCCGTCTTGGCACTGCACCACAATGCCCGTGGGAATATGGGTCAGCCGCACTGCCGAGTCGGTTTTGTTGATGTGCTGGCCGCCAGCGCCACTGGCACGAAAGGTGTCAACCCGAACATCGGAGGGGTTGATGTCGATCTCAATCGAGTCGTCAATTTCAGGGTACACAAACACGCTGGCAAAGCTGGTGTGGCGTCCGCCTGAACTGTCAAACGGCGATTTGCGCACCAAGCGGGGCACACCGGTTTCGGTGCGCAGCAATCCAAAAGCGTATTCGCCTTCAATTTTGATGGTGGCGCCTTTGATGCCGGCGATGTCGCCCGAGGTTTCGTCTTCTACCGTGGTGGTAAACCCCTTGCGCTCGGCGTAACGCAGGTACTGGCGCAAGAGCATGCTGGCCCAGTCGCAGGCTTCCGTGCCACCGGCGCCGGCTTGGATGTCTAAAAATGCATTGAGCGGATCGGCCGGGTTGTTAAACATCCGCCTAAATTCCAAGCCTTCAATGGTGGTGGCCAGTTTGGCGGCTTCGCCTTCGATCGTTATCAAACCCGCTTCGTCGTTGTCATCCTTGGACATGTCAAACAACTCGGTGTTGTCCGAGAGTTCGCTGTCAAGTTCGTCCAGTGTCACCACCACGCCATCCAAAGCTTTCTTTTCTTTGCCCAGTTCTTGGGCGCGTTTGGGGTCGTTCCAAACGGAGGGGTCTTCTAGCGAGGCGTTGACGGTGCGAAGCCGCTCGGATTTGGCAGCGTAGTCAAAGATACCCCCGAAGTTCGGCGGTGCGGGCGCTCAAGTCGCTCAGCTGGGTGCCAATGAGGTTGATGCGTTCTGCTTCCATGGTGCGATTCCTGCGGTGTTGGTTCGGTTAACCACACATTTTCTCACGGCTGGCGTGCAGCGCTTTGGAACGGACTCTGAAATCAGGCAATAAATCGCTCAATCAGCGCCGCCAAGACCTCGGGTTGGTCGTGGTGCATCATGTGGCCCGCGTCATCAATGCGGGCAATTTCTACGTTGGGCACCACTTTCAGTCGCTCGTGGTACTGGTCTAAAGTGAATTTCCCTTTCCACCAAAAGTCCAGGCTGTTGTCGGAGGCTTCAACGGCCAAGACGGGCATGCTCAAGCGTGCATACAGGGCCAACACTTCTTCTACGCGGAATAAATTGGCGTTGCTCAGCTTGTGCCCCGGCTCTCCCAAAATCGTCCATTGGCCTTGGTCGTTTTCATGGGCCCAGTGGCGGGAGAGCCAATCGGCCTTGTCGGCACTTAAGCGGGGGTTGGTTTTCATCAGCCGGCGGGCAACGCCGCTGGCGGCGTCATAAGGGCGCAGGTCCATCTCGCCCGTGTGTAACTTTTTCAGTTCATCCATCCATTTCGCGTAACGCACAGGGGCTTGGTCGGGAGTGCTTGCTGGCATGCCAAAGCCCTCGAGGTTGACCAAGCGGCGGATTCGCTCCGGGCGCACCCCGCTGTACAACATCACCACGTTGCCGCCCATGCTGTGGCCGACCAAATTGACCGGCTGGTTGGGGGAATAGTGGTCGAGTAAAAAATCGAGATCCGCGAGGTAATCAGGAAACCAAAAGTTGTCCGCCCCGCCAGAGGCGGTTTGGCCGTAACCCCGCCAATCGGGAGCGATGACGTAGTGGTCGTGGCTCAAGGCGTCAACGACAAACTGGTAAGAGGCAGCCACATCCATCCAACCGTGCACCAAAACCAAAGGTGTTTTGGTAAGCGAGGGTTCGCCCCAGATTTGGACGTGGTAACTGAGATTGCGAATCGGAATGAATTCGCTGCGAGAGGGTCTTTTAACTTGGTACATTCTCCCAATCATAAGGAGACTCTCGATGCCCCAGCGCCCTACCAGTCCAAAAAGTGACACCGCTGCCTTAAAAAAAGGCAAAACACGGGGCAGTGTGCCTGTGGCCTACACCCAGTTGCAAGCACAATTTGGCTGGGATGTGCCCCGCTTTTTCAATATGGCCCAGGTTTGCAGTGCGCGTTGGGCTGCAGATGCCAAGGCCAAACACCGGGTGGCGGTTCGAAGCTATGACCCCAGTGGAAAAGGCCAAACGCATAGCTACGCCCAGTTGCAGACGCAGGCGGACGCCTTGTCCCATGTGTTGAAGGCGCAAGGGGTGGTGCAAGGGGACCGGGTCGCGATTGTGATGCCGCAGTGTTTTGAAACCGCTGTGGCCTATATCGCAGTGTTGCAAATGGGCGCGGTGGCCATGCCTTTGTCCATGCTGTTTGGCCCCGAAGCTTTGGTTTTTCGCCTGCAAGACAGCGATGCCAAAGTGGCGCTTTGCCATGCCACGGCTGTGGACAGCGTTCAAGCGGCGCAGGCCCAGTGCCCTGCGTTGCAAAACGTGTGGCAAGTGGATACGGAACTGGCCAAGACCACGACCCATAAAAGAGGGGCGTTCAAAGCGGTAAAAACCTTGGCCCACGACCCGGCGGTGTTGATTTACACCAGTGGAACCACCGGCAACCCCAAGGGCGCATTGATTCCGCACCAGGCCCTGATCGGAAACTTGACCGGTTTTGTCTGCAGCCAAAACTGGTTTGGTTTCAATCCGCGCGACCCTGCAACAGCGCAAGGTCAGTTACCCACAGGTTCTAACGCAATTTTTTGGAGCCCCGCGGATTGGGCGTGGACCGGCGGGCTCATGGATGCCTTGTTACCCACGCTGTACTTTGGCCGTGAAATTATTGCGTTTGGCGGACGATTCAGCCCAGAGACGGCGTTGGCGCTGATGGGGCAGTGCGGCGTCACCCACACTTTTCTCTTTCCCACCGCGCTCAAAGCCATGATGAAAGCCAGTCCGGGTGCGCCCGGGCAGACGGTGCGGCAATCGCACCACCTTCGCTTGCAAGCCATCATGAGCGCAGGCGAGGCGGTGGGCGACGCGGTGTTTGCCTATTGCGAGCAGCAGCTCGGCGTCACCGTGAACGAGATGTTTGGGCAAACCGAGATTAACTACATTGTTGGCAACTGCGCGATGCTGTGGCCTGCCAAAGGGGGCAGCATGGGTATGGGCTACCCCGGGCACCGGGTCGCGGTGATTGACGAGGCAGGACGCGAATGTCCGGTGGGCGAGGCGGGCGATGTGGCATTGCACCGCTTGAGCCCCAGTGGCCAAGCAGATCCTATTTTCTTTTTGGGATACTGGAAAAACGCCGCCGCGACCCAGGCGAAATTCACGGGCGACTGGTGTCGAACCGGGGATTTGGCGGTACGCGATGCCGATGGTTACCTGTGGTACCAAGGCCGCAGCGATGATGTGTTTAAGTCAGCGGGTTACCGCATCGGCCCCGGAGAAATTGAAAATTGCCTGGTCAAACACGCAAGTGTGGCCAACGCAGCCGTTGTTCCCAAACCCGACAAAGACCGCGGCGCGTTGGTGAAAGCCTATGTGGTGATTGCGCCTGAGTATTTGGCAAGCCATAGCGAACACCAAAAAGACCCGGCTGTTTTTCAGGCGCAATTGATCGTGCAACTCCAAGACCATGTGAAGACACTCTTGGCACCGTACGAATACCCCAAAGAGATTGAATTCGTAGATGCCTTGCCCATGACCACCACGGGGAAAGTTCAGCGGCGTATATTGCGTTTGCAAGAAGAGGCCCGCGCTGCACAGCGTTCATGACGCTGGCCAAGCTGCCAACGTGACACCTCCATTTCATTTCAAATCCTACACTCTGCGCCATGAAAACCATCCAACTCGGTCAAAGCGACCTGCATGTTCCCCCTATTTGTTTGGGCACCATGACTTTTGCAGAACAAGTCGATGAGCCCACCACCCACGCCTTGCTGAGCCACGCACTGGAGCGCGGCTTGACGTTTTGGGACACCGCGGAAATGTACGCCGTTCCCCCGCGCCCAGAAACCTTTCAAGTGACAGAACGCTTTATTGGAAATTGGATTGCAAAAAACCCGTCAGCACGCCAAAAAATATGTTTAGCCACCAAGGTCGCTGGCCCCTCGCGAGGCATGCCCTGGGTGCGCGGCGGCGCCATGGATGTGACCAAAGCGGACATCATCGCCGCCTGTGATGGCAGCCTGCAGCGCCTGCAAACCGATGTGATTGACCTCTACCAACTGCATTGGCCCACCCGCAACGTGCCTATTTTTGGGATGGCGCACTTTGACCCTAGCAAAGACCGCGAAGTCACCTCGATGCACACCCAGCTTGACGCCTTGAACACCCTGGTGCAAGCGGGCAAGGTGCGGGCAGTGGGCTTGTCCAATGAAACGCCTTATGGCGTACATGAGTTTGTCCGGCTCGCTGAGCAGCACAGCTTGGTGCGTGTGGCTTCGGTACAAAACGCCTACTGTTTGCTCAACCGCAGCCATGAAAATGGGCTCGATGAAACCATGCACCGCTTGGGCGTATCGCTGCTGGCATATTCCCCATTGGCCTATGGTTTACTCACGGGCAAATATGACCGAAGCGGCATTACCGGCCCTGATGCACCGGCGCAGGCGCGTATCACCAAGTTCGAGTCCACCCGTAAGCAACGCTGGGGCCGTCCGGAGTCTCTGACAGCAGCTCGGCGTTACAACGCCTTGGCAACGGCAAACGGCATGACACCCACCCAAATGGCCTTGGCCTTTTGTTACACCAAATGGCAAGTCGCCAGCACCATCATCGGTGTGACCAGCCAAGCGCAGCTTGACGAAAACATC
>JAIPDD010000048.1 GCA_021737875.1 Sulfuritalea sp.
CACCGCAGTCAAGGTGCCCACAATCCCAAAATCCAAAGAGATATACCGCCCAAACGTTTGGGGATCCAGACTCACTTGGATATTGCCCGGGTGCATATCCGCATGGAAAAAGCCGTCGCGAAACACTTGGGTGAAAAACAAGGTCACCCCATCGCGGGCCAGCTTTGAAATATCCACCCCTGCGGCACGCAAACGGTCCACTTGGCTGATCGGTACGCCATTCATGCGCTCCATCACCAACACATTGGTCGTGCAGTAATCCCACAGCATCTCAGGGATAAGCACCAAGTTCAAACCTTCCATATTGCGGCGCAGTTGGGCAGCGCTTGAAGCTTCACGCACCAAATCCAACTCGTCGTGCAAATACTTGTCAAACTCGGCGACAACTTCGCGCGGTTTCAGCCGTCTGCCATCGGCAGAGAGTCGCTCTAACCAACGGGCCATCCAACGCATCAGGCTGACATCTTTGTCAATGGCCGACAGCATTTCTGGGCGCAGCACCTTGACGGCGACCTCCCGCAGCAAGCCAGTGCGGTCGCGCAGTACCGCAAAGTGCACTTGGGCAATCGACGCGCTGGCGATGGGGGTTCGGTCAAAAGACACAAAAATCTGGTCAAGGGGTTTGCCCAGCGCCCGCTCCACCGCTGCCACCGCAATATCAGATGAAAAAGGGGGAACCCGGTCTTGCAGTTTGGCCAACTCGTCAGCGATGTCCAAGGGCAGCAGATCGCGTCGCGTGGAGAGCACTTGGCCCAACTTCACAAAAATAGGCCCTAGTTGTTCAAGTGCTTCACGGATGCGTTGGCCACGCGGTGCTTTTAAGGTGCGCCCCAACGACACCAACTTGGACAAAAGGCGCAGTCCGGTGTGGTTGACGCTTTCGAGCAGCAAGACATCGAGTCCATGGCGCAGCAAAACCCAGACGATAAAAACGCCCCTGAACATGCGTGTCATGCAGCGCTTTCTGTCGGTTTATCGTGGCCTGTGGAGGGCCTTTTTTGCATCACAAAGGTCTTTAATGCAGAAAGCATATTGCGGCATGTTTGCACCATGATGTGCGCTGGTGCATCACCTACGATGCGTGAAATATCTTCTTCGATGTCCCAACGCACATGGTCGGCCAACCAATTTACTTCTGCGGCCAATTGCACATCACCCTCGATGCGCACAGCGGGTTTTTCGCCTTTGAATAAGCCTTGGGCCAGGGACCAAGGCGACGACTCTGAAAGAGTCAAGGTTAAATCGACGGGCACCTTGCTTGGCGCCAGATCCAACAAACCTGCTGGGGTCACCACCACTTTGAAACTGAAGTTCTGCCACTGGGACAAGAGCTTGCGGCCTTTGTGGCGCACCAAACGCGCTCGGGCTTGGGGCTCTTGCATCAAGATATGGTTGAGCAACAAAACGAGGCGCCGGTGCGACTCTTCAACCGCCCAGGGTGGCGGAGTCAAGCGCGCTGCGCCTTCCTTGAAAAACGATTCCAGCATAGAAAAAGGGGACTGTGTTGCCATAGTCCCCATTATTCCCGATATGGGGCAATGCAACCCCACTTCGCCACTAAACCACTTGGCTGCTATTGCAAAGCCTGAACGCCTGCGACCAACCAGCCCCCGCCTGCTTTGGGTTTGGTCATATTCCACACTTCACGGAAGGGGCTCGGACCGGCAGAGGCGTCTTCACGAATCATTCCAGAAAATTCCACACTGGCGAGGTATTCATCCGCCGTTTCTTCAATACCCAAGAGATGGGCTTCGATCATGACAACTTCGGTATGGTTAACCGCCATGCCGGCATGGGCCTCACGCTCGCTGAGTTGGCTTTTGATTTCAATCAGCATGGTGTCAGTCATCATGGAACGCAAACTAGTCACGTCTGATTTATCCCAAGCGGCTTGCAAGGTAATAAAGTTGGCTTTGGCTGCTTTGAGGAAACCCTCTGTGTCAAATCCAGTAGGCACACCCCAGGCCTGAGAACCTGAGAGCGCAGAACCGATCATGGAACCCGAGGCGCCGGCACCCGCCGCAGAACTGTCAAAAGCAGTGGCTTGTTGCTCCCAAGGCCGCGCGGACGCGTCATTGCCCACATTTTCAGGACGGTAGGTTTGCGTACGGGACACAGGAACGTTGCCTGCACCTTGAAATGCAAATGGGCCTTGAGAAGAATCCGCAGGACGGCGTGAGCGCATGAAAAAGCGAATCGCCATGAAAGCGGCCATCGCCAACAATGCGTACATCAAGAACTGCCCCATGCCTTCACCCATGCCCAAGGAACTGGCTAACCAAGCCAATCCCAGTCCGGCGGCAAGACCACCCAGCATCGCGCCCCATGGGCGATTAGGGGCAGCCGCTGCAGGCGCAGTAGCGGGTTTATTGGTGGCATTGGCGCCTTGCGCGGGTGTGGCAGGCGTGGCTTGGCGTTGCGTCACGTTCCCGGACTGCTTGCCAAACGAGCGGCCACCGCCCATGCGAGCCGCATCGGCTTGCACACTAAAAAGCACCATTGCGAGGGATAAAGCCAAGGTCCACAGTTTCATAGTCTTGTTTCCAAAGTTCATTTCAATACAATTTTGCAAATGCGGCCAAAGGCGCAATTCACAAGCCTCAAATCGCCATCAACACTTGATTCCAACATGTAATGCCGCAATCCCTGCGGTAAGGTTATGGTAATCCACATGACCAAATCCACCTTTGAGCATCATGGCTTTTAGCGCTTCTTGGCTGGGATGCATGCGAATCGACTCTGCCAGATAGCGGTAACTGGCGTCATCGCCGGCCACCCATTGGCCAAGCTTTGGCAACACCTTGAAGGAATACCAGTCGTACAGTTTTTCCAATGGCGGGGCCACTTTGGAAAATTCCAGTACCAATAACTTGCCCCCGGGCTTGAGCACCCGGTTCATTTCCGCCAAAGCGATGTCTTTGTGCGTCATATTGCGCAATCCAAAAGCCACGCTGACCACATCAAAATAGTCGCTAGGAAACGGTAATTTTTCTGCATCACAAACGACAGTGGGAAGCACTTTTCCAAGGTCGAGCAGCCGGTTGCGGCCCGTGCTGAGCATGGCTTCGTTGATATCGGTGTGAACCACCTGCCCCGTTTTTCCGACTTTTTTGGAAAAAGCCAGTGCCAAATCCCCGGTGCCACCGGCAATGTCCAAGGCTTTGTCGCCCATCTGGAGGTTGGCGACGGCCAAGGTATAGGCTTTCCACACCCGATGCAGGCCTGCCGACATCAGATCGTTCATCAAATCGTACTTGGGTGCGACCGAATCAAAAACGCTGCGCACATGGCGCGCCTTTTCCGTTTCATCGACCGATTGGAATCCAAAGTGGGTGCTGGTCATGGTGCTACTTAATGGCTGGCGCAGCCGGTGGCCTCAGGAAGGGGCATGGGTGCGTCGCGGTCGCGTCCTGCAGTGCTTAAGCGCTGGGCATACTCTTTCCAAAGCGCGTCTTGCTGCGAACCCAGGAAATACAAATAGTCCCAAGAAAAAATGCCGGTGTCATGGCCATCGGAGAACGCCGGTTGGACCGCGTAATTCCCAACGGGCTCAAGCCCTGCGATCTCTACCAATCGCTTTCCTGTTTGCAATACTTCTTGGCCTGGGCCGTGCCCTTGCACTTCGGCAGAGGGCGAGTAAATACGCATCAACTCGAACGGGATACGAAACGCAGCGCCGTCAGAAAAACTGATTTCAAGCACGCGCGATTGGCTGTGTACCGTCAGGGCTTGCGGGGTGGGTGAATTTTTTTGTAAACCGGCCATAGGATTTTTTAACCTTCTTGTCCTCAAAAATGCAGCGCCTCAGGTAGGCTGGGCCTCACTGTAACCTGCTAGACCAAGACCCGCTCAATTCCACCCGCATTGGCCTTTTGCACGTAGTCTTCCAACCACGCCGGCCCCAATATTTTTTTCGCCATTTCAACCACGATGTAGTCGGCCTCTAACAATCCGTTATTCAAGTCATTGCCATAGCGGCTTAGCCCTTGTAAGCAGCTCGGGCAACTGGTCAAAATTTTGGTCACTGCGGGCGGGGTACTTCCCGAGGTGGCCGTCAAAACAGCCAAGTCCGCCTCGCCCTTGCGCAACTCTTCTTCCTTGCGGAAACGAATCTGGGTCGAAATATCGGGGCGGGTGACGCCCAGCGTTCCAGACTCTCCGCAGCAGCGGTCGTTTTTAAGCACCGCGTCGCCGACCAAGGCTTTGACGGTCTTCATGGGGTCTTGAAGCTTCATCGGGCTGTGGCAGGGGTCGTGGTAAAGGTAGCCCTCGCCCGCACCGCCATCAGGAACCAAGGTGATTCCTTTTTCCAGCAAGTATTCATGGATATCCACGATGCGGCAGCCTGGAAAAATTTTGTCGAATTCGTAACCCTGCAATTGGTCATAACAGGTGCCGCAGCTGACCACGACTGTTTTAATGTCCAAGTAATTAAGCGTATTGGCAACGCGGTGAAACAGCACCCGGTTGTCGGTGATTATTTTTTCTGCTTTATCGGCTTGGCCTGAGCCGCGCTGCGGGTAGCCGCAACACAAGTAGCCCGGGGGTAAAACCGTTTGAACCCCCGCGTGCCACAGCATGCTTTGGGTGGCTAAGCCGACTTGGCTAAACAGCCGCTCGGAGCCGCAACCGGGGAAATAAAAAACGGCTTCGGTTTCTGAACTGGTGGTCTGGGGGTCGCGAATGATGGGAACATAGTCTGCGTCTTCAATATCAAGCAAAGCGCGGGCTGTTTTTTTCGGTAAACCACCTGGCATTTTTTTGTTAATAAAGTGAATGACTTGGGCCTTGATGGGCCCTGTCCCCACTGTTGCCGGCGGTTTGGCGGTCTGCTTTTTGGCCAGCACCCGAAACAAGTCGTTGGCCAAGCGTTGGGCTTTGAATCCCACACCCACCATGGCACTACGCATGAATTTAATGGTCTCAGGGTTGGTGGCATTGAGGAAAAACATGGCCGCCGCATTGCCTGGGCGGAAGGTTTTTTTGCCCATTTTTCGCAGCAAGTTGCGCATATGCATCGTCACATCGCCAAAGTCGATCTTGACAGGGCATGGGCTCTCGCATTTGTGGCACACCGTGCAGTGGTCGGCAACGTCTTCGAACTCTTGCCAGTGCTTGATGGACACCCCTCGGCGGGTTTGTTCTTCGTATAAAAACGCTTCGACCAGCAAAGACGTTGCCAAAATTTTGTTGCGCGGGCTGTAGAGCAAATTGGCGCGGGGCACATGCGTTGCGCACACAGGCTTGCATTTTCCACAGCGCAAGCAGTCTTTGACTGAATCAGCGATTGCTCCGATATCGCTTTGTTGCATGATGAGCGACTCATGCCCCATCAGACCAAACGAGGGCGTGTAGGCATTGGTCAAATCGGCGTCGAGGCCCGCACTGGCCTTGCCCGTCTTACGCAGTAATTTGCCTTTGTTGAAGTGGCCTTCGGGGTCGACTTTGGCTTTGTAATCGGCAAAGGGCTGCAACTCTGCATCGGTTAAAAATTCCAACTTGGTGATGCCGATACCGTGCTCACCCGAAATCACCCCACCCAACCCGCGGGCCAATCCCATGATGCGTTTGACTGCCCCATGGGCGGTTTGCAACATCTCGTAATCATCGCTATTGACAGGGATATTGGTGTGTACATTGCCGTCGCCGGCGTGCATGTGCAAAGCAATCCACACCCGCCCTTTCAGAACCCGTTTATGGATGGCCACACACTCTTCTAGGATCGCCTTAAAAGCAGCGCCATTAAATAAAGCTTGTAAAGGCGCATGCAACTGGGTCTTCCAACTGGCGCGCAAGCTGTGGTCTTGCAGCTCTATAAACAAGCCGTCTACGCCATCGAGCCACCCCTGCCATTGGTTTTTCACGCCCCCAATCAAGGCCTGGGCTTGGGCCACGCGGTCTTCAAGTAGCTCCGCGGACGAAATACTGCTGGCATCGTCACTTTTTCCAACCGGCAAATCACTGCGGGCGAAAAAGCCTTCGAGGGCGTCGCACAAGGCGAGCTTGTTGCGCAATGACAATTCAATATTGATACGCTCGATGCCATCGGTGTATTCGGCCATGCGCGGCAAAGGAATCACCACATCTTCGTTGATTTTGAAGGCATTGGTGTGCTTGCTAATGGCCGCGGTGCGCTTGCGGTCGAGCCAAAATTTCTTCCGCGCCTCCGGGCTGATGGCTACAAAGCCTTCGCCGCTTCGCGAATTGGCAATACGAACGATCTCAGACCTCGCCCGCGCCACGGCGTCAGCATCATCGCCGGCAATATCACCTACCAGCACCATTTTGGGCAAGCCCGATCTTCCGCCGAGTTCAACCGCACGTTTGCTTTTGGTGGTGTAGCCGACCGCTTTGAGGTAACGGTCATCAAGGTGCTCTAAACCTGCCAGCAACACCCCGCTGCGTTTTTGTTCGGCAAACATAAAGTCTTTGATTTCGACAATACTGGGAACGGCATGGCGGGCATTGCCGAAAAACTCAAGGCACACGGTGCGGGTGTGGGCTGGCATCCGGTGCACCACCCAACGCGCACTGGTGATTAAGCCGTCGCAGCCTTCTTTTTGAATGCCGGGCAAGCCGCTTAAAAACTTGTCAGTGACGTCTTTGCCCAAGCCCTCTTTGCGAAAAGATTTTCCAGCAATATGCAGGTCTTCGGTTCGGATCAAGGTGGTGCCGTCGGCTTGGAAATATTTCAATTCAAAACGGGCTTCTTCTACGTCGTGAATCTTGCCCATGTTGTGGCCCACCCGCGTGACCTCGAGCCACTGCGCTTGCGGCGTGACCATGCGCCAGCTGGCCAAATTGTCTAAAGCGGTGCCCCAAAGCACTGCTTTTTTGCCGCCTGCGTTCATGGCAATATTGCCGCCAATGCACGAGGCCTCAGCCGAGGTAGGGTCCACCGCAAACACAAACCCAGCGCGTTCAGCGGCGTCTGCTACGCGTTGCGTCACCACCCCCGCTTCTGTCCAAATGGTTGCCACGTCGTAGTCCATGCCCGGCAATCGACGCATCTGTACCTCGGTCATCGCCTCGAGTTTTTCTGTATTGATGACCGCACTTTTCCAAGTCAGCGGCACTGCGCCGCCGGTGTAACCGGTACCGCTGCCACGGGCAATGATGGTCAAGCCCAAGGCAATACACCCTTTGACCAAGCGCGCCATTTCTTCTTCGGTGTCCGGTGTCAGGACCACAAAGGGGTATTCCACCCGCCAGTCGGTGGCGTCTGTGACGTGCGATACCCGGCTTAAGCCATCAAACTTGATGTTATCTTTGGCGGTTAACTTGCCCAGCGTTCGCTGGGTTTGGCGGCGCAAGGTGGCCATGGCAATAAACGAGGCGTCAAACGCGGCGACTGCGGCTTGGGCCGCCACCAAAAGTTCACCCACCATGGTGTCGCGCTGAGACTGCACATTGGGCGTTCGCCGCTTATGTACTTCCCCCAAGCGGTGTTTCAAGGCATCAACCAAAAGACTGCGCCGTTTGGGGTTGTCGAGCAAATCGTCTTGCAAATAGGGGTTGCGCTGCACCACCCACATATCGCCCAGCACCTCGTACAACATCCGTGCAGAGCGCCCGGTATTGCGCTCATTGCGCAGCACCAACAAGGTATCCCAAGCCGGTGCGCCTAGCAGGCGGATGACGATTTCACGGTCCGAAAACGAGGTGTAGTTGTAAGGAATTTCACGAATGCGCTCCTGCCGTGGCGAGGGGGTCGCGGTTTCAGGCACAAGGTGGGCAAGCGAGGTTGGAGCGTTCATCTCAATAGGGGCAGTACTAAATGCGACCTGATTTGTCGATTTCTAACTAAAATCCAATAGTACCGCAGTGCAGCATTGGCCTTGGCTTTCTGCGGACACTCAGCGGGAGACTTCTTTGGCTGGGATTAAGCAAGCGCTTAGGGTTAAATATAGCCTTATGACTGCCCCTCTCAGCCCCCTTACCCTTTCAGACTGGCCCTACCCGCGCTGGATCGCCCACCGCGGCGCTGGCACCTTGGCCCCCGAAAACACCTTGGCCGCTTTTCGCATGGGGCTCGCACATGGCTACCGCATGTTTGAATGCGACGCCAAGCTCAGCAGCGACGGTCTTCCTTTTTTATTGCACGACGACACCTTGGAGCGAACCTGCACAGATGCCACAGGACTCCCACCAATCGCGGGTCACAATGCTTGGAGCGAATTAGCCCAGCTCGATGCCGGCAGTTGGCACAGCAATACCTACTGCGGTGAGCCGTTGCCGAGCTTAGAAAACATTTCCCGCTTTTGTATTGCCAATGGCTGCTGTCTCAATATTGAAATCAAGCCCACCACAGGGATGGGATTACAGACCGGCAAAACCGTTGCACAACATGCTGCAAGGCTTTGGCAAAAGGCCCCGATTGCCCCCTTGCTCAGCTCCTTTGAAGTGGACGCCCTCGAAGGCGCGATGGCGCAAGCCCCAGCGCTACCCAGAGCCCTTCTTTTGCACACTTTATGGGACGGTTGGTTGCAAACGGCACAGCGACTGCAATGCCTTGCCATCGTCTGCAACTACACCCTATGGAACCAAGCGTCAGTTTCCCAAGCGAAAGCGGCCGGTTTCAGAACCCTGAGCTACACCGTCAACGACAGGGCGTCTGCCCAGGTATTGATCGATCTGGAAACCGACGGCATCATCACCGACCGGGTGGATCTATTCAACCCAAACGCAATTTGAATCCACTCTTCCTAGCGCTTGGGTGCGGATGCGAAAAAAATCAGTGCCGCCCAAGCCACAGTTGGCTCAGAGCACTTGCCAAGGCCAACCCGAGGTAGCTCATCATCTTTCCGTCATTTCCAAAAAACCACAGCCCTGCTGCCATTGCCAGCGCTGCGGCCAAGGAATTGAGTAGTGTCCGGGTGACAAGTGGGTGGCGTTGCGGCGATTTTTTGAACAACCAGGGCGCGGTCACCGCCATAAAAAAGCCAACAAAGATACACGGTGCTACAAAGTTCGCAGTGTGGGTGAGCAGATCGACAAAGTCCATGGATTCTTTCTAAGAGCTAACAATTTTATAATCCTCGCTTCATATGGCAGTCTGGGCACTCGGAATCAACCACACCACCGCACCTTTGGACTTGCGCGGTCGGTTTTCATTCGCCTCCGATCAGCTCGCACCCCAACTCCAATCCCTGCGCGAATCGCTCACCCATGCGCACGAAGCAGCCATTGTTTCTACTTGCAACCGCACGGAGATTTACTGTGCGGGTGATGCATCTGACAAGGAACGCACGCTCGACTGGCTGGCGCAGTGCGGTGGCGTGTCTAACCACATGCTGCGCTCACACACCTACAGCCTGACTGACGACGAGGCCGCACGCCATGCCTTTCGCGTCGCCAGCGGCCTGGACTCGATGGTCTTGGGGGAGCCCCAAATCTTGGGGCAACTCAAAGACGCAGTCCGCGCCGCTGAAGGTGCCGGTGCCTTAGGGGCCACCCTGTCGCAGTTGTTTCAGCGCTCATTTGCAGTGGCCAAGGACGTTCGAACCAGCACAGAAATTGGTGCGCACTCCATCAGCATGGCCGCCGCAGTGGTTCGACTCGCAGCCCAGTTGTTTGAAGACTTAAGCCAAGTGAAGGTGCTTTTCGTAGGTGCTGGCGACATGATTGAGCTTTGCGTCACCCACTTTGCGGGCAAACACCCCGCAAAGATAACCATTGCCAACCGCACTTTAGAGCGGGGTGAAAAACTTGCCAGCCGCTTTGGCGGGGAAGTGATGCACTTGAGTGAACTGCCGCAGCGCCTCCACGAATTCGATGTTGTTATCAGTTGTACGGCCAGCACCCTGCCCATCATCGGTCTGGGTGCTGTAGATCGGGCGCTTAAAAAACGCAAACACCGCCCCATGCTGATGGTGGATTTGGCTGTGCCTCGGGACATTGAAGCCGAAGTGAAAACCCTCGAAGACATTTACCTCTATACCGTCGACGATCTGGCCAGCGTGGTCCAAAACGCCCAGGCCAACCGGCAATCGGCGGTAGCCCAAGCCGAGACGATTGTGGACGCGGGCGTGCAAAGTTTTATGCATTGGATGGACCAACGCGACAACATTCCCTTGATCCAACAACTCAACGCCCAAGCCGACGCATGGCGACAGGGCGAGCTGCTCAAGGCGCGCAAAGCCATTAGCAAAGGGGACTCGGTTGACGAGGTCATGGAGTCGCTGGCCAAGGGTTTGACCCAAAAACTATTGCATGGCGCATTTGCAGAACTGCATGCCGGTGACACCGAAGCGCGTGCCAAAGCCAGCCAAGCCATCGCGCACTTCTTTTTACGCAAAGAGCGTTAGCTGCCGCACCTCGGTAGGACCACGGCCCCAGGCAGTGCACAAAGCTTGCACCAGACGCGCAAGCAATTTTTTATTTTTAGCATCCCTCTTTCTGAATTCTCGCTATGAAACTTTTTTTACGCCAGCAACTCGCCCGCTACACCGATCGGCTAGCCGAACTGGAGTTCTTGCTCTCGCGCGAAGACATCATGAAAGACATGGCCCAGTTTTTAACCCTTTCGCGCGAGCACACCGAAGTCTCTGCCGTGGCCAGCCGATGGGACCGTTTCCAGCGCCGCGAAGCCGATCAGGCAGCGGCAACCGAGATGCTACAAAGTGCTGCGGGAGATGCCGATATGGTGGCTATGGCGCAGGAAGAAATGGACAGCGCTACGGCTGAACTGCAGCAGCTAGAACAGGAATTGCAGCGCATGCTGCTGCCCAAAGACCCAGATGATGCGCGCAATGCGTTTGTGGAAATCCGAGCTGGCACAGGCGGTGACGAATCGGCGCTCTTTGCAGCCGATTTGGCACGCATGTACACCCGCTACTGCGACAGCCAAGGCTGGAAAACCGAAATCATGAGTGAGTCCGCCAGTGAGTTGGGCGGCTACAAAGAGGTGGTTTTGCAAATCGAAGGGAACAACGTTTATGGTGCTTTGAAGTTTGAGTCAGGCGGCCACCGCGTACAACGCGTACCTGCCACTGAAACGCAGGGTCGCATTCATACCAGCGCGTGTACCGTGGCGGTCCTGGCCGAGCCCGATGAAGCAGTCGCCATCCAAATCAACCCTGCGGATTTGCGCATTGACACCTACCGTGCCAGCGGTGCGGGCGGTCAACACATCAATAAAACCGACTCCGCTGTTCGCATTACCCACTTACCCACCGGCATCGTGGCTGAGTGCCAAGACGGACGCAGCCAGCACAGCAACAAAGCGCAGGCCTTGAAAGTATTGACAGCGCGTATCCACGAAAAAGACCGCAGCGAACGCGCCGCAAAAGATGCAGCTGAGCGTAAAGGTCTCATTGGAACGGGTGACCGCAGCGACCGCATTCGAACGTACAACTTTCCCCAAGGCCGGTTTACCGACCACCGGATCAACCTGACCTTGTACAAATTGCTCAACATCATGGAGGGCGACTTGGGCGATGTGGTGGAGGCGCTGCAAGCCTATGAAGCCGCCCAGCAACTCGCCGCCTTAGAGGTGGGATTGGCGTGACCACCACGCAAGCCATTGCGCATGCCATGGCCCATGGATTGGAGCGGCGCGACGCCCAGCTTTTGGTTTTGTTTGCGCTGGGGCGCTTATCGCCCGGCGGCACGGGTGCTGCACGGGCGTGGTTGTTAAGCCATGACAGCGACACCCTCGACGCGGGTTCCCAAATCCACTTTGATGCGGCCTTGCAACGCCGACGCAGCGGCGAGCCTTTTGCCTACATCACTGGGCACCAAGAATTTTTTGGGCTGGATTTTGAGGTCGACGCCCGCGTTCTTGTGCCACGCCCCGACACGGAAACTTTGGTGGAGTGGGCCTTGGATCTTTTACCGAAAGACAGCCGTAGCAAAGTGATAGACCTTGGGACTGGCAGCGGGGCGATCGCCTTGGCCTTGAAGTACCACCGACCCGAAGCGCAGATCAAAGCCTTGGACTTCAGTGAAGAAGCACTTCAGGTTGCAAAAAATAATGCCAACCGCTTAGGTTTAAATGTGGATTTCCTGCAAGGGCGTTGGCTTACCGCTGTCGATGACGTGTTTGACGTGATCGTTTCCAATCCACCCTATATTGCCAATCAAGACGCCCACTTAGAAAATTTGCGCCATGAGCCTTTGCAGGCCTTAGCAAGCGGCACCGATGGCCTGGACGATTTGCGCACGATTACCCTCCAAGCCCGCACTGCTATCACCCACGGTGGCTGGCTGCTTTTGGAGCATGGCTACGACCAAGCCAGCGCGGTGCGTGCCTTATTAAGTAACGCTGGTTTTTCTAGCGTCCAATCCCGCCGAGACTTGGCCGAGATTGAACGCTGCAGCGCAGGCCAATGGTTTAATCCACGCCCAAGCGATTCACGCCACTGATCAGGGCTTTGATCGAGGCGGTGACGATATTGGTGTCCATGCCCACGCCAAACCGCTCTGCGCCTGCACCTTTGGCATAGACCAACTCAAGAAATGCACAGGCTTGGGCATTGCCTGCGTCTTCACTGGCTTTGACCGAGCGCTCTTCAAAACTTCGAACTTGGACATGGATGCCCAGCGTTTGAAGCGCATGCACTGCCGCGTCTATCGGGCCATTGCCGCGTCCGTTCAGGGTGTGGGTCACGCCGCCGGTTTGTACTAGCAAGCGAATACCCAAGCCATCATCGATCAAGCGGTGCTCCACCAAGTGCAGAGGCTGTGTCGTTTGAAGATAGGCTTTTGAAAACAAATCCCACAGGTCTTGGGCGCTCATTTCTCCACCATGCTTATCGGTGTAAGCCTGAACTTCACTAGAAAACTCCACCTGCAAGCGCCTGGGCATCACCACGCCAAATTCAGCTTCCATCAAATAGGCCACGCCACCTTTGCCTGATTGGCTGTTGACCCGGATGATGGAGTCGTACGTACGACCGACATCTGCGGGGTCAATCGGCAGATAAGGAACATTCCAAAGCCCTTTTTTATCCAGTGCGGCAAAGCCTTTTTTAATCGCATCTTGGTGCGAGCCACTAAAGGCGGTAAACACCAAATCGCCAACATAGGGGTGGCGTGGGTGGATGGGCAACTGGTTGCAGTGCTCCACAGTTCGCGCCACGGCATTGATGTCAGAAAAATCCAGGCCAGGGTGGACGCCTTGGGTATACAGGTTCAAAGCCAAGGTTACCAAATCCACATTGCCGGTTCGCTCGCCGTTGCCAAAAAGGCAGCCCTCGACACGGTCTGCACCGGCCATCAAACCCAGCTCTGCAGCGGCAACCGCCGTGCCTCGGTCATTGTGGGGGTGCAGACTCAAAACAATGCTGTCGCGCTGCGCAAGGTTGCGGTGCATCCACTCAATTTGATCCGCATAGATATTGGGGGTGGCAACTTCCACTGTTGCAGGCAGATTCAAAATCACCTTGTTATCGGGCGTCGCGCCCCACTGCGTAGTCACTGCGTCACAGACTTCCTTGGCAAACTCCAGCTCGGTCGAGGTAAACAGTTCGGGGCTGTATTGCAAAACCCATTGGGTCTGCGGGTGCTCTTGGGCCAATTGCTGAATCAAACGAACCGCTTCCAAAGCCAATTCAAGCACCTGCGCCTTGCTCATTTGAAAGACCACATCCCGAAACAGCGGTGCGGTGGCGTTGTACACATGCACGATCACGCGGCGCGCGCCAGCAACTGACGCAAAGGTGCGGCGCACCAAATCACCACGGGCTTGGGTTAAGACTTCAATCGTGACATCGTCTGGGATGTGCTGGCCATCCACCAGGTTTCGGACGAAATCAAAGTCGGTCTGTGACGCGCTAGGGAATCCGACTTCAATTTCTTTGAACCCGACTTGGCAGGCCGTGCGAAACATGCGCATCTTGCGCTCGAGGTTCATGGGCTCAAAAAGCGACTGGTTACCGTCGCGCAAATCGGTACTCATCCAAATCGGAGGATGGGTGATCGTACGGCTGGGCCATTGGCGCTCAGGCAAGTGAATCGCAGGGAAGGCCTGGTATTTGGTAGAAGGTTGCGCAAGCATGGGGTCTCTCGGGTCAAAGTAGCGATGAAAGACCCGATTGTGGCTTTATTTGCCCCGCAGACTATTGCGATTATTTTTGAATCTATGCCGAAGTTGGCATTAAATTGCTTAATTTATTAAAAGTTCAGCGGAAATTACTATTTAATAAAATAAAGGCGCAAAATAAACCAATACCGCCCAATCCTTAGTGGTGGTGTCCATGGGCGCCATGGACATGGCCGTGCGCTACTTCTTCTTCTGTGGCTTGGCGAACTTCCAAAACTTTCACCGTAAATTGCAGCGCTTGGCCTGCAAACGGGTGGTTGCCATCGAGTTGCACTTGGTCCCCTTTGATCTTGACCACGGTAAATGCACGCGAATGGCCTTCTGAGTCCTGCCCTTCCAATTGCCCGCCGACTTTGAAGCCGGGTGGAAATTGGTTTTTAGGGATGGTTTGCAGCAAGGATTCGTCCCGTTCGCCAAAGGCGTCTGTAGCGCTGAGCTCTAAAGTCGCTTGGTAGCCCGCTTCTTTTTCTAAGAGGGCTTCCTCCACTTTGGGGAAGATGTTGCCGTAGCCACCATGCAAATAAGCCATGGGTTCTTTGCTCTCTTCGAGAACTTTACCCTGGGGGTTGCGCACTTTGTAGTGCAATGTGACAGCGCAGTCTTTGGCGATTTTCAT
>JAIPDD010000049.1 GCA_021737875.1 Sulfuritalea sp.
GAAGGTTTGATGGCTCCAGCGGCCGGACACAAAGGCTATGGCTTGGCCTTGATCGTTGAAATTTTGGCCGCAGGTTTAGGTGGCGCAAACTGGTCAAACCAAGCCAGCTCGCTCTTAGACGATACGGGTGGCCCCCCGGGAGTGGGGCAGTGTTTTATTGCGATCGATCCTGCTGCGTTTGCCCCCGGATTTGACGTGCGTATGTGGACATTAATACAAGCCATTGAAGTGCAAGAGGGGGCTCGCGTTCCGGGTACTGGACGGCATAGCCACATGAATGTGGCAACAGCGTCGGGCGTAGAGGTAGACACCCCGTTGTTAAACCAACTTGAACAGTTTGCGCACCCCGCCAATGCAACAAGCCCTGATGCCTGAGTCAAAAGACAGCGCCCAGCAGCGGACACTTTTATTGGCTGTGTTGGCTGATGCGGGTTATCTCACGCACTCTATTGCGATCAGCGACCTCAAACTGCTCACCGGCGGATTTTGGAATCAGGTGTACCGCCTTCAGGTTGGCGAACAGTTGATCGTGATCAAGCAGTTTTTCCAAGGCGTGACCAATCCGATGTTCCCCGTGATGCCTGATACGGAAGCCGCTGCCTTGCGTTTCCTCCAAGGCAGCGGATGTGCCCCAGAACCGATTGCCTACTTGCCGAATACCCCAGCGGGGGATATTTTGTTGTACGGCTACGTGGCGGGCTTGCCTTGGACATTCGATCCCCCAAACGCTGAAAAATGCATCCAAGGTGTCGCTGATGTCTTGGCACGAGTGCACCGCATACCCATCAATGCGAAGGCAAAAAATAGCTTTCGATTGCTTGCGCAAAGCCCCACTGAACTGTACGCGCACAGCCTGAGCATGTTGAACGCGTGTGATGCTTCTCTACGCGGCCCCTTGGACCATTGGGTAAAAACACTGGCCGATTGCCCCGTCACTGCTCCCTGCGAACCCGTGCTGGTGCATACCGATTGCGGTCCTGGAAACATGATTGTGGGAGCCACCGGGCCCTGTCTCATTGACTGGCAATGCCCCGGACTCGGAGACCCGTTACAGGATGTGTTCACGTTTACATCTCCTGCAATGCACATTCTTTACCATTGCGAACCCTTGGCCGACGCAGACATCCAGCGCGTTTTCCACTGTTACTTTCAAGCCCAAGACGTGGGCAGGCAACTAGAAGCGATGCAGGCCCGGTTGCGTGATGTACAGGTCTACCACCATTTCCGATTCGCAGCCTATTGCGCTTACCGCATTACGCATCTGCAAGCGCCGCAGCCTGCAGTGGCGGCGCTTTATAGCCAAGCCTTAAGCGCTGAGTTGTCTTATCTTCAACGCTTGCTGGAAAACCCATGATGCAAATGCCTGTGCCTGATTCCAAGGAAAAATTCAAGCGTATAGAAATGCACATCCACAGCTTTAGCCTGCGGTTTCAGTTCAAGTACCGCACTGATTTTGACGTGTTTGGTTTTATCGCCTTGGCTCAAGCGCAGGGCTTTACGGGCGTCAACATCTCTGCCAATGGCCCGGGATACCGCGACCTGGGTGGCACGACCGACGCCCATTTTGAGAAGATCAAAAACGCGCTGACTGAAAGCGGTATGCGCTGTGAAATCGACACCAGTGACACGCGCTTGGAGAATTTGTTGAAGATGCTCGACGTGGCAAGCAAAGTCAACGCCGAGTGTTTGCGCGTCTACACCAAATACCCGCCGCCATTGCAAAGCCAGATCACCCGAACGGTCGAAGACTTGCGCGCCGTCATTCCTGCCTTAGAACGAACGGGCATCACCCTGGTTTTTGAAAACCACGAAGACTTCCAAGGCAAGGTCATTGCCGATATCTTGAGCCAAGTCCATCACCCGCTGGTTCGCGCTTTGTATGACTACGGCAACTCACAAATGGTAGGCGAGGAACCCCTGGACGCGCTGGATGCGATGGCGCCTTTTGTAACAACGGTGCACGTCAAAGACCACGTGGTCGTGGCCGGCCCGGAACACGCATGGGGGAATTGGTGGGTGCAAGGCGTTCCTATGGGGCAAGGGCGTTTGCCCATCATGGAACAAACCGAAAGGCTGTATGACGGTGGTTTGCGCCGGTTTTGTTTTGAAAACGTGTGGGGCTATGCCGCACCGCTCAAGTCGCACACCGTGCCACAAAGTGATTGCTTTGTCATCGACCAGACCACGCCCTATTTAAATGGCGCTGATTTGCCGAAAGAGGTGGCCCTTGATTTGGAGTGGAAAGCCTTTGAGCAAGCCTGGGGCTGGTACAAAACGGCGTTGACGCAGCAGCAGTACCGTGTTGCTCACCCTTTGTAGTCTTTGGGAAAAATTACAAGTCTTTCGCTAAGCGCAGAGCATCGTAGATGGCAGCGTGCGTGTTGCGTGCAGAAATCGCGTCGCCAATGCGAAAGAGCTGAAACTTTCCGTCTTTGTTGGATTGAACGGTTTGCGCATTGCCTGCAATCAGCTCGGTGTAATTCACTGCACCTGCATTGCTAGACAAGGGCTTGAGCTCAAAGTACAAGTCCTCCAGTGGCAGCGTGCCGTGGTTGACAACGACCTGGTCCACCACCCGTTCTTTGCGCACGCCGCCGTAGTCGCTTCCCAATACTGCCAGTAGTTTGCCCGCTTGCGTAGGGTGCGGTTCGACAGACTCCAGTCGAAAGGTGACGGTGAAGGTGACATCGCGTTTTTGCAAACTGCGCATATAGGGCACCAAATTCATCGCCATGACTTCGGGCGAGAAACTGCGGTCGGGTGTCATGATCTCCAAGGTGGCGCCGGTCTGCGCGATCACGTCAGCGGCTTGCAAAGCGGCATGGTCGCCAGCATCGTCGTACAAGAGAACATGCTTGCCGGGCTTGGCGTCGCCACTCAAAATGTCCCAGGCCGAAACCACCAAGTTGTTGCCTGTGCTCAAGACTTCGGTGTGGGGCAAGCCGCCTGTGGCGATGATGACGACATCGGGATGTTCTGCCAAGACGGTGGATGCATCCGCCAAGGTGTTAAATCGAAAAGAAACACCTTGTTCTTCACAGCGGGCCATACGCCAGTCAATGATGCTGATCATCTCTTTGCGACGCGGACTTAATGCAGTTAGGCGAATTTGCCCACCGGGTTGGGGGGCGGCTTCAAAAACCACCACGTGGTGACCGCGCTCAGATGCCACCCGCGCCGCTTCAAGGCCCGATGGCCCCGCACCGACTACAACAATCTTTCTGGGGCTGGGGGCTTTTTCCAAGGCATGGGGCATGGTCAGTTCACGCCCGGTTGCCGGGTTGTGAATACAGTAAGCCTCGCCGCCTTGGTAAATCCGGTCTAAACAAAAGTTCGCACCGACGCAAGGGCGAATCGTGTCTTCACGACCGATCATGATTTTGCGCACGATGTGGGGATCGGCCATATGGGCGCGGGTCATGCCCACCATGTCTAGCTTGCCCGACTCGATGGCAAAGCGGGCCGTGTTGACGTCTTGGATTTTGGCGCCGTGAAAGATGGGGATGTCGAGTTGCTGGCGAATGCCGCCGGCAAAATCCAAGTGCGGCGCACTGCGCATGCCTTGGACCGGAATCACATCAGTGAGGCCGGCATCGGTATCAATATGGCCGCGAATGATGTTGAGAAAGTCCACCATGCCCGACTTGGCAAGGTAGCGTGCAATACCCAGCCCTTCATCGGCAGTCAGTCCGCCAGGGCGCACTTCATCCGCAACGCCGCGCACACCCAAAATAAATTCCTTGCCAACGCGTGTGCGAATGGCTTTGATCACCTCCAAGGTAAACCGCACCCGGTTCTCCATCGCCCCACCAAACGGCGCGTCTAAAGTATTGGTGGAGGGAGACCAGAACTGGTCCATCAAGTGCCCGTAGGCTTCTAGCTCGAGCCCATCGACGCCGGCGGCGTGCATGCGCTCCGCGGCATCGGCGTAGTCTTTGATGATGCGATCAATGTCCCAGTCTTCCATCTTTTTGGGGAATGCGCGGTGCGAAGCTTCGCGGTGGTGCGAAGGCGAGACCACCGGCAGCCAATCGGCCTTGGACCAGCTGGTGCGACGGCCCAAATGGGTGAGTTGGATCATCACCGCAGCGCCATGTTCGTGACAAGCATCGGTGAGGTCTTTCATCCACGGGACGACCTCGTCTTTGTAGGCCAAGATGTTGTTAAAGACGGGCGGGCTGTCGCGTGAGACAGCGGCAGAACCTGCCGTCATGGTGAGCGCGATTCCAGCTTTGGCACGTTCGACGTGGTAGGCCCGGTAGCGCTCTTTGGGCATTCCGTTTTCGGGGTAGGCCGGTTCATGCGAAGTGATCATGATGCGGTTTTTCAGCCGCAAGTGCTTGAGCTGAAAGGGCTGCAATAGGGGATCGTTGGGGTTTGCGCTTGCCATGGCGGGTCCTCGTGGGTTACTCAATTAATACCATTGATCGGGCATGGATGCTTTTTTTCTGTCTATGTAGTCGCGAATTGATTCGTCTACAGCGGCGTCCATGGTGGGCGCTACGTAATCAGCCAAAGACTGTTTCCAGCGTTTGTTAGCCCGCTTGGCCGAGTCACTTTCTCCTGCCTCAGTCCACGATTCAAAAGGTGTGTCGTCAGAGATGGTGGAATCATAAAAAGCCGTGGTGTAGTTGGCCATGGTGTGGGAGCTGCCGAGGTAATGGCCTCCTGGCGTCACCTCTTGGAAGGCGTTCATGGCCAAGCTGTTGTCATCGACCGTTACACCGCCTAAATAGCTATGCAGGGCGCCACAGAAATCGGCATCCATCATGAATTTCTCGTAGCTCATGGATAGCAACCCGTCGAGGAAACCCGCAGAGTGCAAGATGAAGTTGGCACCACAGTGAATGGCTGAGAGCATGGACATCACGCTTTCTTGCATGGCCTGGCCATCGGGGAGCTTGGACGTCGTAAACGAGCCCGCACAGCGCAGCGGCAAATTCAAACGCCGCGCCAGTTGGCCTACCACCATCGAGCCAATTGCCGGCTCAGGCGTGCCAAAGGTCGGCGAGCCCGAGCGCAGCGACATGCTAGAGAGAAAATTGCCGTAGATCACCGGTGCGCCGGGGCGCTCGAGCTGCGTCATCGCGCAGCCCACCATGGTTTCTGCGTGGGCTTGGGCAATGGCGCCGGCATTGGTCACCGGCCCCATCGCCCCGCCCAAAATAAAGGGCACGATCACCGCCGCTTGGTTGGCCCGAGCGTAGGCCCGCGCTGACTTGGTCATGGTTCCGTCCCACAGCAGCGGCGAATTCACATTGACGTTGCCCAAAATCACACAGTTTTGATCTACAAATTCACGCCCAAACAACAAGCGGCTCATCTCAATCGAGTCTTCTGCGCGTTCTTCGGAGGTGATGGAGCCCATATACGCTTTGTTAGAAAAACGCATGTGGGCGTAGACCATGTCCAAGTGGCGCTTGTTGACGGGAATGTCGGTGGGTTCGCAAACGGTGCCGCCGCTGTGGTGCAGCCACGGTGTGTTGTAAGTCAATTTCACAAAATTCTGAAAATCTTCCAAGGTGCCGTATCGGCGTCCCCGGTCGAGGTCCATCACAAAGGGCGATCCATACGACGGTGCAAATACGACGTTGTTGCCGCCTATCTGAACCGAGTGGGCCGGGTTGCGGGCATGTTGCGTGAATTCTTTGGGTGCGGTTTTGAGAATCTCACGCAGGTGTCCGGGCTCAAAACGCACCCGCATGCCGTCCACTTTGGCGCCTGACTTTTTAAACATCGCCAATATCTCATCGTCATCGCGAATGTCCAGCCCCACTTCGGCCAAGATGCGATCCGCAGTCGCTTCGATCTTGAGCAAGCTTTCCTCGCCCATGATGTCGTAGGTGGGAATCACGCGTTTGATATAAGCCGGCCCCGTCGCTTTGGCGTTGGGGTCGCGCCGTTCACGCCCCCCAGTGCGGCGCCCGTGTTTGCTTGGTGCGGTCGGGGGCGATATGGTTTGGGTATCAGATTCACTCATGATGCTTGCTCCGATCAATGGCGGGTATGAGAAATAATAAAACCGATATTAGAGTCTCTTTGGCGTTTTGTAACCCCAATAGTTTTTCATCCTTAGGATAAACTTAGTTTATGCAAAAACGCTTCGATCAGCCCGCAATGGGTCACCTCATCACCTTTGAGGCGGCAGCGCGAACCGGCAGTTTTACCCGGGCCGCAGTAGAACTGTCTGTGAGCCAACCGGCCATCAGCCACGCAGTGGGTATGTTGGAAGACGAACTGGGGGTGGCTTTGTTTGACAGACGCCACAAAGGCGTAGAACTGACCGACGCAGGGCGCTATTTGTTAGACCAGGTGGGCCTGGGCTTGACACTGATGGACCAAGCCCTGCGCGAGGTCCGCACCATGACGCAGGGTCATCAGGTCACCTTGGCCGTTTCAACCGCGACCGCCACCTGGTGGCTGATGCCGCGTATTGCGCGCTTCAAGCAGCAGCACCCAGACATTGAGTTGCGCTGCATTACCACCGACATTGATCTCGATTTAGAGCGCGAGCGGATTGATTTGGGCATCACCTTAGGCAGTGGAGACTACGCGCGCTTTGAGCGCTGGCACTTTGTCGATGAAGAGGTTTTCCCCGTGTGCAGCCCCGACTACTTGGTCAGCCACCCCACACTCCAACTTCCCCAAGATGTGGCGCAAACGACGCTCTTGCATTTGGAAGAGCGCTACCGCCCCAGGCTCGATTGGGCGGGTTGGTTAGCCCGTTTTGGGGTCAGTCCGCCGCGTGCAGGCAAAGCCTTTACGTTTAACGATTACTCCATCGTTTTGCAAGCGGCTTTAGAAGGGCAGGGGATTGCATTGGGTTGGCGGCATATTGTGGAACCCCTCATTAACCAAGGCCGCTTGGTGCGCCCCTTAACGCAGAGCGTGACTACAGACCAACCGATGTACATCATCGCCTCGCGGGCTGGCCGGGCCCGGGCCGATGTGATGGCTTTAAAAGACTGGTTGGTGCAAGAGGCCGCAGCGGCTATCAATCCACCGTTGGCACCAGGGTCTCTTCGCGCGACTGCTTGAGCTGCCAACCGATGTGCGCTACCAGCGCCAGAAAAACGATGCCCCCGCCCAGCATGGTGCGGGCGCTCGGAATTTCGTTGTGCATCAGCCATACCCACAAGGGCCCAAGAACCGGTTCCGCAATACCAATCAAAGCGGCGATGGCCGAAGGAAGCAACCGTGCGCCCGTAACAAACAGCGCCATGCCTAAACCCAGGTTGAGTGCGCCAAACATAAACAACAATCCAGCGTCCATCGCATTGACTTGAAATTGTTGCGCCAGTGAGGCCGAAACGGCAGAAGCAATCAAGGTTCCAAGGCAGACCGCAGGCATCATGGCGACTTTGGCGTGGCGGCGCGTGATGACGGTGGCAGTGGCAAACGCCAAAGCAATCAGCACGGCCAAGCCGTCACCGATGGGTGAGACCTTGCCGCCAAAAGAGTCTGAAACCATGACAGCCACTCCGAGGATTACCGCGGCAATGGCAGCCCAGGTACCTTTGGACACCTTTTCGCCAAACAAGAGAAAAGCCATCAATGCGGCGATCAGTGGAACGCCCGCTTGCATGAGCAAAATATTGGCCACGGTGGTGTAAGCGAGGGCCACGACAAAGCAGATCGATGCAATCGCAAAGCACACGCCCACGCCAATTCCAGGCAGGCCCATGGCCAAAAACAAGCGGATAGTCTCTTTGAATCCTTGGCGCCAAAGCATGAAGCCGAGCAAGAAAGCGGCAGCAAAAACCGATCGCCAAAAGACCACGGTCCAACTCTCAGTGACGCTCAGATAACGGGCAATGGCTCCGCCAAAACTCCATACGGCCGCAGATCCGAAGACCATCAAGGCGCCGCGTTGGTCAATGGTGTGGGATTGCATGCTTAAACAGGCCCAAGGCGTTGAATGAGTTCCACTTTGTAGCCGTCGGGGTCTGTTACAAAAGCAATGTGGGTGCTTCCCCCTTTGACAGGCCCCGGCTCGCGGGTGATTTTTCCACCCGCTGCCTTGATGGTGTCGCAGGCAGCGTAAATGTCTTCCATGCCCAATGCGATGTGTCCATACGCCGTTCCCATCTCGTAGCTGTCAACGTCCCAGTTGTAGGTGAGCTCGAGCTCGGCGTGGTCGGGGTTGTTGCCAAAGCCAACAAAGGCCAAGGTGTATTTGTACTCTGGATTCTCGGACGTTCGCAGCAACTTCATGCCTAGGATGCGGGTGTAAAAGTCAATGGAGCGTTGAAGATTGCCAACGCGCAACATGGTGTGCAGAAGTCTCATGGAATGAACGTTACCTTCGAAGAATGGGTTAAGCCACAATGCGGCCCTACAGATAGACAGCCAAAGGCCTACCGAATGCCCCACTTTAACAAAGTCATTTTATTTACCGACACCGATGGACGCGCCCGCTTCAAAGAAGAGCGTGTGGCGCTGGACCTGGGAACGCCCCAAACCATGCTCTCAGAGGTGTTTGCCAGCGGCGGCTACCAGTTGCGAACCAGTCCTGTGGGTTTTCGCAGCACGTTCCACTGCACCGGTTCGCCCCAATGGGTTTTTATCTTGGCAGGACACATGGAGATCGGAATTCAAGACGGTATTTCTCGCATATTTCAACCTGGCGAACATTTTTACAGCGCAGATGTTTTGCCTGAAGGCGAAACGTTTGATCCCAAGCGCCACGGGCATTGGAGCCGGCAAGTGGGGGACGAGCCGCTGGTGACGCTGTTTTTGAGGGCTTAATCGGAATCCTTTTTTAAAAGGGTAAGTCCCTAGACTGTTGCTTACAGATTGAACCGAATAACGCCTAACTCTCCCTACAATAATTAACGATGTTGCGTTTTATTTTTACCCGGCTGAGTTTGGTTATCCCTACATTTTTCGGGATGACCTTGCTGGCTTTTTTCTTGATCCGTTTGGTGCCTGGTGACCCTATTGAAACCCTCGCAGGGGAACGCGGCATTGACGCAGTTCGTCACGCAACCTTGCTTAAAGAATATGGTCTGGATCAGCCCATACTGACCCAATACGGTATTTACATATCCAAAGTGCTTCACGGTGACTTGGGCAAATCCATCATTACCCAAGAAAAAGTAATGACAGAGTTTTTAGCCTTGTTTCCTGCAACTATTGAACTTGCGTTGTGTGCCATGGTGTTTGCCTTGCTCATTGGCATCCCAGCAGGAATCTTGGCGGCGGTTAAACGCAACTCGTTTCTTGACCATGGAGTGATGGGAGTTTCTTTGGCCGGTTACTCGATGCCGATTTTTTGGTGGGGCTTGCTGCTGATTTTGCTGTTTTCAGTCAAGCTCGATTTGACGCCTGTTTCTGGACGTATTTCTGTCCAGTATTTCATAGAGCCAACCACCGGTTTCTTGCTCATTGACAGTGCCATGTCAGACCAGAAAGGCGCTTTTCTATCGAGTTTGTCCCATTTGATATTGCCTACGGTTGTCCTTGGTACCAATCCTTTAGCGGTGATTGCGCGGATGACGCGATCGGCCATGTTGGAGGTTTTAGGCGAGGACTATGTGCGAACTGCCCGGGCTAAAGGTTTGTCACAACTGCGGGTTGTTTCGGTGCACGCCTTGCGCAATGCGATGATTCCTGTGGTAACAGTGATCGGTTTGCAAATTGGCGTGCTTTTTACGGGCGCCATCTTGACTGAAACCATCTTCTCATGGCCGGGTGTGGGCAAGTGGTTGATTGAAGCGATCAGTCGCCGCGACTACCCCGTTTTGCAAGGAGGGATGCTTTTGTTGGGCGTGATCGTGATGTCTGTGAACTTGTTGGTGGACATTACCTACGGCATTATTAATCCCCGCATTCGGCACACTCCATGAGCGCGATGCATTCAACTGCTGTTATTCAAAATCAGGCGAAGGTTGAAAAACCTATCAAGGAGTTTTGGCGTTATTTCCGTGCCAATCGCGGCGCTGTTTTTGGTTTGTGCATAGTTCTTTTCGTGGTTGCAGTTGCCGTCTTCGCGCCATGGCTCGCACCTTACCCACCTAACCTCACTGACAACACCGTTTTTCTATCGCCACCGGCTTGGCAGATGGGTGGCAGTTCAGCGCATTGGTTGGGTACCGATGCGATTGGCCGAGACTTGCTTTCGCGTCTTATTTTTGGGGCGCGTTTATCCTTGGTGATTGGTTTGGCTGTGGTCGTCATCTCAGTCATTGTGGGGACGGTGCTGGGTTTACTGGCGGGCTATGTGCGAGGAATTTTTGAAATTGCGGTGATGCGCATGATGGACATCATTCTGACCCTGCCCAGTCTTTTGCTAGCCATTGTGATCGTCGCTATTTTGGGCCCCGGTTTGATGAACGCCATGTTGGCCGTGGCCATAGTGGTTCTGCCGCATTACGTGCGTATCACCCGGGCTGCAGTGATTGCCGAAACGTCCCGCGACTATGTGACGGCTGCACGAATGACAGGTGCCAGCCATTGGCGACTGATGATTAGTGAAATATTGCCTAACTGTATGGCGCCATTGATCGTGCAAGCCTCTTTGGGAATTTCCACCGCCATTTTGGATGCGGCCGCTCTTGGGTTTTTGGGTTTGGGCGCGCAGCCTCCATCGCCCGAATGGGGCACCATGCTGGCGGATGCGCGCGAGTTTGTGTTGCGCGCTTGGTGGGTTGTTACATTCCCTGGCCTTGCCATTTTGGTGACGGTGTTGGCCTTTAATTTATTGGGTGATGGACTGCGCGATGCGTTTGACCCCAAGCTCAAGCGATAACCGGACTAAGCCATGGCACTGCTTGAAATTGAAGATTTATCGGTGGACTTTCCGTCGCACCATGGCGTGATGCGTGCGGTAGAACATGTCAGCCTGTCTCTTGATGTTGGCGATGTTTTAGGAATTGTGGGGGAGTCTGGTTCGGGTAAGAGCGTCTCCATGATGGCTTTGATGGGCTTGGTCGCTTTTCCAGGCCAGGTAAGAGCAAAAACGCTTCGGTTTGATGGCCATAACTTATTGGGCTTGAGCGATGCACACAGGCGCCAAGTCATTGGTAAAGAGGTGGCTATGATTTTTCAAGATCCCACCACCAGTTTGAATCCTTGCTTTACCGTAGGTTTCCAATTGGCAGAAACACTCAAACTGCACATGGGGATGGACCGCAAGGCTGCAAAAAAACGGTCCATTGAATTACTGGAACAAGTCGGTATTCCCGCGCCAGAAACTCGCCTTGACGCATTCCCCCATCAGCTCTCAGGCGGGATGAGCCAACGGGTCATGATTGCGATGGCTATTGCTTGCAAACCCAAATTACTGATTGCCGATGAGCCCACCACTGCGCTTGATGTCACGATCCAAGCCCAAATTCTGGACCTCTTAAAGTCCTTGCAACAAGAGCACGGCATGGCTTTGGTTTTAATTACCCACAATATGGGGGTGGTGTGTGAAATGGCGCACCGGGTCGCAGTCATGTACGCAGGGCAAATCGTAGAAGAGCGGCGGGCGCAGGACTTGTTTCTATCCCCAGGCCATCCCTACACCGAGGCTTTGTTAAACGCGATGCCTGAGCGCAGTGATGGTCAAAGTCGGTTGTCAACGATTGCTGGCATGGTTCCAGGAATGCTGGACCGCCCATCGGGGTGTTTGTTTGCCCCTCGGTGTAGCTATGCCATAGATAAAACATGCCAAGAGCGGCCAGTGTTGAATGAAAACATGCAAGGGGTTCGATGCCATTTTCCACTGGCTCCCTCCATCACTGGAAATCCGCTATGACTGTATCCAATGAAGTGGTTGTTCAAGCCGATGGATTGCGCCAGGTTTACGCAATCAGCCGCGGCTTCATGCGCACACCAGATTATTTACAAGCCGTCTCTGGCGCGTCTTTTTCTATTGCAGCGGGTAAGACCCTTGCAGTCGTGGGCGAGTCGGGTTGCGGAAAGTCAACTTTGGCACGAATGGTCTCTTTGATAGAAGCGCCAACCGATGGGGCTTTAAAGTTAGGCGGTCACGATGCAAGTGGAATCTCTGAAGCCAGGCGCCACGAACTTCGCCAAAAGGTCCAACTTGTTTTTCAAAATCCCTATGGCTCCCTCAATCCCCGCAAACGCATTGGTGAGATTTTAGAGGCCCCGTTAGAGATAAACCGCAGCTTCAATGCCTCTGAGCGGCAAGACCAAGCACGCTCGATGCTGCTCAAAGTCGGTTTGCGCTCGGAGCATTACGACCGATACCCGCATATGTTTTCGGGGGGGCAGCGCCAACGCATAGCGATTGCCCGGGCTTTGATGCTCAACCCTTCTTTGGTCGTTGCCGATGAACCCGTGTCTGCTTTGGATGTCTCGATTCAGGCGCAAGTTCTGAATCTTTTATCGGATTTACAGCACGATTTGGGGCTGGCGTATTTGTTTATTTCCCACGATCTTGGCGTTGTGAAACACATTGCCCACGATGTGATGGTGATGTACCTTGGCCATGTGGTGGAGCAGGGTGAGAAAAAGGTGCTTTTTGAGCGTCCCCTGCATCCGTATACCCAAGCCCTGTTGGCTGCTACGCCAAGCGTTCGCTTTGGGGCAGCAAAACAGCGCACCTTGTTGATGGGTGAGTTGCCTTCACCCCTGAATCCTCCCACGGGCTGCGTCTTTTCAACCCGCTGCCCTTATGCTAAACCCCGTTGCCAAACAGAGCGTCCTGTGCTCAAAATGGTGCAACTGAGGTGGGTGGCTTGCCACGAAGCTGAAAATATCCATCAAGTTACTTAGCCCGCTGCAGCTGCAGCTTCCAACCCCGAAGGAGTCCGTCTGATGTCTTTAAGTCTTTCTACAACCATGCGTAAACGGCGTCACAAGCTCGCCCTTCTATGCGCTCTTGTATTGCCCGTTGCTTTTGCGCTTACGCCAGCTTCTGCGAAAACCTTGGTCTATTGCTCTGAAGGCAGCCCAGAGAATTTTTACCCTGGCATCAACACCACAGGAACCTCCTTTGATGTTTCCGAACAAATTTACGACAACATCGTAGGCTTCGAGCATGGCGGGACCAACATTCGCCCCAGCTTGGCTGAAAAATGGAGTATTACAAAAGATGGGTTGGAGTACACCTTCAACCTGCGCAAGGGGGTGAAGTGGCAGACAACCAAAAACTTCAAACCAAGCCGTGATTTCAACGCCGATGACGTGATGTTCATGATCGAGCGCCAGTGGAAAGAAGCGCACCCTTATTTCAAAGTCACCAGTGCGAACCACGCCTACTTTGGCGATATGGGCATGCCCAAGCTGTTGAAGTCAGTTGAAAAGATAGACGACTACACCGTTAAATTCACATTGAATCGCCCAGAAGCTCCGTTCCTGGCTGATTTGGCGATGCAATGGGCTGGCGTTCAATCCAAAGAATATGCTGACGCCATGATGAAGGCCGGTACACCCGAAAAAATTGACCAAGAGCCTGTAGGAACTGGCCCATACGCTGTGGTGCAGTACCAAAAAGACGCGATTATTCGATTCAAGGCGCACCCTGACTACTGGGCAGGTAAAGCCAAAATCGAGGACCTGATTTTCTCCATCACACCCGATGCCGCAGTTCGTTGGGCGAAAGTGCAAAAAGGAGAATGCCATGTCATGCCTTACCCAACACCTGCTGATCTTGACGCGATGCGAAAAGACCCCAATGTGAAAGTGTTGGAGCAAGCCGGTTTGAATGTGGGCTACTTGGCTTACAACACGACCAAAAAACCATTTGATGACGTTCGCGTTCGTAAAGCCATCAATATGGCGATTGACAAAAAGTCGATTATTTCTGCCGTGTATTTGACAACGGGGGTGGCTGCGATTAACCCGATTCCGCCCAATATGTGGTCATACAACAAGGCCATTAAAGACGATGCCTTTAATCCGGTTGAAGCTAAAAAATTACTCGCTGCTGCGGGTTACCCCAACGGGTTTACCACCGATCTATGGGCCATGCCTGTTCAGCGCCCCTACAACCCCAACGCCAAACGGATTGCGGAATTGATGCAAGCGGACTTGGCAAAAGTGGGCGTAACGGCTGAAATCAAGAGTTTTGAGTGGGGTGAGTACCGCAAGCGGATGCAAAACGGTGAACACCAAATGGGGATGCTGGGGTGGACGGGAGACAACGGCGACCCCGATAACTTCTTAGATACGCTTTTGGGCTGTGACTCTGCCAAAAACAATGGATCGAACGTCGCTAAGTTTTGCTACAAGCCCTACGAGGACCTGGTCACAAAAGCGAAAACCGTGACCAGTGTGGCCGAGCGGACAAAGCTGTATGAAGAGGCGCAAGTGATTTTCAAGGAGCAAGCCCCTTGGTTCACGATAGCGCATGCTGTCCAGTTAAAACCTGTTCGCAACGAAGTCATTGGCTTTAAGTTGAGTCCCTTTGCACGCCACACTTTTTATGGCGTTGACATGAAGTAACACGCAATCCTACATAGGGTTGAAGACGTTAAAAAGCCTCCCAGAGATTGATCTTTGGGAGGCTTTTTTTTGAGAGTGTTGAACTAGTTAGCGTCCAGCAGGACCCCGGTTGCCACCGGGCCCGCCACGACCGCGGCCGCCGCCACCGCCACTGCGTGGGCCTTGACCTCCACCAAAACCACCACCCCCACCGTACCCACCACCACCAGAATTGCGGTTGCCTTGGTAGCCGCCGCCTCGGCGACCGCCGCGTTCGGCC
>JAIPDD010000050.1 GCA_021737875.1 Sulfuritalea sp.
GCTGCAATCCCCGCTGGCACTCCAAAAACACCTGCCGATACAGGCTGAATGTCCCACCACATGCCGTGGCCCGGTAGCTCAAACGCCCGCCGAAACACAGCGTGGTTGATAACCATGTAATACAAAGTCACGCCCAAGCCCGTCAACATCCCCATGACGGCGCCCGCATGGGTCGTTCCGCGCCAAAAGATACCTAAGACCATGGCGGGCACCAGGGCTGCACCCGCCAGAGAAAACGAGGCAGCAACCAAATACAAAATGCCGCCAGGCCGTTGGGCGGCCGCATACGCCGCAAGCAAGGCCACAACCAGCAGTGCAAATTTAGACCACATTACACGCCGCATCGATTGATCCGCGTTGTTGCTGCCATCAAAATACATATCGTGCGCCAGTGCGTTGCCAATCGTTAACAGCAAGCCGTCCGCAGTAGAAAGCGCTGCAGCCAAGCCTCCTGCGGCAACCAAAACGGAAATCACATAAGGCAAGCCCCCAATTTCAGGGGTTGCAAGCATGATCACGTCGGCGCTTATCTTCAGCTCTGCAAACTGCAATACCCCATCTGCATTGACATCCGAGTAAGAAATCAAGGTCGGGTCCCGCGACCACTGGGCCAACCAGGCTGGCAACTGGTCAAATGGCTGGCCCACCAAATGGGCCAAAACTTCATACTTCACCAAGACGGCCAAAGCAGGTGCTGCCAAGTACAACAGGGCAATAAACACCAAAGACCACGCAACAGAAGTTCGAGCCTGCTTCACAGAGGGGGTGGTGAAATACCGCGTCAACAGATGCGGCAATCCGGCCGTGCCGACCATCAAACAAAACATCAACGCCAAAAAATTAGCGCGAGATGACTGGAATTCGTTTTGCTCTTCTGGCGAGCCCTTGGGATCTCCTGCAAAGGCTTGGGTGTGCTGGGGCAGCCCTCCCATCGGTTTTGCTCGCTCTCGGTTTTCATCAAGTTGTTGTGACCACAATTGCCGAGCCGAATTGGCATCTTTGGGCAAGGCTGCCAATTCCTTTCGAACCGCAGTCACACGGTCTGCATTGGCTTTGGAACTTCCTAACTCATCCAAGGTCCTTCGCAATTCCAATCGCTGCGCTTGCAAAGCAGTTGGAACGTCAAGGAGCTTTCTCTCTAAGTCCTGGGCTCTTTGTCCGTAGATGGCAATCACTTCTTTTTCTTGCGGTGAATCCAGTAAACCTTGCTCAATCGCAGTGATTTTGGGCAACTGTTGCCCGTAAGCCAACGCAGCGATGGGATTGCCCACTTGCTTATAAGACAACCAAGAAACCGGAATCAAGAAAGCCAAAATGATGACGACATACTGTGTGACCTGCGTCCACGTAACGGCCCGCATACCGCCCAAGAAAGAACACACCAAAACCCCACCCAGGCCCAACAAAATTCCAATCTCAAAATGCAATCCGGTGATCCTTGAAGTGATCAGGCCCACACCGTAAATTTGGGCAACTACATACGTAAAAGAACAAAGAACGGCAGCAATGGCCGCAATGATGCGCGGCCAGCGTCCGCCAAAGCGCAAAGCAAAATAGTCGGGAACCGTATAAATATTGTGTTCGCGCAAATAAGGTGCCACCAACAGCGCGAGCAGGCAAAACCCGCCCGTCCAACCGAGGACATAGGCAAGGCCGCCGGGTTGATTGCCCATCCCGGAAAAGCCCTGCAAGTACAAGCCCCCCGCCAGACTGATGAAGGAAGCGGCACTCATCCAATCGGCCGCAGTCGCCATGCCGTTGTAAACCGCAGGGATGCGTCGTCCGGCAACATAGTATTCAGGTGCACTGGATGTTCTGCCATACACCCCAACGCCTGCGTACAAGACCAAGGTTAAAACCAAGAAGGACCCTGCAATCCAGGCGCGAGGTACGCCCCAGTACTCAAAAACTGCCAAGACAAGCAAAGCAACCAGCAAGCACGCCACATACCAACCAAAGCGACGGTGGATTGTGTGGGTGTATTTCTTGTAATCGTCAGCATCGACTTGCCACACTTCTTGGGAGTCGGTGTTTTTTCGCCACGCAAAAACAATCACGATCGCAATGAAGATCAAAACAGATCCTTGCGCAGCGAACCAAAAACTCACAGGCCAACCGGCAACCACCATCTGCAAATCACGGGCGAAGAACACCACACCAAATGAAGCTGCGAACCACAAAGTTAACAAAACGGCATGCAGCCGCAAGGGAGTTGTGGTCTGCATAGCTTTCATCGTGCAGCGAGTTGTTGCCAGGTAGAAATCACCGAGTCAGGATTGAGCGAGATCGAAGAAATTCCTTGCTGATCCAACCACTGGGCAAAGTCAGGATGGTCGCTTGGGCCTTGGCCGCAAATGCCGATGTACTTCCCTTGGGCCTTGCAAGCCTGAATTGCAAGGCTGATCAAGGCTTTCACCGCAGGGTCTCGCTCATCAAAGTCATGGGCTAGCAGCTCTAAACCCGAATCACGGTCCAGCCCCAAAGTCAATTGCGTTAAATCATTGGAGCCGATTGAAAAACCATCAAAGTATTCTAAAAATTCGTTTGCCAAAATTGCATTGCTCGGAATCTCGCACATCATGATGAGCTTCAAATCATCTTTCCCGCGCTCCAAGCCATGGCGTGCCAATAACTCCGTGACTTTCTTGGCCTGCCCCAAGGTTCGGACAAAAGGCACCATGACCTGAACATTGGCCAAGCCCATGTCATTGCGAACGCGTTTGATCGCTTCACACTCCATCGCAAAAGCTTCGCCGAACTCAGCGCTGACATACCGCGCTGCACCGCGAAATCCGAGCATCGGGTTTTCTTCCTCTGGTTCATAACGGCTGCCACCAATGAGTTTGCGGTATTCGTTCGACTTAAAGTCTGACAAGCGCACGATCACGGGCTTGGGCCAAAAGGCTGCGGCAATGGTTGCCACACCTTCAGCGACACGGTCCACATAAAACGCGCGCGGCGATGCGTGACCACGGGCCACGGATTCGACCGCTTTTTTCAAATCGGCATCGACATTGGGGTAGTCCAAGATGGCCTTGGGATGAACACCAATGTTGTTGTTGATGATGAACTCCAAACGCGCCAAACCCACGCCTGCATTGGGAAGCTGGCAAAAATCAAATGCCAACTGGGGGTTGCCAACGTTCATCATGATTTTGACGGGGATCTCTGGCATCACGCCACGCACGACTTCCGATACCTCGGTCTCTAGCAGGCCGTCATAAATAAAACCCGTGTCCCCTTCTGCGCAGCTCACTGTCACCAGCATGCCGTTTTTGAGGACGTCGGTTGCGTGACCGCAACCAACCACCGCGGGTATTCCTAATTCACGGGCAATGATGGCCGCATGGCAGGTGCGCCCGCCTCGGTTGGTCACAATCGCTGAGGCGCGTTTCATCACCGGCTCCCAATTGGGATCGGTCATGTCTGTCACCAAGACATCGCCCGCTTGGACGGTGTCCATTTCGCTGATGTTGTGAACAATGCGCACAGGCCCTGTGCCAATTTTTTGCCCGATCGCTCGGCCATCCACCAAGACCGCGCCCTTGCCTTTGAGTTTGTAGCGGTACTCCACAGAGTTGCCCGCTTGGCTTTTCACTGTTTCTGGCCGGGCTTGCAAGATGTAGAGCTGGCCGTCGATACCGTCTTTGCCCCACTCAATGTCCATGGGACGGCCGTAATGGTCTTCGATCACCAATGCGTAGTGCGCAAGTTGTTCCACATCGCTGTCTGTCAGGGAATAGCGGTTGCGCAGCTCCGTAGGCACGTCCGTAGTTTTCACCAGCTTGGCGCCAGCGGCTTGCTCTTTTGGGCTGGTGAACTCCATCTGTAAAAGTTTAGAGCCCAAGCTGCGGCGAATTACCGCCCGCTTGCCCGCGCGAAGCATGGGCTTGTGGACATAAAACTCGTCGGGATTGACGGCACCTTGAACCACGGTTTCACCCAGGCCATAACTCGAGGTAATAAAAACCACGTCTGAAAAGCCAGACTCGGTATCAATCGTGAACATCACGCCAGCCGCTCCCAGATCTGATCGCACCATGCGCTGAATGCCTGCACTCAAGGCCACATGCTCGTGGGCAAACCCTTTGTGCACGCGGTAACTGATGGCGCGGTCGTTGTATAGCGAGGCAAAGACTTCGCGAATTTTGTGCAAGATATCGTCAATGCCAACCACATTCAAAAAGGTTTCTTGCTGACCCGCAAACGACGCGTCTGGCAAATCCTCGGCTGTGGCTGAAGAACGAACCGCAAACGACACCTCTGGATTACCAGACTGCAATACCTTGAACGCCCGTCGAATGCCTTCCTCCAAGTCTTGGGGGAAAGGCTGGGCCTCCACCATGGCGCGAATGTCAGCTCCGACCAAGGCCAGGGTTCGCACATCTTCAACATCAAGCTGTGCCAGTCGGGCGTTGATGCGTCCGCTTAAATCTTCATGTTTTAAAAATTCTCTGAAGGCATGGGCTGTGGTGGCAAACCCGGTGGGCACTTTCACACCTTGGGGCAGTTGAGAAATCATCTCTCCCAAACTGGCATTTTTCCCACCCACCAACTCGACATCGGCCATGCGCAAAAGCTCAAAGGGGACCACTAAATCGGTCGGACCGAATAGATTAGACATAAAGACTCCAAAGTTAAAAACCCTGGCGGTTGCGATCAGCGCCCTGCTTTTGTGTTTGTTGCTTTACACAGGTGCGCCATTCAAAAACCGCAAAAAATGGTCTTCATTGTAGGGCGATGCCTGCCTGCACAGAGGAATTACCATAGGTGCACAATTCAGGTCTTAACGCATCTATTTCCAACCCAAGCCCTATGCCCAATCGCAGCGTATTTTTTGTGTCCGACGGAACTGGCATCACAGCTGAGACCTTTGGCAACGCCATCTTGGCCCAATTTGAAACCAAGGCGCGCCATGTGCGCTTGCCTTTTATTGATACCGCAGACAAAGCCCACCAAGCCGTTCGTCAGATCAACCATGCAGCTGTGGTTGATGGCAATAAGCCTATTGTTTTCACGACCTTGGTGAATATGGAAATTTTGAAAGTGATTCAAGAAGGCTGCCAAGGCATGCTCTTGGACATGTTCGGCATGTTTGTGCATCCCTTAGAACAAGAGCTCAATTTGAAATCCAACCACCGCGTTGGAAGGTTTAGCGATGCCAGCAAAAGCAAGGAATACCACGACCGCATTGAAGCCATCAATTTTTCACTCGCCCATGATGATGGGCAAAGCAACCGCGACTTGGAACAGTCCGATGTCATTTTGGTCGGCATCAGCCGCAGCGGGAAAACGCCAACGTCCCTCTATCTGGCCATGCAATATGGTCTGAAGGCGTCGAACTACCCGCTGATTCCCGAGGACTTTGATCGGCGCCAACTTCCGCCTGCCTTGCTACCCCACAAGAGCAAGATTTTTGGCCTGAGTATTCAACCGGAGCGCTTGAGCGAAATTCGCAACGAACGCCGACCCCACTCCAAATACGCTTCCATAGAAAACTGCCGTTTTGAAGTCTCTGAGGCAGAAAGCATGATGCACAGGGCAGGAATCCGGTGGCTATCGACGACGACCAAATCCATCGAAGAAATCGCCACCACGATCTTGCAAGAACTCCATCCCGAGCGACTGGCGTACTGATCGGCTTGGGAGGCGCCTTGGTTTACAGGCCGATGGCCGCCAGCCCGGCCCGTGCGATCTGCGCGTCTTCGTTGGACTTCACACCGCTCACACCCACTGCACCTAAGCAATGGCCGTCTTTCATGATGGGTACACCGCCTTCGAGCATGCCGTCTAAAGAAGGCGCGCTCAAAAATGACGCCCTCCCGCCATTGATCATGTCTTCGTACACTTTGCTTTCACGCCGACCCATGGCCGACGTACGCGCTTTGGCAGGGGCGATCAAGGCTGAAATAGGAGCTGCACCGTCTAGGCGTTGAAACCACAGCATATTGCCGCCGTCATCGACGATAGCAATGCTCACGGCCCAAGCGTGTTGAACGGCCTCTGCCTCTGCGGCAGCGGCAATGGTTTTGATATCGGCGAGTTCGAGAATGGTTTTGTTTTTCATACAAGTGGGCCAGTAAGGGTTAAAAGATGTGAGCATACCTGCTCAACATGGCTTGTTTTACGCTTCATTTCGAACAACACCCCTGAAAATAATCGGGGCAATGCGATGTTCTCGCTTGGTATTTCGCTTGAAACTGCCTAAAATTACCCCACCTACTACCTAGGTTTTCAAGGAGTTTGACTATGACCGACAACGTAAACACACTAGACCAGGGCATTGGCTACGGAATTTCCGCCCAAGAGCGCAACAAAGTACTGCGCAACACGTATCTGCTTTTGGCTTTGACGATGGTACCGACCGTGCTGGGCGCTTGGATAGGCGTAGCTACCGGTATTGGACAAATTTTCAGCGGTGGCTTGGGCATCGTCCTTTTCTTGGCAATTGCTGTTGGCTTTATTTACGCCATTCAAAAAACCAAGAATTCTGCTGCTGGTATCCCCGTTCTACTTGGCTTTACCTTCTTTATGGGCCTGATGCTCTCACGCATGATCGGCGCCATCCTCGGGTTTAAGAATGGTCCAGACCTGATCATGACCGCTTTCGGAGGAACTGCCGGGGTATTTTTTGTGATGGCCAGCTTGGCAACTGTGATCAAACGCGACCTCTCCGGCATGGGCAAATGGTTGTTTGTCGGAGCCGTTGTTTTGATGGTGGGCGGCATCATCAACGTGTTTGTGGGCTCCACTGCCGGCATGATGGCGCTCTCCATGGCAGCCATCGGAATTTTCAGCGCCTACATGCTCTATGACATCAAGCAAATCTTGGATGGCGGTGAAACCAACTACATCTCTGCCACTTTGGCGCTTTACTTGGACATCATCAATGTCTTCCAAAGCCTGCTGGCTCTGCTAGGCATCTTTGGTGGCGAGAAAGACTGATATAAAAATACTCGGCTGCCTTCTTCTTGCAGTGGGCCCACTAGCGGCCCAAGCAGAAGAAGTCAGCGTGGCAGTAGCGGCCAATTTCGCTGCCCCCATGCAAAAAATTGCAGCCCTGTTTACCAAAGACACGGGCCACACCGCGACCTTGTCCATGGGGTCCACAGGAAAGTTTTACGCGCAAATCAAAAACGGCGCTCCTTTTCACGTTTTACTTTCAGCGGATGACGAAACACCGCTTCGGCTTGAAAAAGAAAACGGAACAGTCCCCAACGCTCGCTTCACCTACGCTGTGGGGAAACTGGTTGTGTGGAGCAAGCAAGCCGGGCTTGTAGATTCCCAAGGTGAGGTCCTTCGAAATGGGCGCATTACCCACATAGCCATTGCCGATCCTAAATTGGCGCCTTACGGTGGCGCAGCCATTGAAACCCTCAAAGCCTTAGATTTACTCACCAAGCTACAGCCGCGCTTGGTTCAAGGCGAAAGCATTGGGCAAGCCTACCAATTTGTTGCCTCTGGCAATGCGCAGCTGGGCTTTGTGGCTTTGTCGCAAGTGATGTCTGAGCATCGCATCACTGAGGGCTCCGCATGGCTGGTTCCGCCGCATTTGTACCCCGCCCTGAGACAAGACGCCGTACTCTTGAAAAAGGGCAAAGATAACCCGGCCGCTCTGGCCCTCCTTGCTTACTTAAAAAGTGAAAAAGCGCGCGCTGTGATTCGCTCTTTTGGATTCGGACTGTAAAAGCACTATGGTCTTTAGCCCGGATGATCTCAGCGCCGTCTGGCTGACCTTGCAGCTTGCCAGTCTGACGACTGTTTTGCTCTTGGTTTTGGCAACGCCCTTGGCGTGGTGGTTGGCCCGAACAACATCGCCTTGGCGCACACCGATCAACGCCATCGTCGCCCTGCCCTTGGTGCTTCCACCGACCGTACTGGGTTTTTACCTTTTGGTGGCTTTAGGTCCTCAGGGACCCGCAGGACAATTCACCCAATGGCTGGGCTGGGGAAGTTTGTCATTTACATTCAGCGGGCTGCTTTTAGGGTCAGTGATTTACTCCCTGCCTTTTGCAGTTCAGCCCCTGCAACACGCTTTTGAAACCATGGGCACGCGACCGATGGAGGTCGCCGCCACCCTGCGCGCCCGGCCTATCGATGCGTTTTTGAGTGTTGCACTCCCCATGGCACGGCCCGGTTTTGTGACCGCCGCCATCTTGACCTTTGCCCATACCGTGGGGGAATTTGGTGTGGTGATGATGATTGGCGGCAACATCCCAGGCCAAACGCGCGTGGTGTCGACCCAAATTTATGGCCACGTTGAAGCCATGGAATACGCCCAAGCCCATTGGCTTGCCGGCGGCATGCTGGTATTTTCATTTGTCGTTTTGCTCGCTGCTGGGCGGCTGCAACAGCGTAATATGCGCATCGGGCTATGAGCGACATTCAAATTCGGCTCAAGCTAGCGCGACAAGACTTCACGCTGGACGTGGACCTCACCCTTCCCGCACAAGGGATTTCCGTGTTGTATGGCGCTTCGGGCTCAGGAAAAACCACCCTGCTGCGCTGTGTGGCAGGTTTAGAGAAAGCCCCATCCGCTTGCTTGCAGGTGGATGGCGTTGTTTGGCAAGACCACGCCAGCGGCGTTTTCTTAGCCCCTTGGCGCAGGCCTTTGGGTTATGTTTTTCAAGAGTCAAGCCTCTTTAACCACCTGAACGTTCACGACAACCTTCGTTTTGGTGTGCGCCGCGAAGGCAAAGGCCAAAACCCTGCTTCTTTGGAAGAAGCAATTGCGCTCTTAGGCCTTGAAAACCTTCTGCAACGCCGCACCGAACAACTCTCTGGCGGAGAGCGCCAGCGGATCGCCATTGCACGGGCGCTTGCGCTGCAACCGCGTTTGCTATTACTCGATGAGCCCTTAGCTTCGCTAGACCATGCGCGGCGCCAAGACATCTTGCCGTGGATCGAGCGTTTACGCGATGAGGTCAAAATTCCGATGCTTTATGTGACCCACGCAGCCGACGAAGTGGCGCGTTTGGCGCACACCTTGGTTGTGATGGACAAGGGCAAAGCCGTCGCGGTCGGGCCGGTTGCCGACGTCTTGGCGGGTATCGACTCGCCCGTTGTACTTGGCGACGATGTGGGGGCTTTATTGGAAGGAACCGTTCAAGAACGGGACCCGCGTTGGCACTTGGCCAAAGTCCATGTGGTGGGAGGCGCTTTGTGGTTGCGCGACACCGGTGTCCAAGTCGGCCAAAAGGTGCGTCTGCGGATCTTGGCCCGCGATGTGAGCTTGGCTACCTCTGAGCCTAGCCACACCAGCATTCAAAATATTCTGCTGTGTGTAGTGGATAGCCTGGCGCCAGACCACCACCCCTCCCAGGTGCTGGTACGCCTTCGCTGCGGCGACAGTATTTTTGTAGCGCGCATCACGGCGCGCGGGGCCGATTCCTTGGCATTGGCGAGCGGTCAAAGCGTATGGGCGCAGGTTAAATCGGTGGCCTTGGTTGCCTAATTAAGCCAATTCAAAAACCGCAATGCTCTCCACGTGCGCCGTGTGCGGAAACATGTTCACAATGCCTGCTGCCGTACACCGGTAGCCTGCTTGCGTTACCAAGAGGCCGGCGTCACGGGCCAGGGTTGCGGGATTGCAACTCACATAAACAATTCGCTGTGGAGGCGTCCATCCGTTTCGCAGTTCTGGCTTCTGGTGCAGCTCTGCTAAAGCCTGAACCAAAGCAAAAGCCCCTTCGCGCGGCGGGTCCACCAACCACTTGTCTGCGCTGCCATCGGCCGTTAACAAGACCGGCGTCATTTCAAACAAATTGCGCGCCACGAAAGACGTTGGTGCAAGAACGGTATGGGATGGGGCATGCGCCTTATTCAAGGTCAAGTTCTCGCGGGAACGCGCAACCAAGGATTCCGCGCCTTCAATGCCAAGTACCTCACGGGCCTGCGTTGCCAGTGGCAAGGTGAAATTTCCCAGCCCACAAAACCAATCGATCACCCGCTCGGTTTTTTGGACTTGGAGCAAACCCAAAGCCCGCGACACGAGCACCCGATTGATATGCGGATTGACCTGCGTGAAATCGGTCGGGCGAAATGGCATCGTGATACCAAACTGCGGCAAGTGATAGGACAGTTGGGCCGTGGCGTGCGCTGGCAACTCCTCCAGCCGAACAATAGTCTCTGGCCCTTTGGCTTGCAGCCACCATTGCAAACCTGGGCGCTGGGCCGCAAAAGCACGTAATTTTTCGAGATCGCCTTCGCTCAAGGGCACCAAATGCCGGAGCACCATAGCCGTCACATCACCCGCACCGACCTCGGCACTTTGGCCGCCCACGTCGCCAATGGCCAATTCAATCTGTGCAATTTGCTCTACCGCGTCCATGGACGCAATCAAAGCGCGCAGCGGCAAAAGCATCGCGCTGACATGGGGCGCGAGCACGTGGCACTCCTTCATGTCTGCAACAAAACGGCTCTTTCTCTCATGAAAGCCAATGAGCACTTCGCCTTTTTTTCGGACAAAGCGCACCGACAAGCGGGCCCGGTAGCGGTAGCCCCAGGTGGGCCCTTCAATCGGGCGCATCACCGTCTCCGCATGGATTTTTCCAATGTGCCACAGGTTGTCTTCGAGTACCCGCTGCTTCACAGCCACTTGGGCGCTGGGATGCAGATGCTGCATCTTGCAACCGCCGCACGCCGCTTCGTGCAATCCAAAGTGAGGACACACCGGGCGAACGCGCTGGGAAGACTCCACATGAATCTGCGTGAGCTTGCCTTTTTCAAAACTATTTTTACTGCGGTGAATTTGGGCGCTGACAACCTCAAACGGGAGTGCGCCTTCAATAAAAACTACCTTGCCGTCACTGCGGTGGGCAACGCCTTGGGCTTCCAAGTCAAGTGATTGAACGGCCAACCAACCTTCTGGCAACGCAGGGGTTGAATGGCTAAGTTGGGGGGATTTTTTTTCAGGGAGATCTTCTAACATCCCCCCATTGTCTCAGGTCAACGTGCGGGCAAATACTGCGCCGGGTCGACTGGCTTGCCGAGTTTGCGGACTTCAAAATGCAGCTTGACACTGTCGGCATCGCTGTTGCCCATCTCCGCAATCTTTTGCCCCTTCTTGACCGTTTGGTCTTCCTTGACGAGCAAACTTTGGTTATGGGCGTACGCCGTCAGGTACGTGTTGTTGTGCTTCAGAATAATCAGGTTGCCATAGCCGCGAAGCCCCGCACCCGCATAAACCACCTTGCCTTCGGCGGCTGCAAGAACGGGGTCGCCAGCTGCGCCACCAATGTCAACCCCTTTGCGGTTTTTGGATTCGTCAAAGGCTCCGACCACCGTGCCCTTGGCAGGCCATGCAAAGCTCACCTCGTCTTCACCTAACTTGGCTTGCGGTTCAGGCACGACTGCAGGTGCCGCCGCTGCCGCAGGAGCGGGTTCGGTCTTGGCGGCTGACTGTGTTTGTGATTGCAAGGGCGTCGAAGTCACCTTAGAACTAGCTACTGGTTTAGCAACCACGGCCTCCTCACCTACGGGCGCAACCACCCGAAGAACCTGACCCACCTCGATCTTGTTGGGGTTTTCTAATGCATTCCATCGCGCAATATCGCGGTGGCCTTGTCCAGACTCTAAAGCAATGCGCAACAAAGTGTCGCCCGGCTTGACGGTGTAGTAGCCGGGTTTGCCCGCGTTTTCCGAGCCAGCCATGGACTTAGCTGTGTCTTGCGGACTTGGGTTTGCACTGCTTCGCGCAGAGTTGCTGTTGCGGTCTTCTACCGGCGCGCGGTGGGTTACTTTTGACGCACATGCGGAAAGTAACAAGACCAGAGCCATCGCCAATGCTTTTGAAGTGCTTTGGTAAGCCCCTGCATGTAATTTGAATTGAAGCATTTTTCCCTTTCAAGCCAAGCCTGATTTTAGAGGCACAAAATGAACAGCCTCCAGAACGGTTTGGCGAATCCCTTGCGGGGTTTTATCTAACACGATCAATGCCTGAGCGACCGGGCCGCCGCGCGCAGAAGAAGGAACCGCCACCGGGGCCACCAAGCGCCCACCTTCTGCGAGTTGATCGATCCACGCCTGCGGAATCGCTTCTCCCCCTGCGGCCGCAATAATGCCCGCGTAGGGTGCGCCTTTGGGAAAACCCAACATGCCATCGCCAAACAACAAATGCAATTGGGCTAAGCGCAAATGGCGTAAATTGTCGCGCGCTTTGTCGTGCAAACCACGCAAGCGTTCAATGCTGTACACCTCTGTCGCAATTTGGCTGAGAACCGCCGCTTGGTAGCCGCACCCCGTGCCAATTTCCAAAATCCGCCCGAGCTTGCCTGTTGCTCCGTTGCGCAACAGCTCCACCATTCGCGCCACCACACCCGGCTTCGATATCGTTTGTCCCAAACCAATGGGCAAACTCGTGTCTTCATAGGCTTGGTTGGCCAAGGCCGTGTCAACAAAACGGTGGCGCTCTATCGTTGCCATCGCTTGTAAAACCAGGGGGTCTTGCAAGCCTTGCCCCGCCAACTTTTGCACCATGCGCTGGCGCACCGTACTGGAATCCATACCCACGCCTTGGGGCACATTGGACTGCACCGTTGCCGACTTGGCATACATGGGAGCCGTCGTTGGACTCTCCATGCGTGCAGGAAAAGAAGGCCTGGGTTTCATGCCTTAGGCGCAGGGTGTGCAGCCAAAAGTGACGCTGTCTCAGACCAATACCGCAAATGATCGTGCTCGGTTAAATCGACCTTCAAGGGCGTCAAAGAAATATGGCCGTTCTCGGTTGCGTGAAAGTCGGTACCTTCGGCATCGTCTTTGGCGGGACCGGCTGCACCAATCCAATACATGGTTTCTCCGCGCGGATTTTTTTGTGCAATGACCGGTTCGGCCGCGTGGCGTTTGCCTAAGCGGCAGACCTTGGCGTTTTTAATTTTCTCAAAAGGTAAATTAGGAATGTTCACATTCAAAAGCCAAGGCTCGGCACCGACTTTTTTGTGCTCCAACATGAATTGCACAATCTCTCGCGCTTTGCCCGCTGCGGAGTCCAACTCCAGCCATTCTTTTTGAACCTGCGAAAACGCAATCGAGGGGATGCCAAACAAATACCCCTCCATCGCCGCACCCACCGTACCGGAGTAAATCGTGTCGTCACCCATATTGGCGCCGTTGTTGATTCCTGAGACCACCAAATCAGGACGGTAGTCAAGCAATCCAGACAAAGCGATGTGTACGCAGTCCGCCGGCGTACCGTTGACATAGCGAAAACCGTTGCTTGCGCGGTGAACGTACAAAGGGGAGTTCAGCGTCAAAGCGTTGGACTTGGCGCTGTTGTTTTGCTCAGGTGCTATCACCTCAACATCGGCAATATCTTTGAGCGCTTCATACAAAGCCACAATGCCGCTGGCCTGGTAGCCGTCATCGTTCGAAATAAGGATTTTCATAGGTTTTCAAAGTTGAACTTCATTGTAGGTGCCGCCGTGATGGGGGGGTCGCTCCAGTGACAGATCTCCCGACCCTTGCCTTGGGTTAAGCTAATTTGGGCTCTATGATTTAGCACGAACCCTTTTGGAGATAAAACCTATGCAAGCTTGGCTTTGTGAGAACCCCGTCGGCGTTGACGCCCTGACTTGGAAAGACCTTCCAACCCCGCAACCCAAGGTCGGGGAAGTGCTGATTGAGATCAAAGCGGCGAGTCTGAATTTTCCAGACCTCTTGATTGTTCAAAACAAATACCAAATGAAGCCGCCCTTGCCTTTTGTGCCGGGCTCGGAATACGCAGGAATCGTTCAAGCGGTGGGCGAAGGCGTTAAACACCTTGCGGTGGGTCAAGCCGTGGCGTGTTTAAGTGGTACTGGCGGTTTTGCTACCCACACCCTTGCGCCTGCAGCCTTATGTATGCCTTTGCCTAAAGGCTTTCCGATGGTCGACGCGGCGGCTTTCATCATGATTTACGCAACGTCCCACCACGCGCTGGTGGACCGCGCCGCGCTCAAAGCCGGTGAAACCGTTTTGGTTCTTGGCGCTGCGGGCGGCGTCGGAACCGCCGCTATCCAAATCGCCAAGGCTTTAGGAGCGAAGGTCATTGCAGCCGCATCAACGAAAGAAAAATGCGATCTTTGCCTGAAACTAGGCGCAGACGCTGTCATCAACTACAGCACCGAGAACCTGCGCGACGCCATCAAAACCTTGACCGAGGGCAAAGGCCCCGATGTGATTTACGACCCCGTGGGCGGTGATTTTGCGGAACCTGCGTTTCGCTCTATCGCATGGCGTGGGCGGTATTTGGTGGTCGGCTTTGCCGCAGGCCCGATTCCGGCACTGCCCTTTAACCTGGCCCTGCTCAAAGGCGCCTCCATCGTGGGTGTGTTTTGGGGCGACTTTGCCAAACGCGAACCCAAAGCCAGCGCAGCGGCCATGGCAGAGCTCGCGCAGTGGTACGGTCAAGGAAAGATCAAACCCGTGATTGACCGAGCTATGCCCATGGCAGAAC
>JAIPDD010000051.1 GCA_021737875.1 Sulfuritalea sp.
CCCAGTACAACCCCTCTATCGCTTTAAGTGACCCGAGTGCACCTGGCAAACACTTTGTAGCCCAAAGCGCGATCGCGCGGGCCACCTTGCGCCACACGCTCGACGTTCCCTACGGGCCGACGGTTCACGAAACCTTGGATATTTTTCCTGCCGACCAGCCCCATGCCCCGGTCTTTGTGTTTATCCATGGCGGCTATTGGCGGGCGCTTTCCAGCAAAGAATTCAGCGGTGTTGCGCTTGGCTTACACCAACGCGGCATCACCACTGTGGTGGTGAATTACGATTTGTGTCCGCATGTCACGATCGACGAAATTACCCGCCAAGTTCGCGCCGCTGTCGCTTGGACGCTGCGCAATATTGCATACCACGGCGGTGATCCAGAACGTGTAGCCGTAGGCGGGCATTCAGCGGGTGGGCATTTAACAGCCATGTGTTTGCAAACCGACTGGGCCCGGGACTATGGCCTGCCCCAAGATCCTTTGAAAGCTGCGCTGTGCATCAGTGGTTTGTACGATCTCGCACCGCTGCGCTACAGTTATTTGCAGCCCATGATTCAACTCGATGAGGGCGTTATTGAACGCAACTCCCCCGGTTTCTTGGTTCGCCCCTGCAAAACCCCGGCATGGATCACCTGGGGCGGCGCAGAAACCAGCGAGTTCGCCCGCCAATCGCAACTCTTTCACACGGCATGGCGCGCGCAAGGAAACACTGGGGACTTAAAAGCGATTGAGGGCGCGAACCACTTTACGGTGATTGCAGGATTCGATGCACCCGACAGCGCGCTTTGCAACTGGTTGGCCCAGTCGCTGGCGTGACGGCGTTCGGGTAAACCCGTAAAACGGGAATGCCGGGGAGCTGCACAATGGGACTCCCACCAAAAAAGGCCTATTGCGCCGAGCCACCTATGCCCACCGCAGACCTGCACGCCGAACCCTACCGCGACCACAAACGCTATGCGTGGTTGTTGTCCCTTCTTATTCCCACGACCGTATTGATCGGGCCGGCGTTGATGTTGAACTCCGGCCAGCCTTGGATGCTGTGGATTCCGGTGGTTTTCTTTTATTCGATCGTTCCTTTGTTGGATCGCATACTCGGCGAGGACAAAAGCAATCCACCTGAATCGGCCGTGCCTGCATTGGACGCCGATCTGTATTACCGTTGGATTACCTATTTGCTCGCACCCGTGTTGTGGGCCGCTTTTATTTTCAGTGCGTGGTTTGTGGCACGCTTTGATTTGCCTTTGCACGCCATGGTTGCGATGGTCCTCATCAGCGGATCGGTCGGGGGGTTTTGTATTAACTTAGGCCATGAGCTCGGGCATAAAAATACCCGGCTTGAAAAATGGCTGGCCAAAATCGTTTTAGCCCCTTCAGGCTATGGCCACTTTTTTATTGAGCACAACCGCGGCCACCACCGCGATGCGGCAACCCCTGCCGACCCCGCGTCTTCGCGCATGGGCGAATCCATCTACCGCTTTTTACTCAGAGAAATGCCAGGCGCATGGTTTCGCGCGTGGGACCTTGAAAAAACCCGTTTGCAAAAAGCAGATTTGCCCGTTTTTTCACTACACAACGAAATCATCCAACCAGCTATATTGACACTGGCGTTGTGGGTGGGCTTGGTGGCGTGGCTGGGCTGGAGCGTCTTGCCCTTCTTAATCGTTGCATCCTTTTGGGCTAATTTTCAACTCACTTCGGCCAACTACATTGAGCATTACGGCTTGCTCCGAAGCCAACGCGCTCCCGGGAAATACGAGGCGTGCCAGCCCCACCACTCCTGGAACAGCAACCATATTTTTTCCAACTGGATTTTGTTTCACTTGCAGCGCCACTCAGACCACCACGCGCACCCGCTGCGCCGTTACCAGTCTTTGCGCCACTTTGACAATTTGCCGACCCTGCCCAGTGGCTACTTCGCGATGTTTTTGGTCGCCTACATCCCGCCGCTGTGGCGTGCGGTTATGGACCCGCGCTTACTCGCCAGCGTGGGACGCGACACCGCAAATATCAATATCGATCCGCACAACCGCGACGCCATCGTGGCGCGCTATGGGCTCACAGAGAGCCATTCGTAAGCACTTACACCATGTCATTAAAAACTTGGCTGACTCCCCGAGTCATGCAGTACCTGCTCTCGCCTGCACGTTTGGAGTCCAAGCGCCGCCGCTTTGAGGCCCGTAGGGCCGCTCGCAAAGAAGCGCACGTGGTTCATTTTTTTCACCAAGACGATGACCCTTACAGCCAGTTGCTTGCAGCGGTGTTGCCAAAGTTCCAAGCGCGCTACCAAGTGCAGATAGAAACGCATGGCGTGAGCGGCCCCAGCGACGCTGCTGCGCCAGAACGCGCGCTGCTTGAAGCCTACAGCCAGCGCGATGCAGCCCTCTTGGCGCAACACTATGGCATTGATGTTGCAAACGCGCCGCCCGTGCGTGCAAGCAATCCCCATGAAACACGCGCGCAAGCCGATGCGTTGCGCAAACGGCTCGGACACTACTTGGGCGCAACGCTGTGGTTTGGCGGGGAATGGTATTGGGGCATAGACCGCTTACACCACCTCGAAAAACGCTTGCAAGATTTAGGGCTGCAAACCCACCCATCCCAAGATGATGCAGGTTCTTATCTTTTCCCGCCTGGTGAAGACCTTAATCAGGCGGTGCCGCTTGCCAACCCACCCGCTATTGACTTCTTTTTTTCCTTGCGCAGCCCCTATTCCGCCATCGTCGCCCCCCGGGTGTTTGAACTCGCGCGCCGCACAGGTGCGCAGGTGAACCTGCGCTATGTCTTGCCCATGGTGATGCGTGGCCTTCCCGTACCCCGCGAAAAACGCATGTACATCGTCTTTGACACGGCCCGGGAAGCCCGCATGCGCGGCATTGCTTTTGGGCGTTTGAATGACCCCGTGGGGAAACCCACCGAGCGCGGCCTCTCACTCATGCCCTTGGCCTTGGCACAAGGCAAGGGCGAAGCCTATGTGCTCTCGTTCATGCAAGGCGTATGGGCTGAAGGGCTTGACGCAGGCAGCGACACCGACTTGCGAACCATCGTGGAACGCAGCGGGCTGCTTTGGAGCCAAGCGCAGACAGCGCTGCAACGCAATGAGTGGCGCAGCCAAGCCGAAGAAAACCGCAGCGCGATGTTCGCGCTCGGTTTATGGGGAGTTCCTTCGTTTCATGTGGGCGATGCCGCCGTATGGGGCCAAGACCGCTTGTGGGCGGTACAAGAAGCGCTGCTAAAAAAGTAAGCGCCCGTCCATTTACATATTGCGCCGGTACTGCCCGCCAACTTCAAACAAGGCATTGGTAATTTGGCCTAGCGAACACACGCGAACGGCGTCCATCAACACTTCAAACACGTTGTCATTCGCCATGACCGCCTGCTGCAAGCGCAACAGCATGGCAGGCGCTGCGTTTGCGTGGCGAGAATGAAAGTCATGCAGTCGTTGGAGTTGGCTTTGCTTTTCTTCCTCTGTGGAGCGAGCTAGTTCCAGCTTATCCATGACTTGGTCACCATGGGGGTTGCGAAAGGTGTTGACGCCGATGATCGGCAACTCGCCCGTGTGTTTGAGCATTTCGTAATGCATGGACTCGTCTTGGATCTGGCCGCGCTGGTACCCCGTTTCCATTGCGCCTAAAACACCGCCGCGCTCGGCCAGTTTTTCAAACTCAGACAACACCGCTTCTTCAACCAATTCAGTGAGGTCTTCAATGATGAAAGCGCCTTGGCTGGGGTTCTCATTTTTTGCCAAGCCCCATTCGCGGTTAATGATGAGTTGAATGGCCATGGCACGGCGCACACTTTCTTCGGTGGGCGTGGTGATGGCCTCGTCAAAGGCATTGGTGTGCAAGGAATTGCAGTTGTCGTAGATCGCGATCAAGGCTTGCAGCGTGGTGCGGATGTCGTTGAATTGAATTTCCTGCGCATGCAAACTGCGCCCGCTGGTTTGGATGTGGTATTTCAGCTTTTGGCTGCGTTCATTGGCACCGTACTTGTCGCGCATGGCGACGGCCCATATGCGCCGCGCAACGCGTCCCAATACGGTGTACTCCGGATCCATGCCGTTGCTAAAGAAGAACGAGAGGTTGGGCGCAAAGTCATCGATGTGCATGCCCCGCGCCAAATAGGCTTCTACAAAAGTAAACCCATTGGACAATGTGAATGCCAGCTGGCTGATTGGGTTCGCTCCGGCCTCTGCGATGTGGTAACCGCTGATCGAGACGCTGTAGAAGTTGCGCACATTGTGGTGGACAAAATACTGCGCAATATCGCCCATGACTTTGAGGCTGAATTCGGTGGAATAAATGCAGGTGTTTTGGCCTTGGTCTTCTTTCAAGATATCCGCTTGCACTGTGCCGCGCACATTGGCTAATACCCATTCTTTGATTTTCGCTATCTCGGTGTCGGTAGGAGCGCGCTTGTTATCGGTTTGAAACTTGTCAATGTTTTGGTCTATGGCGGTGTTCATGAACATCGCCAGTATGGACGGTGCGGGTCCATTGATCGTCATGGATACGCTGGTGGCAGGGTTGCATAAATCAAAACCGCCGTACAACACCTTCATGTCTTCCAGCGTGGCAATACTCACCCCTGAGTTGCCGACTTTGCCGTATATATCAGGACGTAGATCCGGATCATTTCCATACAAGGTGACAGAATCAAACGCTGTAGATAAACGCTTGGCTGGCATGCCTTCTGACAAAAGTTTGAAGCGCCGGTTGGTTCGAAAAGCATCCCCTTCGCCGGCGAACATGCGGGTGGGGTCTTCACCTTCGCGCTTGAACGCAAAGGTTCCCGCCGTGTACGGAAAACTGCCAGGAACGTTATCGAGCATCAGCCATTTCAAAATTTCGCCATGGTCTTCGTACGTTGGCAAGGCGACTTTACGAATGGTGGTGCCGCTGAGGGATTGGCTAGTAAGCGCGGTGCGAATTTCTTTGTCGCGGATTTTCACCACGTATTCATCGCCAGCGTAAGCTGCTTGCATAGCGGGCCACTGCGTCAGGAGTTTGCGTGCATTGGCGTTTTGCACTTGTTCTCTTTGCACCGCCAAATCAATCGCGGCCTCAGAAGCGCGGGCTTTTCCGGGCTTGCCAACTTCCAACATCGCAGCTGCAGCCCGCAGCTGCTGAATTTCACGCGCCAAAGACGCCTCGGCCCGGGCTTGTTTTTTATAGCTACGCACGGTATCGCTAATTTCTGCAAGGTAACGGGTTCGCGCCGCCGGAACCACAGGGGTTTGGTTGCTGCTAAATCGAACCTTGACCGGTGGCAAGACGCTGGGCTTGACGGTTAAACCCAAAGATTGCAAACGCGGCAACATGGCTTGGTACAGGGCCGTCACGCCATCGTCATTGAAGCGGGCTGCCATGGTTCCAAAAACAGGCATGGTGTCGGCTGCCACGCTCCAAGCCTCGCGGTTTCTTTGCACTTGCTTAGAGACATCACGCAAAGCATCACTGGCCCCCTTGCGATCAAACTTATTGATCGCAACAAACTCGGCAAAGTCCAACATGTCAATTTTTTCAAGTTGGCTGGCCGCACCAAATTCCGGTGTCATGACATACAAAGGAACATCGACCAAAGGCGCGATGGCTGCATCACCTTGGCCGATGCCCGAGGTCTCCACCACAATGAGATCAAACCCCGTGACTTTGCAAGCCGCAATCACATCGGGCAGAGCCAGGCTGATTTCCGAGCCGAAATCACGGGTCGCCAGACTGCGCATAAAGACACGTTGTCCGCTGTCCGCATGGGCCGCCTGCGTTGTCCATGGTGAAATCGCATTCATGCGGATGCGGTCGCCCAGCAAGGCGCCACCGCTTTTGCGCCGCGAAGGATCAATGGAGATGACCGCGATGCGCAAACTATCAGCGCAGTCCAAACGCAAGCGGCGAATCAGTTCATCGGTCAAAGAAGATTTGCCTGCGCCGCCGGTTCCGGTAATTCCTATCGTTGGGATTTTTTTGGCTGCAGCTTTGGCTCGAATGTCTTGCAGCAAGCCTGCGTTGAGTTGCTTTCCTTCAATGGCGGTGAGAATTTGTGCCAATGCGCGCCAATGGGCATCGGTATGGCCCTCGATGGCCGAAAGGGCCTGCGGGGCAAAGCCCGAAATATCTTGATCGCAGCGCATCACCATCTCGCCAATCATTCCAGCAAGCCCCATTTTTTGCCCATCTTCGGGGCTGTAAATTCGGCTCACGCCATAGGCTTGCAGTTCTTTAATCTCGGACGGAACAATCACCCCACCACCGCCGCCAAACACTTGGATATGCGCGCCGCCTCGGCTTTTGAGCAAATCCACCATGTATTTGAAATACTCCACATGGCCGCCCTGGTAGGAGCTGATCGCAATGCCTTGCACGTCTTCTTGGAGCGCCGCGGTCACCACCTCTTCGACACTGCGGTTGTGCCCGAGGTGAATCACTTCAGCGCCCATGCCTTGCAGTATGCGGCGCATGATGTTGATGGCGGCATCGTGCCCATCAAACAAACTCGCTGCAGTCACAAAACGAACTTTGTGCGTGGGCCGGTAATTGGCCAAGGCGGTGTATTCAGCAGCAAGATTCGTCATAGGGCAAAGCTCTCAAAAGTCGGTAGAAAACGCAGTGAAGTTGACGTTTACGTAAACGTCAACTGTAAACGATTTTTTGGAGTTGGTCATAATGCGGCGAACCCCTTACGCTGCTATGACTTTTCTTGCCCTCGACATTGGAAATACCCGTCTGAAATGGGCGCTCTACGAAACGGCCACGCCTGGCGCACCGCTTTTAGCCCAAGGGGCCGAATTTTTAGAAAATATCGACAAACTCGCTGAGGGTTCGTGGAGTACCTTGCCAGCGCCGCAGCACATCCTGGGCTGTGTTGTCGCTGGCGACGCCGTCAAGCGGCGCGTTCAAGAGCAAATGGATCTCTGGGATGTCACCCCGCAGTGGGTGGTAGCCAGCGAGTCGGAAGCGGGTTTGAGCAACGGCTACGACCACCCCACCCGTTTGGGCGCGGACCGCTGGGTGGCCATGGTGGGCGCTTACCACCGCATGCTCGCCCAAGGCTTGCCCCGCCCGATGGTGGTGGTGATGGTGGGAACAGCCGTTACGGTCGAGGCCATTGATCCCAGCGGGAAATTCTTAGGGGGCTTGATTCTGCCCGGGCACGGCATCATGCTGCGCGCGCTGGAGTCAGGTACAGCCGGCTTGCACGTTCCTACCGGCGAAGTTCGCCCCTTTCCAACCAATACCAGCGACGCATTGACCAGCGGCGGCACTTTTGCGATTGCCGGAGCCGTGGAATGCATGGTTCAGCATGTCAGAAGCCATTGCCATGCAGAACCGTTGTGCGTGATGACCGGGGGTGCGGCTTGGAAGATGGCGCCCAGCATGACGCGGCCCTTTGAGTTGGTCGACAACCTGATTTTTGATGGCTTGCTGCACATGGCAGCACTGCGATTTAGTTTGGGCTAGCCAACCACGCCTCAGCCAACCGGGCCCAATACGTCGCACCCAAAGGAATGAGTTCATCGTTGAAGTCATAACTCGGGTTGTGCAGCATGCACGGCCCCCCGCCGTGGCCCATTTCACGGTGGGCCCCATCGCCATTGGCGATAAAGCTATAGCAGCCGGGCTTGGCCTGCAACATATAAGAAAAGTCTTCCGCGCCCATCGTGGGTTCCTGCTCGCCGACATTGGACGCGCCCACAATACTGGCCATCACCCCACGCGCGAAATTTGCCTCATGGGCCGCGTTGATGGTGGGCGGGTAATTGCGAACAAATTCAAATTCGCACTGCGCGCCAAAGGCTGCAGCGGTGTGTTGGGCGACTTCGCGCATTCTTTGCTCGATCATGTCGAGCACCTCAATGGTGAAAGTCCGCACCGTGCCCTGTAATTCACAGCTGTCAGGAATCACGTTGGTCGCCTCGCCTGCGCGAATCATCGTCACGGAAATGACGCCGGCGTCTACCGGCTTTTTATTGCGGCTGATGATGGTTTGAAACGCTTGCACCATTTGGCAGGCTACGGGGACGGGGTCAATCGCGTTGTGCGGTAAAGCTGCGTGGCCGCCTTTGCCGCGCACGGTGATTTTGAATTCATTGCTTGATGCCATCACCGGCCCGGCGCTGACGGCAAATTTTCCTACGGAGGCGCCTGGCCAGTTGTGCATTCCAAAGACGGCCTGCACTGGAAACTTTTCAAACAAGCCTTCTTTGATCATTTCACGGGCACCGCCGCCGCCTTCTTCCGCAGGCTGAAACACAAGGTACACCGTACCGTCAAAGTTACGGTTCTGGGCGAAATACTGCGCTGCGGCCAACAGCATGGCGGTGTGGCCATCGTGGCCACAGGCATGCATTTTTCCGGGGTGTTGGCTGGCATGGGCAAAGGTGTTGAATTCTTGCATCGGCAATGCGTCCATGTCGGCGCGCAAAACGATGGCGCGGCCGGAGGTTCCTGCTTTGACGATGCCAACGACGCCCGTGGTGCCCAATCCACGGTGAATGGGAATCCCCCATTCGCTTAATTTGCCCGCCACCACGTCCGCAGTGCGCACCTCTTGAAAACACAACTCGGGGTGGGCGTGCAAGTCGCGGCGAATCGTGGCCATAGACGCTGCGTTTGTTACGATAGATTCAATCAGGTGCATGTCGAATTCCCAAACAGCCATAAAACCTGTATTGTGCCGATGTTCAGCTTGTTCACTTTGTCACCATGCCAAAAACCCTGCTCTCACCCACCACTCCCGTCCCCAGCTTAGGTACACAGTTCGTGCGAGGCGCGTGCCCCCATGACTGCCCAGATACCTGTGCCTTGGTCACCACCGTGCAAGACGGTGTTGCTATCAAGGTGAGCGGCAACCCCAACCACCCGGCAACCGCTGGCACCCTGTGCACCAAGGTTTCGCGCTACACAGAGCGCACTTACCACCCCGAGCGCATTTTGCAGCCGCTGCGCCGCACGGGCCCGAAAGGTTCAGGGCAATTTGAAGCTGTCTCTTGGGAACTTGCTTTAAGCACCATCGCCGATCGTCTGAAATCCATTGCCAACCGTGCTCCTCTCGCAGCGCAAGCCATTCTTCCCTACAGCTACGCGGGGACCATGGGCTTGGTGCAAGGCGAAGCCATGGCCTCGCGCTTCTTCAACCGCTTAGGTGCCTCACAGCTTGAGCGCACCATTTGCGCTTCCGCCGGCGGCGAAGGCCTGATTTACACCTTGGGCGCCAAGGTAGGAATGCGGGTGGAGTTTTTTGCCGAGTCCAAACTTATTTTGATTTGGGGTAGCAATTCGATTGGCAGCAACCTCCATTTTTGGCGCCATGTTCAAACGGCCAAGCGCCTCGGCGCCAAAGTGGTGTGCATTGATCCGCGCAAGACGGAGACTGCAGAAAAATGCCATGAGCACATTGCACTGCGGCCTGGAACCGACAGCGCATTGGCCTTTGCGTTAATGCACCAATTGATTGCCTCTGACTGCCTCGACCACGGCTACCTTGAGAACCATACCCTCGGCTGGGAGGCCCTGCGTTCTCGGGCGTTGGAGTGGCCTCCTGAGCGAGCGGCTGAAGTGTGTGGGATTGCGGTGGAACAAATCACTAATCTTGCGCAAGATTATGGAAACGCCATGCGCCAGGGCGAGCCTGCTGCCATCCGATTGAATTACGGCATGCAGCGCGTACGTGGTGGGGGCAATGCGGTACGTTTGATCGCTTGCTTACCGGCACTCATTGGCGCATGGAAGCACCGCGCTGGCGGTCTGTTGCTATCGTCTGCCAATACCCACGTCTTTGATCGCTCCGCTCTTCACCGTCCTGATTTGCGACCGAACACCCCTTGCCGAACCATCAACATGAGCACGATTGGCGATGCCTTGTTAAAGCCAGCCAGTAGTGACTATGCCCCAGCGATTGAAGCACTCATTGTTTACAACAGCAATCCGGTGGCCGTCGCACCGGATTCCAGCAAAGTGGTGCAAGGGTTTGCGCGCGAGGATTTGTTTACCGTTGTTTTAGAGCATTTTCAAACCGATACCGCTGACTACGCTGACTTCATTCTTCCGGCTACCACCCAACTCGAACACTGGGACGTACACACGACCTATGGGCACACGGACATCTTGCTGAACCGACCGGCGATTGCGCCCCTGGGCGAAGCCAAAACCAATTCAGCTATTTTTCGCAAGCTGGCAAAGCATATGGGGTTTACCGACGCGTGCTTTGAAGAAGATGACGTCTCACTGTGTCGCACGGCTTTCGACTCCAGAGTGGATTTTGAGTTGCTTTTACAACAAGGGTTTGTCTCCTTGCCTACCGAAGATGCCCCCTTTGCCAACGGCAACTTTCCAACACCATCAGGGCGGTGCGAATTTTTTAGCCCACGCCTTGCCCAACAGGGGCTTGATGGCTTGCCAGACTACCTGCCCAACTTTGAACCAGCCAACGCCAACGCCGACTACCCTTTAGCGATGATTTCACCGCCTGCGCGGAATTTTTTAAATTCAAGTTTTGTCAATGTCAAAAGCTTGCGCGACATTGAAGGCGAACCCCATATTGAAATCCATGCTGCCGATGCGGCTCAACGGCATATTCAATCGGGTGACCAGGTTCGTGTTTTCAATAGCCGAGGGCAATACCACTGCACAGCTGAAGTGAGTGCGCGCGCACGCGTGGGCGTAGTCAATGGCTTAGGGGTTTGGTGGCGCAAATTGGGCGCCCATGGCACCAACGTCAACGAACTCACCAGCCAAACCCTTACCGACTTGGGCCATGCACCCACGTTTTATGACTGCGCGGTTGAAGTGGAAAAGTCAGACTAGGTTTTTCAAACGCACGCTCAATTGCGCGTATTTTGTGGTTTCGCAAAATTCAACAAACGCGCAGCCATCAATGTTTCAGCCAAGAAGCAAGCCAGCGCCAATAGAAAACAAACGATGCCTGCAAGGAAGCCCACAATCGATAAGCGCAGGCCGGTGAAATCAACCGTCTCTCCTAGAAACAAGACAATGATGGTGATTCCAATACAAAACGCACACAGAGTGAGCAAGGCAATGCTGGAATTGGCGAGGAGCCCGCGCTTTCGTAAAACCGAGAGTTCTTTGTACGCCTTCGCATTGTCTTGGGGCCTTGTATCGTTTTCAATGCGTTCCTCAAGCACGCGTGCACGGTCAATGATCCGAGCCAATCGGTTGGCCACTGCGCCAATCATTCCTGCCACTGCAGTGAGCAAAAACACGGGCGCCACGGACAGTGCAATTCCATGGGATACGGTATCGGGATCGAGTGGAAAGGCCATACAAAAGTCCTTGTTTACAAAGCAAAACGCCAACTCGAAAGTTGGCGTTGTGTAACTGCGATTTTCGCCAGTTGTTTGGTTGCGCGAGTAGGATTTGAACCTACGACCTTTGGGTTATGAGCCCAACGAGCTACCAGGCTGCTCCATCGCGCGGTAAGTTTGTATTGTAGTCTTATTCAGCCGCTTCTACTGCATTGGCATCAGTAGTTTCTTCACGATCTACCAATTCAACCAATGCCATAGGTGCGTTATCACCGACACGGAATCCCATTTTCAAGATGCGGGTGTAACCACCAGGACGGGCCTTGAAGCGCGGTCCCAATACATCGAATAATTTGGTCACACTGTCGCGGTCACGCAAACGGTCAAAGGCCAAGCGGCGATTTGCAACGGTGGCTTCTTTTGCGAGTGTGATCATTGGCTCAACCACGCGGCGCAATTCTTTGGCCTTGGGAACCGTTGTCTTAATGGCTTCGTGGGCGATGAGTGAATTCATCATGTTGCGAAGCATCGCTAAACGGTGCGATGTGGTGCGATTGAGTTTACGTAGTCCGTGTCCGTGGCGCATGGTAGATTTCCTTTAATAGTAAACAGGCAGCCGTATCAGGTACTGCCCGTGGCGCGGAACCCCGAGGGCTCCATACAGAGGCACTAATGCTTAGTGCTTTTCGAGAGCAGCAGGAGGCCAGCTCTCTAATTTCATTCCCAAGGTTAAACCACGTGAGGCCAAGACTTCCTTGATCTCATTGAGTGATTTACGACCCAAGTTAGGCGTCTTCAACAACTCATTTTCAGTGCGTTGAATCAAGTCGCCAATGTAGTAAATGTTTTCCGCTTTGAGGCAGTTGGCGGAGCGAACGGTGAGTTCCAACTCATCGACTGGGCGCAGCAAAATAGGATCAAACTTGGGTTCACGACCAGATACTGGCGCACCAAAACCTGCAAGCTCGTTGCCTTCAAGCTGTGCAAACACAGCCAACTGCTCGACCAAGATACGTGCCGAAGCGCGCACTGCGTCTTCAGCCGTAATCGCGCCATTGGTTTCAATTTCAACGACCAATTTATCCAAATCGGTACGCTGTTCCACACGCGCGCTCTCGACCACATAGCTCACCCGCTTTACGGGGGAGAACGACGCGTCCAAAATCATGCGACCAATCGACTTGGTAGGCTCATCGCCATGGCGACGCATCGAACCAGGCACATAACCACGGCCTTTTTCGACCTTGATTTGCATGTCAAGTTTGCCGCCAGAAGACAAGTGCGCAATCACGTGGTCTGGGTTGACAATTTCAACGTCATGGGGCGTTTGAATATCAGCAGCCGTGACAACGCCTTCGGCGTCTTTACGCAGGCTTAAAGTGACTTCGTCGCGGTTGTGAAGCTTAAATACCACGCCTTTGAGGTTCAACAAAATGTTGACCACGTCCTCTTGAATACCGTCGATAGACGAATACTCATGGAGCACACCGGCAATGGTGACTTCAGTTGCAGCGTAGCCTGGCATGGATGACAGCAACACCCGACGCAATGCGTTACCCAGGGTGTGGCCGTAACCGCGCTCAAAAGGCTCGAGAGCCACTTTGGCACGGTTTAAACCGATTTGCTCAACGCTGATGGTTTTTGGTTTTAGTAGATTACTTTGCATTCGGACTTCCTCTCAATACCCCCGACTCGTTACGTCGGTAAGGCTGGTGAAGCACCTACACCGCAGAAAACCACGGCATAGGAACGATTTCTAACAACATTCAAACGAATTAACGTGAATACAACTCAACAATCAATGATTCGTTGATATCAGCGCCAAACAGGTCACGGTCAGGCACCGCTTTGAAGGTGCCTTCTGCTTTTTCAATGCTCACATCAACCCAAGATGGCATGCCAACTTGCTGGGCCAACTGCAGTGCTTCTGCGACACGTGTTTGCTTTTTAGACTTTTCACGAATGGCCAACACGTCACCGACCTTGACCATATAGGAAGGGATGTTGACGGAGTGCCCGTTCACTGTGATTGCTTTGTGGGAAACCAACTGACGGGCTTCTGCACGCGTGGAGCCAAAGCCCATGCGGTACACCACGTTGTCCAAACGAGACTCCAACAAGAACAACAGGTTTGCGCCTGTATTGCCCTTGCGGCGATCGGCTTCTTCAAAATAACGGCGGAACTGACGCTCCAACACGCCATACATGCGTTTTACTTTTTGCTTTTCGCGCAATTGCAAACCGTAATCCGACGTACGGGCACCAGAAGTGCGGCCGTGTTGACCTGGCTTGGAATCGAATTTGGCCTTGTCACCGATAGCGCGACGTGCACTTTTCAGAAACAGGTCCGTGCCTTCACGGCGTGAGAGTTTGGCCTTGGGGCCTAGATAGCGTGCCACTTGAACTTCCTTTTTATATCATCTGCCACACACGAAGTGTGGGAGCCAACGGCAAGAACCGTTGGCGGTGGGCTTGTTAAAAATTAGATGCGACGGCGCTTTTGTGGGCGGCAACCGTTGTGCGGTACTGGCGTCACATCAGCAATCATGTTGATACGAATTCCCAATGCAGCCAAAGCACGCACCGAAGACTCACGACCAGGACCGGGTCCTTTGATCTCAACATCAAGGTTTTTAATACCTTGCTCCAAAGCCGCACGTCCGGCGACTTCAGAAGCTACCTGAGCAGCAAAGGGAGTCGATTTACGTGAACCTTTGAATCCTTGTCCACCGGAAGAAGCCCATGACAACGCATTGCCTTGGCGATCGGTGATGGTAATGATCGTATTGTTGAAAGAAGCATGCACGTGAGCGATGCCGTCTGCAACGTTTTTACGAACTTTCTTGCGAACACGTTGTGCTGCGCTATTTGAAGGAGCTTTTGCCATAGTAATCTCTTATTTCTTCAATGATGCGGCGGCCTTACGTGGACCTTTGCGGGTCCGCGCATTGGTACGC
>JAIPDD010000052.1 GCA_021737875.1 Sulfuritalea sp.
GGCGAAGCGCTTTCAACTCGGGGCGAACGGTGACATCCATGCGATCAGCCCAGACGCTGAGTTCGCCATGCTGCAACTTTTCATTGGCCTCGTCCCACTTGTAACCCGTATCAGGCATGTCGGAGAGCAGCATCTCCAAAACCATTTTTTGGCTTTTGACGGCACGCTCGCTTTGCGTCTGCACTTCCATGCCCTCGGTTGCACTGCGACAGCAACTGGGCGCCAATGTACGTTCACCTTTGACCTCGACCACGCAGGCCCGGCAATTGCCATCGGCGCGCATGCCGTCTTTGTAGCAAAGGTGCGGAATATCAATGCCGTGGCGCTTGGCGGCCTTGAGAATCGACTCGCCCTCAAAAGCGTGAACGGTTTGTTGGTCGAGTTTGAATTCGACGGTTTTGACTGTTATTTCAGAGAGTTTGGCAGGGGCGTTCATTTACATGACCTCCTGGGGAAAGTATTTTTGGACACAGCGAATCGGGTTGGGTGCGGCTTGGCCTAGACCGCAAATAGACGCATCGGTCATCACCACGTTAAGGTCTTCCAAGGTTGCGTTGTCCCAGGTTGTGGCCTGCATCAAGGTCGCGGCTTTGGCTGTTCCTACGCGGCACGGCGTGCATTGACCGCAGCTTTCATGGGCAAAGAAACGCATCATATTGAGCGCTGCACCCCGGGCTGTGTCTTTGTCACTGAGAACGATGACTGCGGCAGATCCGATAAAGCAACCATGGGGTTGCAGCGTGTCAAAGTCCAGGGGAATGTTGGCCATGCTGGCCGGCAAAATACCGCCCGAAGCGCCTCCAGGCAAGTAGGCATACAGCGTATGGCCCTCGGCCATACCACCGCAGTATTCATCCACCAGTTCTTGTAAGTTAATTCCAGCCGGTGCAAGCTTCACGCCAGGGTTTTTTACCCGACCGCTCACGCTAAAGCTGCGCAGCCCTTTGCGTCCGTTGCGGCCAAAACTGCTAAACCACTGCGGGCCTTTTTGCACAATGTCTCGTACCCAGTACAAGGTTTCAAAATTGTGTTCCAGCGTGGGACGACCAAACAGCCCCACTTGGGCGATATACGGGGGGCGCATCCGAGGTTCGCCCCGCTTACCCTCGATACTTTCGATCATCGCCGACTCTTCGCCGCAAATGTAGGCGCCGGCGCCTCGGCGCAGCTCAATGGTGGGCAAGGGGCACGGTGGATGGGCTTGAAGTTGGGCCAGCTCCACTTCCAAAATGGCGCGGCAACCATGGTATTCGTCCCGCAAATAGATATAGCAAGCATCAATGCCTACGACCTTGGCAGCCACTAAGAGACCTTCTAAAAACCGGTGGGGGTCGCGCTCTAAATAGGTGCGGTCTTTGAAGGTTCCGGGCTCGCCTTCGTCGATATTGACTGCCATCAACTTAGGTGCCACTTGGTCGCGCACAATGCGCCATTTCCGCCCAGCCGGAAAGCCTGCGCCGCCTAAGCCGCGAAGACCAGAGTCTTCCATCGCTTTGACCACGGCTTCGCAGTCTTGCTGTCCATTGGAAAGAGCGACTGCTAAGGCGTAGCCACCTTGGGCGCGGTAAGCCTCTAACCCGACGTAATCTGGAGATACTTTGACGTCCTTGGCAACGGGTGAAACCGATTTTTCGGCCCAGGATGCGGCGTCAAATACTTTTGCCTGAGTCCCTTTGGGGTGAGACACCGCAGCAGCTTTCACAGCAGAGGCGACGGCCTCAGTTGACGCAAACGGAATCGGGTTTTGATGGACCACGGCCACTGGAGCCTGCTCGCAACGCCCAAGGCACGGTGCCGGGATCACGCGCACATCAGCGTTGCCTAAAATTTGGGGAAGTCGGGCCAGCAAGTCTTGGGCTCCGGCTAATTCACAACTCAAACCATCGCACACCCGCACGGTGATGCCAGCCGCTTGTTCATCACCCCGGAGGACTTCGAAATGGTGGTAAAAAGTGGCCACCTCATAGACCTCGGCCATGGGGATATTCATCTCTTTGGCCAATGCCACCAAGTGGCGGTCATGCAAACAGCGGTAGGCGTCGTTGAGTACATGCAGCAACTCAATCAGCAAGTCACGCCGGTGCGGCCCCGCTCCGATCAAGGCGCGAACTTCAGCCACTGACATGTCGTCGGACTGGCGCCCCTTGAGCTTGCTTTTACTGCGGATGTGCTTGCGCATATCGTCCACAGAACCTAGAGAAACACTGGCAATCGCGGTTGGTTTTTGCATAGTCAATTAAACGCAAAGCCCCGCAACCCCTAAAAGGTGCAGGGCTTAATCACACAAGTTAAAAATCAGGCGAAAAACTTGGCCACGCTTTGCAGCGTGCGGTACACACCCCAAGCCAAGGGAATGCCAACCGCAGCCCACGCCAACGTCACTGTGAGCGCGCTCACCGAGTCAGCACCTGCTTCACTGCCGCGCACCATCTCCGATGCAGCCGCTTTTTCATGGGCCAAACGTTTCTCTTCTGCCAATTCTGCATCAGTCATGAACCATTTGTTATCCAAGGGGCGAACCAAGAGATTGCAAATGAGACCCACAACCAACATACCAACCAAAATATACATGGTTTGGTTATAGACCTGCTCGCGCGGGATGCCCAAGCCGAGTTGGTATTCACGCATGTAGTTCACCACCACGGGGCCCAAAACACCTGCCGTAGCCCATGCGGTAAGCAATCGGCCGTGGATCGCGCCCACCATTTGCGTACCAAAAAGGTCGGCCAAATAGGCTGGGACGGTTGCAAAACCGCCGCCGTACATACTCAAAATCACGCAGAAGGCCGAAACAAACAAGACAATGCTGCCCGCCCCTGCGCTGCCAGGAACGCTGAAATACATCACGCCACCCAATACGAAGAACACCACGTAGGTGAGCTTACGGCCCAGCAGGTCTGACAGGCTAGCCCAAAAAAACCGCCCGCCAATGTTGAAAAGGCTTAAAAGCGCTGTAAAGCCAGCAGCAACGGTGGCAATCGCCGCCAACTGCGTTTTGTCAAGCTCGCCAAACTTGGCAGGAATACCAATCAAAGCTCCACCAAACACTTCTTGCAACATGGGGGAAGCCATACCGATCACACCGATACCGGCACTCACGTTCATGCATAAGACCATCCAAATCAGCCAAAACTGAGGGATGCCCCACACTTTGCTCACGTGAACGTGGCGTTGGGTAATCATGTCGTTGTTAACTTGGGCAGGTGGTGGCGTCCATCCGGCGGGCTTCCAGCCCGTCTCAGGAACACGGTAGCCAAAGGCGCCGGCCATCATGAATACGAAGTAAATACACGCCATGACCACAAAAGTTTGCATCACTCCCACATCGGTGGGGGTCGCAAAATATTTCATCAAATCTGCAGCCAAGGGAGAACCAATCATGGCTCCGCCACCAAAGCCCATGATCGCCATGCCTGTCGCCATGCCGCGGCGGTCAGGGAACCATTTGATCAAGGTGGACACGGGAGAGATGTATCCCAGCCCCAAGCCAATCCCGCCGATGATGCCGGAGCCAACAATCATCATCCAGAACTGGTGCAAGTACACGCCCAAAGCGGAGAAAAGCATACCGCCACACCAGCACAAAGCAGACACCACACCGGCTTTGCGAGGACCTACACGCTCTAACCAGCCACCCCAAGTGGCCGCACTCGAACCCAGCAGAACAAAGAACAAGGTGTACATCCAACCCAAGGTGGAGATTTGCCAATCGCAGCTCGTTGTAAACAATTGACCTAAAAAGCCGACTTCAGGGCCGCAATTGATGGCCTCCTTGATACCCAAGGCTTTGGACAAGGGCAACCAAAAAACAGAAAAACCATACGCCATGCCGATACAAAGATGGATCGCCAACGCCGCGGGAGGTACCAACCAGCGGTTAAAGCCGGGGCCTGCAATGATTCGCTCTTTGTCGAGCAAAGCGGGGGAGTAAGTTGCCAAGAATGTCTCCAATGGTGTGAAAGTGAATAACTGCAACGCTGATGAGCGCAACAGCTTCAGTATGGAGGCAATTTGTGTCGGCGTCCCCATGGACCCGACCGAACAAACTCAGGTTGCTTTGCTGATCGTGATACTAGGGAACTTGGATGAAAAATCTTTGTTTTTTGCCGCAATCGCCACGGCCACTTTACGCGCCAAGGCTTTGTACAAACCTGCCACTTCGCCTTCAGGTTCAGCGACCACCGTGGGGCGGCCGCTGTCGGCTTGCTCGCGGATCGACATCGCCAACGGCAAGGCACCCAAATAATCCATGCCGTACTCTGCAGCCATTTTTTTGCCACCATCGGCACCAAAAATATGCTCGATATGACCGCAGCTGCTGCAGACGTGTACCGCCATGTTTTCCACAATGCCCAAGATGGGAACGCCCACTTTTTCAAACATCTTGATGCCTTTTTTGGCATCCAAAAGCGCAATGTCTTGGGGCGTTGTGACGACCACGGCTCCCGTCATCGGAACGCGCTGGCTCAGGGTGAGCTGAATATCTCCGGTACCTGGTGGCATGTCGACGATCAAATAATCGAGCTCTTTCCAATGGGTTTGGCGCAGCAACTGCTCAAGTGCCTGGGTAGCCATTGGGCCACGCCAAATCATGGCTTCGTCTTGGGCGACTAAAAAACCAATCGACATCACCTGAACGCCGTAATTGACCATAGGCTCCATGGTCTTGCCGTCTTCCGAGGCCGGTTTGCCTTCAATACCCATCATCATGGGCATGCTGGGGCCGTAAATATCGGCATCGAGCAATCCCACACGTGCACCTTCGGCAGCCAATGCCAATGCCAAGTTGGCTGCGGTCGTGCTTTTTCCTACGCCGCCCTTGCCTGAAGCCACCGCCACGATGTTTTTCACGCCGGGCAAAAGTTGTACGCCGCGCTGAACCGCATGGGCGCTGATATGCAAGCGAGGTTGAATTTCGACATGGACCACGCCCTCAATGGCTTGGGCCGCTGCCGCCAAGGCTTCGCAGTACCCTTGGAGCAGGCTTTGAGCGGGGTATCCCATCTCTAAATCAAAGTGCACCGTATCACCTTCGATCTTGATGTTTTTGATGCACTTGCTGCTGACAAAATCTTTGCCGGTATGGGGGTCAATGACGTGTTTGAGTGCGTCAAGAATGCTTTGTTCAGAGGCTGCCACGAAAAGTTTCCTTGAAATTTTGACTAAGCGAGAGTCTAGCGGTAGTTTGAATACATACCCAAGGCATGGTTTCTCTGGATAATGAAACCATGCGCACATTGCAACCCTTGCCTGAAAATCCCGCAACTGCCTTGGTTTTAAGTGGCGGTGGTGCCCGTGCTGCTTACCAGGTAGGCGTACTTCAAGCCATCGCAGAGATTCGCCGGCAACAAAACGCTGCGTTGCAGGTCAACCCCTTCCCCATTGTGGTTGGAACCTCTGCAGGCGCTATCAACGCAGCGGCTTTGGCCTGTGGAGCAGACGACTTCGATGCGGCGGTCAACAAAATAGCAAGTACGTGGTCCGCAATGCATGCCGACCATATTTACCAGGCCGATAGTTTGAGCATGGTGCGCTCTGGAGCCAAATGGCTCAGCATGCTCTCCGTGGGTTGGATGGTTGCCAAATGGTGGCGCATCAAACCGCGCTCCTTGCTTAACAATGCCCCGTTAGGCCAACTTCTTTTGAACTTGGTCCCCTTGGAGCGGCTACAGGCCTTGATTGGCCAAGGCCACCTCAAAGCACTGGCAATCACTGCTTCGAGTTACACCTCAGGCCAGCACCTTACTTTTTTTCAAGGACACGCCCAACTCTCGTTGTGGGAGCGCACGCAGCGGTATGCCCTTCGCGCGCCGATTACTTTGGACCATTTGCTTGCCTCTTCGGCCATTCCCTTTATTTTTCCTGCGAAGGCACTTGCAGTTCAATCGCACCAAGAATACTTTGGGGATGGCTCCATGCGGCAAAGCGCGCCGCTTGCGCCGGCGATTCATCTCGGCGCAGATCGTATTTTGGTGATTGGTGCGGGGCGGATGAACGAGCCCAAAGCCGATGGGCAACAGCAAACCGATGGAGCGTATCCGTCCATTGCCCAAATAGCTGGCCACGCCATGTCGAGTATTTTTCTAGACGCCTTGGCTGTTGACATTGAACGGGTTCGCAGAATTAACCAAACCATCGCTTTGGTGCCTGAGGCCTCCCGCAGTGCCAGCCGCCTGCGTGATATTTCGGTGTTGGTGATTGCGCCAAGTCAGCGCTTGGATACCATTGCTTCCAAGCACATTGAAGCATTGCCTTTGGGGGTTCGGACCATGCTGGGCGCCGTTGGAATCTCTTCTTCCAAGGCGGACTTTAAGGGCGCGGCGATGGCGAGTTATTTGCTATTTGAAAGCCCGTATACCCAAGAACTCATGGCCCTGGGTTTTTCAGATGCCCAAGCCCAACGCGAGGACATTTGCGCCTTCTTTGGTTGGTAGCGGTCAAGCACAGGGCTGCCGTCTAAAATCAAGGACTTTGGCGCATTGCCATCCTCTGCGACTCCTCGTCCCCATTTGCCTAACTGCCCATGTCTCGCCAACTTTTTGTCACCACCGCCCTGCCCTACGCCAATGGCAATTTTCACATTGGCCACATCATGGAATACATCCAGGCCGATATTTGGGTGCGGTACCAAAGAATGCAGGGCCACCACGTTGACTTTGTTAGCGCAGACGACACCCACGGCGCGCCCATCATGATTGCCGCCGAAAAGGCTAGCATCACCCCGCAGCAGTTTGTGGCCCAGATTGCCGCAGGCCGCAAGCAGTACCTGGATGGTTTTCACATTGCTTTTGACAATTGGCACAGCACAGATGCACCCGAAAACCACGAACTCGCCCGCCAAATTTACCGCGACTTGCGCGATATTCCCCAATCACAAGGCGGCTCGCTGATTGAGCGGCGAACGATTGACCAGTTCTTCGACCCCGAGAAGAACATGTTTTTGCCAGACCGGTTCATTAAAGGCGAGTGCCCCAAATGCCATGCCAAAGACCAGTACGGTGACAACTGCGAAGTCTGCGGAGCGGTATACGCGCCCACCGACTTGATCAACCCCTTCTCCGCTTTGTCAGGCGCCAAGCCGGAGATGAAAAGCTCGGAACACTTTTTCTTCAAGTTGTCTGACCCACGCTGCGTGGCCTTTCTTGAACAATGGACGCAAGACGGCAAACTGCAACCCGAAGTGGCCAACAAGGTCAAAGAGTGGTTCACCATTCGTACCAACCCCGATGGTACGACCAGCGAAGGACTGGGCGACTGGGATATCTCGCGTGACGCACCCTACTTTGGCATTGAAATTCCCGATGCGCCGGGCAAGTACTTTTATGTTTGGCTCGACGCGCCCGTGGGCTATCTGGCTTCGCTGAAAAACCTGCTGGAAAAACGCGGCCAAGACTACGACGCCTACATGGCCAACCCGGCCTTGGAGCAGCACCACTTCATCGGCAAGGACATCGTCACCTTTCACACGCTGTTTTGGCCCGCCATGCTCAAGTTCAGCGGCCGCAAAGTCCCAGACAAAGTGCACGTCCATGGCTTTCTCACCGTCAACAACGGCGAGAAGATGAGCAAGAGCCGCGGCACCGGCTTAGACCCACTCAAATACCTGAGCCTGGGCATGAACCCCGAGTGGTTGCGCTACTACCTGGCCACCAAGCTCAACAATAAAAATGAAGACATCGACTTCAATGCCGAAGACTTCATGGCCCGCGTCAACAGCGATTTGATTGGCAAGTTCGTCAACATTGCAAGCCGTGCGGCGGGCTTCTTGACCAAGCGCTTTGATGGCACCTTGACGCAAAGTTTTAGCGAGCAAGGCTCTGCGTTATTGAGCGACATTCATGCCGCCAAAGACAGCATTGCCCAAGCTTACGATGCACGCGAGTTTGGCAAAGCTGCCCGCGAAATCATGCTGCTTGCCGACAAGGTCAACGCCTATGTGGACCAACACAAGCCCTGGGACTTGGCCAAAGATGCAGCCAACAACCAAGCCCTGCACCAAGTGTGCTCCTTGCTCATTAATGCCTTTGTAGAACTAAGCCGCTACTTAGCGCCTGTATTGCCTTCATTGGCCCAAGCGGTGCAGGCCTTCACTGGAACCTCCATGCAACACTGGAACGCTACGGGTACGGTGGCCAGCATTCAACCCTACCAACATCTCATGCAACGTGTCACCCCCGAACAACTCGAAGCCTTATTTGAACCCCCTGCTGTGGTGGAAGAAAAAGTCACCCCCGGTGGCGAAGACATCGCGCCCACCATCTCGATCGACGACTTCACCAAGATCGATCTGCGGATTGCCCAGATCGTCAATTGTGAGAGCGTCGAAGGCTCTGTCAAGCTGCTGCGCCTCACGCTCGATGTGGGCGAAGGCCGCACGCGCAACGTCTTCTCGGGCATCGCCAGCAGGTACAAGCCCGAAGACCTCAAAGGCAAACTCACTGTGATGGTGGCCAACTTGGCTCCTCGCAAGATGAAGTTTGGCGTAAGTGAAGGCATGGTGCTTGCTGCCAGCCACGCCGACGGCACGACCGATGCCGGCATCTATATTCTGACCCCCTGGCCTGGTGCCAAGCCCGGCATGCGAATCAGCTAAGGGTATGAAACACAAACCGTCTTCGCTGAACTTTGATGTTCTGATCGTTGGCAGCGGCTTAGCGGGTCTGAGTGCTGCACTGCTGTTGTCTGAAAAATACCGGGTTGCCATCATCACCAAACGCGCAGTGAGTGAAGGCTCCAGTGGTTGGGCCCAAGGTGGTATCGCTGCGGTGTGGGACAAATCGGACAGCTTTGCCGCGCACGTGGACGACACTTTGGTGGCAGGCGCAGGCTTGTGTGATCTCGCCGCCACCCAGTTTGTGGTTGAGCAAGCCCCGCAAGCCATTGCCTGGTTGCAAGCCATGGGCGTTCCCTTTAGCACCGAAGACGGCCAGTTGCACCTCACACGCGAAGGCGGCCACAGCGCCAGGCGCATTGTCCATGTCACCGACGCCACTGGCGCCGCCGTGCAGCGCACCTTGATCGAACGCGTCAAAAGTTCACCCAACATCACCCTGTTTCAAAACCACACCCTGGTCGATTTGATTACCAGTGACAAAATCAAAGGGTATCCATCGCAAGAAAAAAGCTGTGTGGGGCTGTATGCACTTGATGAAGCGACCGACGAAGTCCTGACTTTTCAGGCCGCCCACACGGTCTTAGCCACCGGCGGCGCAGGCAAGGTGTACCTCTACACCACCAACCCCGATACCGCCACGGGCGACGGTATTGCGGCCGCTTGGCGCGCGGGTTGCCAGGTTCAAAACATGGAGTTCATCCAGTTTCACCCCACCTGTTTGTACCACCCGCACGCCAAATCTTTTTTAATCAGCGAGGCCGTGCGTGGCGAAGGCGGCCGGCTCTTGCTGCCCGACGGCACGCGCTTCATGCCCAAGCACGATAGCCGTGCAGAACTCGCGCCCCGCGACGTGGTGGCCCGTGCGATTGACTTTGAGATGAAAAAAGGCGGCTTGGACTGTGTGTACTTAGACATCTCGCACCAACCTTTGGTTTTTATCCAAGAGCACTTTCCTAACATCTATGCCCGCTGCTTAGAGCTGGGTATTGATATCAGCCGCCAGCCTATTCCCGTGGTGCCCGCAGCCCATTACACCTGTGGCGGCGTGGTCGCAGACCTGCATGGTCGCACCGACGTTGCCGGCTTGTACGCCATCGGCGAGGCTGCTTGCAGCGGCTTGCATGGCGCCAACCGATTGGCCAGCAACTCCTTGGTGGAATGCATGGTTTTTGCCCGAGCCACCAGCCACGACATTGGGCTGAGCAAAGCAACAACCTTGCTCGCTCTTCCTGCGTGGGATGACAGCCGCGTTACCGATGCCGATGAGTCTGTCGTGATTTCCCACAACTGGGATGAGCTGCGACGCTTTATGTGGGATTACGTTGGCATTGTTCGCACCAACAAACGCTTGGAACGCGCGGCCCACCGCATTGCCTTATTGCAAGGCGAAATCCAAGAGTTCTATGCGCATTTTCATGTGAGTCGAGATTTGCTCGAGCTGCGCAACCTGGTTCAGGTGGCAGACCTCATCGTTCAAAGCGCCCGCGCTCGCCATGAAAGCCGCGGGCTGCACTTTAGCCGTGACTACCCTGCCTTGCTCGAAGACGCCAAGCCAACGCTGTTGACACCCCACAACTTCAGTTCAAACTGAAATGGAGCAGTTGCCCCTTACCAAACAGGCAACAAGCGCCCTTCAAGCAATCTAAACCCCCGCGCTCCCACACTGCGGGCTTCGGCCTCATCATGGGTTACCCACACCACGGCCATGGGAGCGTGTGTGATGCGGTTTTGAAATTCTGTGCGAAGGCTGTGGCGCAAATCAGCGTCGAGGGCAGAAAAGGGTTCATCTAGTAACAAAACCCTGGGCTCAGTAATCAAGGCCCTTGCCAACGCCACACGCTGTTGCTCACCCCCAGAGAGTTGCCAAACTTTAGCGCTTGCATAGGGTTGCATTCCAAAACGCTGCAACATGGCTTGGGCTTTTTCTCTTGCAAGCGTACGTCGCAGTCCTTGCTCTACCAAACCAAAGGCCACGTTGTCTTGTACGTTGAGATGGGGAAACAGCGCAAAGTCTTGAAACATCAGTGCAAAACCGCGCTTCTCTGGCGGTGTATCGGTGATGTCTTTTCCTTGGCAAAAAATCCGACCCGCGTCTGATCCTTCAAGCCCTGCGATGATTTTGAGCAGCGTACTTTTCCCGCTGCCCGAAGGCCCAAGCAGCGCGACAGTTTCCCCCGGCTTGACCTGCAATTTGACATCTTGCAAGAGCTGGCGCGGGCTGGCACCCTGCGGGATCCAGCGTTTAGAGATCGATTGAAGTTCAAGCATAGGTTTCTCTGTCGGTGTGTCCGTTCGCGCTGGGTCGCTCAATGAGCATAAAGACAGCCAAGGCCAAGGCCATCAGAACACAGGCCAAGACCAAAGCCGCATCGTGGTGGGCCGCGCCTGGGCGGCCAAGGTGTTCGTAAATACGTGTGCTCAAGGTCGCCCATTCAGGCCGGCTTAAAAACAAAGTCACGGCAAACTCCCCCACAGCGGTGGCCGCAGCAAATGCCATGCCTCTTCGCAGCGCAGGCAACAGGAGCGGGAAAGTAACGCGCCAAAAAACCCGCAAGCGGCTCGCGCCCAAGGTTTGCGCAGCGGCTAAAAGTGAAGGTGGAATCGCATCCAAACCTGCAGCAACCGACTTCGCCACAAAAGGATAGGCCAGCAAAGCATATGCAGCCACCAACAAAGGCGCGCTGGCAGTCCAGCTTGGATACAAGAGCAGCAAACCAAACGCCACCAAAATAGGCGACACCACAAAAGGCAAGAAAACCAAGGTACGCAACCAGATAACACGCTGCGCGGCTAAGGCATGGATCAGCCCGAGTACCGTTGCAAGCACCAATGCGGATGCAGAAAAACGAACGGTGTTCCAAAGGGCACCGAGGGTATCTGGGTCTTGCAAGATACCCCAAGCCGCCGAACCCGTTTGGGCGGCACGGACCACAATAGCCAGCAAAGGAGCAATACAAAAAACCACCAAAATCCCAAGTGCCGCTCCCACAGCCAACCATTGGCCTGCCGTTTGCGGCCTGCGTCTGCCCATGCGGTCCGCGCGCACCGGAGCGGCAAGGCGACTTTCTACCCAAGCGTAAGTCCAAGCCAGCCCACCGGTAAAAAGCAAGACCCACAAGGCCAAAACGCCGGCTTGTGCCAATTGGAGCTCATGGGCTACCAGCGTGTAGATTTCAACCTCCACCGTTGCATATTGTTGCCCACCCAGCACCAATGCCAATCCAAAACCAGAAAAGCAATAGAGAAAAACCAAGCACAGCGCCGACATCAACCACGGCAAAATCGCTGGCCACTCCACCCGCCAAAACGCACGCCACGGCGTAGCACCCAAAGTTCGGGCGGCCGCCATGCGTGATGCACTCACCTGCTCCAAGCCTTCGGTTGCTGCACGCACAAAGACACACAAATTAAAAAACACATTGCCATACAAAAGCAAATACGGCGTGCCTTCTAAGCTGGGCCCACCCCATTGCACCACCCAACCCTGCGGCCCCAACAGAACCAATACACCCATCGCTGCAACCAAGGTGGGCACCACAAAAGGCAGCATCAATGCGCGAAGTACCCACGCACGCCCCGTAAATTCAAGCCGCGCCAAGACCCACGCGATGGGAACCCCCAAGACCAAGACCAGGCCACAGGTGAGAGTAGCTTGCAAGGCAGACCAGAGCATGCGCCAACGCACATAAGGATCTTGCCACGGCGCAAGCCACAGGGTGGCCGCGTCGCCCTGCTCTGCCCATGCGCCTTCGAGCAGCAAGCGCCCCACCGGTGCAATCAGCATCCCGAGCAAAAAAAGCACAGGCAAGCCGGCCATCAGCCAAAGGCCTGAGCGAACTTGCAAAGATGCACGCATTGCAGGGAGGTTTTGCAAATTACTTCAAGACCACCTTGGTCCAACGTGCAACCCACGCTGCGCCTTTCTCCGCAATGTCTTTGTCACTGGGTGAATCAAACTTGGCAGGCTCTGGCGCAAACTTCATCACCTCCGCACGGGCCACACCCACTTCGGCAGGGTACATCCACATCACGGTTTGCATTTGTTGTTGTACTGCGCTTGAGCGCAAGAAGTCGATGAATTTTTCTGCTGCCACGCGCGACTTTCCGCCCTTGACCAAAGCCACCCCTTCCACTTGGCGAAAAACACCGCCTGCAAGTGTCAGGCTACCTGTAGGCGGCTCCGAAATTTTCTCCTTGCTATAAAACAGCTCGGCTGCCGGACTGCTGGCGTAACTGACCACCAAGGGGTGTGCGCCACCCTCTGCACGACTGAAGTGTGTGTAATACGCCTCGCTCCAGCCTTTCGCTACTTTCACGCCGCCACTGCGCATACGGGCCCACCAGTCAAAGGCCTTTTCTTCTCCCATGGCACCAATCGTGGCCAATAAAAACGCATAGCCTGGGCTGGAGGTTGCGGGGTTTTGCACGACCAATAGCTTTGCCATGCCAGGTTGTGCCAACTCGTCGAGTGTTTTCGGTAAGGCCATTGCGCGTTTGGCAAACCAGGCTTTGTCATAGTTCACGGTCACATAACCGTAATCTACTGGGACCAATGGGGCCGGTAATGGAGCGGTGCTTTGGCGTTGGCTTGCGGCAGCCGCTGAGCTCTCCAGTACACCCGCAGCCAAGGCTTTGGAGGCAAGCGCATTGTCAATACCAAAGACCACATCCGCGATGGGCGCTGCCCGCGTCAGAATCAGTTTATTGAGTATTTCACCCGCATCGCCCGCTTTCACAATGCGCAGTTTCACACCCGCCTCTTTTTCAAACTGCGCCAACAAAGGCTTGGGGATGGCAAACGAGCTGTGGGTTAAAACGCGTAACTCCACAGGCGTATCCGCTGCGAGCGAAGGAGAACTGACAGCAACAGCAAGGGTTGCTGCAAGCAAAGTATTGCTGGTGCGCCGGAACAAAGAAAAAATGCCGTGGTTCATAGTAAGCCTCGTAACGTTTCAAAAAATCCAGTCGGATGCATGAAACGAAAGAGCCCCTATAACGCACGGCATATCTTTCCCATCACACTTCCTACGCTGGCATGACCCAGATCAGGTTCATGGGGTATTTCTCAGTCCTGCGCGCGCAAGACACCCCCGGTGAAGGCGCGATCATAGCGTAATGCCCAGCCCTAGCAAAGTTTGCTTATAAGTCACGTACTTCACTTGTAGACTGCGCAGTGAACCCCATATAAAAGCACATGACAACCGAACGCCCCAAATCCCAAAGCCCCAAATCACTCTCTGGCCTGGTGCCCTTCTTAAAACCCTACCAAGGGCGCATTGGCTTGGCGCTTTTGTTTTTG
>JAIPDD010000053.1 GCA_021737875.1 Sulfuritalea sp.
GATTTGCGTATTTTGCGGGTATTGCGGCTGCTTCGAATTTTGAAACTCTCGAGGTACAACACGGCCTTGCAAGATTTATTTCTTGCCATCCACTCTGAGCGAAAGGCGTTTGGTTCAGCCGTCTTTTTACTAACCATCGCCACGATCGTTTCCGCTTCTTTGATGTACTTCGCAGAAGGACACGCACAGCCAGATTTGTTCGGAACGATACCGCACTCGATTTACTGGGCTATCGTGACAATTACTTCAGGATCTGGGAACGTTGTTGCCATGACCAAAGCAGGGGAGGCGATAGCGCTTACCACTGGTTTTTTAGGCTTGTGTATGGCCGCGATCGTGACCGGTATTGTGGCGTCGGCGTTTACCAATCAGGTCGCGCGCAAGAAAGCCGCATTTGAAGCGCAATTAAGAACAGTTTTTTCTGACGGTTATATGTCTGAAGATGAGCAAAACACCTTAAAGCGCTTGCAAGCGCACTACCGACTTAGCGATGAGCAGGTAGAAGCCATGATGTTGAGTGCGAAAAATAAATCTTCTGCGACGCATTGAGACTGGTATGACAAGCATCACTCTCAACCAGTCGTCTTACCGCAGCATTAAGCAACGGACCTACGAAATCATGGATGGCTCAGTCCCTGATAAGTACAGCCATAACGTTGAAATATGCATAGCCTTGCTCGTGGTTGCCAATGTGGTTGCAATCATTTTGGAATCCGTCCCACACATTCATGATCGCTTTGCCGCTGAGTTTCATGCTTTTGACGTTTTCAGTGTGGTGGTTTTTTCTGTGGAATTTATTTTGCGTGTTTGGTCTTATGGTGAAAAATACCTTGATGAAAGAGGCAGCCAGTGGGAAGGTCGCAAGGAATACCTCTTTAGTTTTTACGGGATCGTTGATTTCGTAAGTACCGCTCCCTTTTATTTGCAATTGATTTTTCCTGGCGCAGATTTACGGGTTCTGCGCATGTTCCGCCTGTTGCGGATTTTTAAGCTGTCGCGCTACAACAGCGCTTTTGAAGACATGGTGGCAGCGATCAAGGCAGAAAAAGATTCGTTTTCATCTGCGATCTTTTTGCTCTTTATCAGTTGCCTGCTTTTTTCTTCACTGATTTATATCATTGAAGGGCATGACCAACCCGCAGTCTTTCCCTCAATTCCTGCAGCCATGCATTGGTTTGTTATCACCATCGTTGCGGGTTGGGGTAATGTGGACCCCGTCACTTATTTTGGTACCGTCTTGGTGATCTTGACCCAAATTCTTTCCATCGCATTGGCTGCCATTCTGACCGCTGTGGTAGCGACCGCATACACCGCTCAGGTTGAGCGTCGACAGGCTTTGTATGAGATGGAAGTGCGTGCCGTATTGGCCGATGGCGTGGTAACCGAAGAAGAGCAAGCCAAGCTGGGTATGTCTGATGACCAAGTGCAATCCATCATTCACCAGATGGAAGAGGAAAAGCATATTTCGGATGCCAAAAAGTCGAAAGCTTTGGAAGAGAAAAAATACACCTCAGCTGCAACAACCAGCCTTTAGAGAAAATTAGGCCTCTCTTAAAAGCATAAGGAGCGCTGTGGGTCTGACCTTGCCCTGCGGGCTTGGCCTGATAAGTATTTTTCTACCGTCAACGGCTTAAATATCTTCTAGCAGCGCATAGGGCAGGGGGTGAAGCGTCAGCGCAGCCCCAGCAGGTGCGGCAAGGGTTAACTGCCCTTCCACGGCAGCTTGAACTTGCATGGAAGCAATCGCCCACCACAAGCCGTTCGCATCCGTGGCCGCTTGAACAACGAGACCACATTCTTGCTCCTGGTCTAGGCTGGAGTAGATCAACGCCCCCGCTGCCATGGATTGCTTGCAAGTGAGGATGTAAGCGCGTCTTTTTAAGGTGCCACGGAACTGGCTGCGGGCCACGACTTCTTGGCCGGGGTAGCATCCTTTTTTGAAATTGACGCCTCCCACAGACTCATAGTTGAGCATTTGGGGAACCAAGGCTTCAAAAATCGGAGTGCTCAGAGTCGCGACTCCACTTTGAACTTCGCTGAGCAACCAGGTATTGAGATCGATGGCATCGCCCTGCGGGGGGGGCGCTGTAGCGGGCCCTACCCACAATTGACGCGCGAGGCCTGGTGCCGGATAAAGTTCTACGATGCTCGCGCTACCTGCCTCTTTTTTGGACCAAGGGGTTAAAGCAGACGTTGCATCTTGCTTCCCAAGCAAACCATAGACCGCAAACTCGGCGCTGGCATCGGTCAAAACCGCTTTGGCGCGCATCACAAACATAGCAAGCCGTTTCATCGTGGCGGCCAGCAGGTCCTTGCTACAAATCAGCAGGATATCGGTGTGATCACCGCTGGGGAATTTGAAGCCAATGAAACTGGCTTGCATGCGGCCTTTGGCATTACAAAAAGCAGCCAACCGCGCTTCTTGAAGGCCCAACAGCGCAAAGTCTTGGGTGAGCTGGCCTTGCAGAAATTTGGCGTTGTCGTCCCCGGTGATTTTGATAACACCCAAGTGATCAAGTCGGGCAACGCCATTTTGACGATGGACTAAGGCAAGAGATAGGGATTCAAGGGACATGCCCCAATTATGCTGCGCTTGGCCTTTACCCTGCAATGCAACTGGATTAAGGATGAAGCATCACGGGTCAACAATAAGCATGCAAGGCGATTTGATTTTGAGCAGCTCCGCACGTTCGGCACACAGTTTTAACGACAGGCGCTCACCTTGTGCGGACAGGCGCACGTAAATGGAGCAGCTGATTGCCATTTTCATGCCGTCGGTGCGGCTGTCAAAGGCGGCTGAGCAGTGTCCGTAGCGACCCAAATCGGGTTTTTCTTTGGCATACAGCGCCATCAAGGGCGGGGGCAGTTGCTGCGCAGAAATAGTGGGCGGAGGATTACCGGCCCAACTCGCCATGGCTGTCAAAAGCCCACCGAGGAAAAGTAATTTTTTTAGCATGGTCTGATCCTACCTTTATTGCAAAACCGTGAGGTAATCCGATACCTTGGGGCGCACCCGATGCGGCCTTTGGTTTTGTACGCTACCTAAGCTGATAAAGCACAGCGCGTGTTCGGCCGATTGAAGAGAAAACAAGTCTCGCAACAGGTCCGATTTCAGCGCTTTGCCGCTGGTGAGTCCTGAGCCGAAACCAGAGGCATGCGCCATCAACAAAATGTTTTGCACGGCACACCCGGTTGAAATGATGCGCTCTGACAGGTCAATCGCGGGGTCGCCTTTGTTGGCGTCAACCACAACCAACAGCAAACAGGGCGCTCTGAAGGCTTTCTCTTGGGCTTGCGACACCTGCTCAGGCGTGGCGAGGGCATCACGGGCTAACAGTGCGCCACCAAACACCTCGGCCAGTCGGGCACGGGCACTGTCAGCAACCAAGATAAAGCGCCAAGGCAGCAACTGCCCGTGGTCTGGCGCACTGGACGCCGCTCCCAAAATCGCTTGAAGCTCTTTCTCTGAAGGCCCCGGGGCCAGCAAGCGTTTGGGCAGCGTCGTTTGCCGGCTATGGATGAGTTCAGCGGCTAGCGAGATGAGTTCTGGGCCAATTTCGTCGGGCATTATCCGCAGGTTCCTATATAGCCGCATTGGGTACAGTAATCACAACCATCTTTGCGGATCATGGCGTGCGCGCCACATTCTGCACATTTTTTTCCACCCATGACAGACGGCGGCGGGGCTGTTGTCCCGTAGAGCTTGCCAGGGTCAGCAAAGGTTGAGTGGTGCATGGGAGCAGCCGATTTTTTTGCCATGATATTTTGAATGGCATAGGCAATGGCGGCCACTTCTGAGTCATGCCACAGCGGGACTTGTGCACCACCGGGTTTTTCAAAGGTGCCCAAGCGAACAGGCCCTCGGTCCCAAGCGACTTTGCGCATATCGCTCAGTGCCCGCTCCAAGAAGCCCCCGCGCGCGGCCAAGGACAGCATGCGCATGCTCGAAGTCACCCATTGCTGAGATTCTCCGCTTTGTCCCACTGGCATAAAAAACTCGATCGCTCGTTCTACGGTGCCATCGCCTTGGGCATTGGCCACCGGTAAAAACGAAACCACCAAATACAAGGTTTTATGGCCCTCTTGCGTCCAGTATTCGATTTTCTCTGCCACCGCCGACAGTGCGCCTTTGGGACGACTTTCAATGACGCTGCGCATGGGGTCAAAGGCCGATTCGGCTTCACTCACACATGGAGTTTTGGCATCCAATGGGGAGGTGGTTTCTAGCACGGACCCCAAAATACTATTGGGTCGGTAGGTTGCCAAACCTTTGAGATTGGCCTGCCATGCTTGCAAATACAGCAGTTTGAATTTTTCGTAGTCGTAGTCGACTGGTACGTTCACAGTTTTAGAAATGGCGGTGTCAATAAAGGGCTGAACCGCCTGCATCATGGCGATATGGTCTTGTGCCGCCATGTCCATGGCAGAGACAAAGTATGCAGGCAGGGGGTCAACGCTGCCTCCAAGGTGCTGGTACATCCGCCAAGCGTGGTCTTGAACGGCGTATTCCGTGGTGCTTCCATCGGCCTCGCGTTTTTTTCGTTTGTACTCCCATGAAAAGGAGGGCTCAATGCCGTTGGAAGCGTTGTCCGCAAAAGCCAAGCTGACGGTGCCGGTGGGGGCGATCGATAGCAAATGGCTGTTGCGAATGCCATGCGTTCGAATGGATGCTTTGAGAGCCTCAGGCAAACGGCTGGTGAAGTTATCGGCCAACAAATAACTGTCTGCGTCAAAGAGGGGGAAAGCGCCTTTTTCTTGCGCCAGCGCAACCGACGCTGTGTAGGCGGCATTGCGCATCGACTCTGCAATCCGGGCGGCCATGTCGCGGCCTTCAGGCTGGTCATAGCGCAGGCACAACATTGCCAAAGCGTTGCCCAAGCCGGTAAACCCCACACCAATACGGCGTTTGGCTATGGCTTCTTCTTGCTGCTGCTTCAAAGGCCAAAAGGTGAGATCCAACACGTTGTCTAAGGCCCGCACTTGCAATGCAACCGCGCCCTCGAACGCGGGAAAGTCAAACTGCGCTGTCTCGCCAATAGAGAAAGGATGGCGAACAAACTGCGGCAAGATCACCGGGCCCAGATCACAGCAGCCATAGGGCGGAAGTGGCTGCTCGCCACACGGATTGGTAGCTGCAATCGATTCGCTTGCCCGCAGGTTGTTATCGCGATTGATATGGTCTAAAAATAAAATGCCTGGTTCGGCAAAGTCATAGGCTGAGCGCATGATGGCATCCCACAGGTCTTGCGCAGGCAAGGTTTGGTAAATCCATTGGCCATCATCACGCTGAATTGCGCCATCATTTAACTTGGCATCACAAGGCTTGGCTTGGTGCACCAGTTGCCAGGTTTTACCGGTTTGCAATGCGTCCATGAACGCATCACTCACGGCGACCGAGACGTTAAAGTTGTTCCACCGTCCGGGCGTTCGCTTGGCATTGATGAATTCCAAAACGTCGGGGTGGTCAATGCGCAATACACCCATCTGCGCGCCTCGGCGTGCCCCTGCACTTTCCACCGTAGAACACGATTGGTCAAAGACGTTGATGTAACTGCATGGCCCGGAGGCGATAGATGCAGTTCCTTTGACGTAGGCTCCGCGAGGACGAATTCTGGAAAAGTCATAGCCCACACCACCACCGCGGCGCATGGTCTCAGCCGCTTCACGCAGTGCCTCGTAAATACCAGGGTAGCCATCGGCGTCCGTGCCTTGGATACAGTCACCCACGGGTTGAACAAAGCAATTGATCAAGGTCGCTTGAATGGAGGTACCCGCTGAACTCATGATGCGGCCAGCACCAATTGCGCCGAGGTAGAGGTTCTTTAGAAAAAGTGCTTCGTATTTCTTTTGATTGGCTTCGCTCTCAACGGATGCCAAGGCCTTGGCCACCCGGGCATACAAGTCACTGACCCCCGTTTCGCCGGGTTTTAAGTACTTTTCGCGCAGAACATCGTCGGAGATGGCTTGGCTTTGAAGAGGGGCTTTCATGCCTTTGAATTCATTGTTTTTCATGGGTAAGTTCGGTTGCTCATGCGGGTTGGATACCACCACAAAGCCATTGCATTAATTCTTGGACGGAGCGAATCTGGCTCCCAAAAGGAAGTGTTCCCGCCCCGCGAAAGAAGAGTCCTTTATGAACGTCGCCTTCGAATGCGTGGCCGAGTTGTTGGTCAATGCAAAACTGCCCCATGGTTGCCACGCCATCACGCAAGCCGCAGTGGGTTAAACAGTCAAAAGACATATTGCATTTTTTCTTCACATGGGCGGCTTTTTGTAACTTGGGTTCAATGCGCAAGTATTTATCCAGCCACGGCGTTCTCACCGCGCGGGCAGGCAGCCCTGCCACACTGGTAAATTCAACCATATCCTCCGGTTGTGCCCGAGCCAATACCTGCTTGAAGGCGAGCGCTGCATCGCACTCTAGGGTGACAGCGAAGGCGGTGCCCAGTTGCACAGCTGCTGCGCCCAAGGCTTGGAGCCGCACGATGTCTTCGCGGCTTGAAATACCACCGGCAGCAATCAAGGGGATTTTTCCTTCCAAGCCGGATGCTTTAAAAAATTCTAAAACGTGCGGGAGTACCACATCAAAGTCAAAGCGGGTGTCTTGCAGGTCAGCGACTTTGGCCGCACCCAAATGGCCACCGGCCAAGCGGGGGTGTTCAATCACAATGGCGTCCGGCAAGCGGCCTTTCTTCTCCCATTTGCGAACCAAGAGCTGAACGCCACGGGCATCGGACAGAATCGGAATCAAAGCCACGTTGGGATAATTGCGCGCCAATTCCGGCAAGTCCAAGGGCAAACCTGCCCCCACGACCAAGGCATCGACACCGCAGGCCATGGATGTCTCCACATAGGCTTGGTATTGCCCTACGGCCTTCATGATGTTGACTGCGATCTTGCCGTGACCAAGAGACAAACTGCGGGCCTTGGTGATTTCGCGTGACAAAGCCTCTAAGTTGGCTGACTCAATGCGTGCTTTTGCATCGGGTTCTTTGTCGAGGTGTGCCGTTAAGGCCATTAAATCGGGGTGCAAGCGCCGCAAATCCACCGCAGAGATAGTTCCAACCCCGCCTTGCCTGGCAACAGAACCGGCTAACGATCCCGCGGACACCCCGATCCCCATCCCGCCTTGAACCACAGGAATCAGCGTTTGCCCCATCAGATTCCATGTTTTTAAGCCAGAGCGCGAACACATCGCCAATAAATCGGAAACGGGGTCGGCTGGGTCGGTTGTGTGGGTGCTCATCGTGCTCATCAATGTGGGTTCAAGGCGCAGGCGCAAAAAAATGCACGCCCTTGCTTTTTCGAATACTCCGAATCTTGAACCTCTCCAGAGCCTGAAAAGTGCCTTGAAGCCTAGAAAAATTGGTTTGCTTGATCCTGGTCAATTTATGCTTACAAATTTTTGCTCTGAAGTGGGTCTTTTTCATCCACAGGGCTTGCACTATGATTCTGTTTTGTCCATACAGAGGCGACGGGCTTTGCGTACTTTTCTTATTTCGGTCCTGCTGGGCTGCTTTGCGATAGCAGGCGCTTGCTTTTGGTGGGTCAATCATCCAGTGAGCCTTCGCCAAGGCGTTGTCGATTTGTCGATCGAGCCTGGAACCTCCCCCCGCGAAGTGGCCCAAGTCGCCGCCAAAGCGGGCATTCCACTGCACCCCCGTTTGCTGTACTTTTGGTTCCGATTTTCAGGAGACGCGCGGCTAATTCGCGCAGGCAGCTACGAACTAGAAGGTCAGGTCAGCCCGCGGGCTTTGCTGCAAAAGCTGGTTCAAGGAGACGAAGCCCTTCGCAGCGTAACGCTGGTGGAAGGCTGGACTTTTACGCAAGTACGTGTTGCCCTGGCAAAAGCCGAACAATTGAAACCCGAATCAGCCCAACTCAGCAACGCTGAGCTAATGCAACGCTTAGGCCGCGCAGGCGTTCACCCGGAAGGCCGTTTTTTCCCTGATACCTACACCTACTCCAAAGGCTCCTCCGATATGGCCGTCCTCCAACGTGCCATGCGGGCGATGGATAGCAAACTGGCGTTGGCCTGGAGCCAGCGCAATCCTGCCGTGCCGCTGCAATCGCCCGACCAAGTATTGACGCTGGCAAGTATTGTGGAAAAGGAAACGGGCCGCGTGTCAGACCAGCCTTACATCTCTGCCGTTTTTAACAATCGCTTGCTGTTAGGCATGCGCTTGCAAACCGACCCCACCGTGATTTATGGGATGGGGGAGGCATTCGATGGCAATTTACGGAAAAATGATTTGCTCAGCGACACGCCCTACAACACCTACACTCGGGCAGGGCTACCGCCAACGCCGATTGCCATGCCCGGTCGCCAAGCCCTCTGGGCCGCAACCCACCCAGCGGCGACCAAAGCCTTGTACTTTGTGGCCCGAGGCGACGGCACCAGCGCCTTTAGCGAAACCCTTGACGAACACAACCGTGCAGTCAATAAATACCAACGCGGCAAATAAACAAAGTTAAAAAGCACCGAAAAATGAGCGGTTTATTTATCAGTTTTGAGGGGATTGACGGCGCTGGCAAGTCCACCCACATTGCCGCTTTGGCCCACGCGTTCAAAGCGCGGGGCAGGGCGGTCACCCAGACCCGCGAACCGGGGGGCACGCCCTTGGCAGAAACCCTGCGCCGCTTGGTTCTGAACGACCCTATGGATGCATTGACCGAGTCCTTGTTGGTTTTTGCCGCCCGCAGAGACCATATTGGGCAGGTCATTGCTCCGGCTTTAGCCAAAGGGGAGGTGGTGCTTTGCGACCGTTTTTCCGATGCCACCTTTGCATACCAAGGGGCGGGGCGTGAATTTGACTGGGACGTATTGTTGACGCTTGAGAAGTGGGTTCAAGAAGGCTTGCAGCCAGACTTGACGGTGTGGTTTGATTTGCCCGCATCGGTTGCCGCGGTGCGCTTGGCTGATGCCCGCGTTCCAGATAAATTCGAATCGCAACCCGGTGCTTTTTTTGAAAAAGTGGCCAGCGGTTACGCTCGCCGCCAAGACCAAGCCCCCCAGCGCTTTGCCCGCATTAACGCAAACCAAAGCCCAGAAGAAGTGTGGAAAGACGTTTTAGCGGCGGTTCAAGCACGGGGATTCCTTGCATGACCGCCCCTTGGATTGCGCAGCAAACTGAAACCTTGTTAGCCCAGCGCGGCCACGCCTGGCTGCTGATGGGGCCTTCAGGGCTGGGGCAGTACAGTTTGGCGCTGGCTTTGGTGCGCGCTTGGCTGTGTGAACGCCCCGACAGCCACGGCGCCTGCGGCGCGTGCGGAAGTTGCCATGCGATTGATGTGCGTACCCATGCTGACTTATGCGTCTTGATGCCGGAGACCAAGATGCTGGAACTCGCTTGGCCTTTGAGCGAAAAAGCCCAAAGTGAGATTGACGATAAAAAACGCAAACCCAGTAAAGAGATTCGGGTGGATGCGATGCGCGATGCGGTTGAATTCACCCAAAGAACCAGTGCGCGGGGGCGGGGCAAAGCCGTTTTGATTTTTCCTGCAGAAGACATGAACGGCATCACCGCGAATGCTTTACTTAAGACGCTGGAAGAGCCGCCCGGCGATGTGAAGTTTGTTCTCGCTACAGAATCGGCCCACCAGCTGCTTCCTACCATCCGAAGCCGCTGCCTGACCCACACCATGGTGTGGCCCGACGTTTCTCAAAGTTTGCAATGGCTCAGCGAACAAGGGCTCTCAGACGCACAAGCACAGCAGCTACTTAAAGCAACTGGCGGACGGCCCCAAGACGCCTTGGAGTTTGCGCAGTCGGGCAGGGATCCCTCGGTCTGGGCTGCTTTTCCAAAAGCAATGTCAAAAGGCGATACGGCCTTTGTCAAAGAGTGGTCGGGCCCCGAGCTGATTGATGCATTGCACAAACTTTGCCATGATCTGATGGCCGTGTCGGTGGGGGCCGCACCGCGTTTCTTTTTAATCGCCGATTTACCAAAAGCCCCAAGCATTGAGAAAACCTCGTCTTGGAGCCGGGCCTTGTCCCAAAGCCGACGCTCTATGGACCACCCCTATAACGCCGGGCTGATGCAAGAAGCCCTGGTGAGTCAAGCGCAAACCGCTCTTTATTGATGTTTACCGATTCCCACTGCCACCTGACTTTTCCTGATCTTGCCAACGACTTGGTAGACATTCGGGCCGCCATGGCTGAAGCCCAGGTTACCCGGGCCTTGTGTATCTGTACGACCTTGGAAGAGTTTCCATCGGTGCACCAGTTGGCTTTGAATTACGATAATTTTTGGGCCAGTGTAGGCGTTCACCCTGATAACGAAGGCGTGACTGAGCCGTCGGTGGACGATTTGGTTAGGTTGGGTCAATTTCCCCGGGTGGTCGCTGTGGGGGAAACCGGCTTGGACTATTACCGACTTCAAGGGCGAACAGTTGCCAATATGGAATGGCAACGTTCCCGGTTTCGGGTTCATATTCAAGCGGCCCAACAGCTCAAAAAACCCTTGGTAATTCATACCCGAAGTGCCAGTGCAGACACCTTGGCAATTTTGAAAGAAGAGGGGGAAGATGGAAGAGGCAGCGCAGCCGGAGGCGTTTTCCACTGCTTTACAGAGACCCGAGAAGTCGCTAAAGCTGCCCTAGATCTGGGTTTTTACATTTCATTCTCGGGAATTTTGACTTTTAAAACCGCCCAGGATTTGCGTGATGTGGTTGCTTTGGTTCCCCTTGACCGCATCTTGATTGAAACCGACAGCCCGTATTTGGCCCCTGTACCGCACCGGGGTAAGACCAATAACCCGTCGTATGTTCCTTTTGTAGCGCAACAGATAGCCCGCCTGACCGACCAATCGGTTGAAGAAGTCGCGCGCCTTACCAGTGCTAATTTCTCCACTCTTTTTAGTGCAATTCAATCATGATAATTTACTTTAAGTATTTAATTTATCTTATTGTTTTTATTGGATTTTCTTCATTAAGAGCGGGCTCATATGACGACTTTTTTGTTGCCATCAACCGAGACGATGCTGCCACCGTCAAACTCTTGCTTTCCCAAGGCTTTGACCCCAATACTGTCGGGCCCAATGGGTTTCCAGGCCTGTTTATGGCAATCAAAGGGCCCTCACCAAAGACTGTGGAAGCCTTGCTTGCAGATTCACGGCTGAATGTGGAAGTTCGTACGGCCCAAGATGAAAGCCCGCTTATGTTGGCTGCTTTGGCGGGCATGACGGAGGTGTGCGCCCAATTGATCGCACGCAACGCCGATGTCAACAAGCCCGGCTGGGCGCCTTTGCATTACGCAGCCACCAAGGGTAACTTAGATACATTGCGCTTGCTGCTCGACAACTATGCCTATATTGATGCCGAATCTCCTAACCAAACCACGCCATTGATGATGGCCGCGAAATACGGCAACCCACAGGCTGTGCAGTTATTGCTTGAAGCCGGCGCTGACATCAGCGTGAAGAATGCCTTGGGATTAACGGCCTTTGACTTTGCTTATCAGGCCGACCGCTTGGATTCTGCCAACCTGATCTCTGCTGCCATCCGGGCCAATCGCCCCAAAGGCAAATGGTAATTGAGCCATAAGAAACTTCATACGATGTATATTATGTTAATAGACGTATCCCGTTGATTAAGACCCATGCAGCAATAGACCGCCCCTTCAAATATGCCCCCAAACCAAGAGCGCATCTCGCCCTTGGCAGGCTAAGTCCACTTTCGCTCCAACCGGTAGCAACAATTTGGTGGCGACATGGCCCAGCGGTAGTTCGGTAAGAACGGGAACCTTCACCTGAGATCGAAGCCAAGCAACCACGCTTGAGAATTTAAACCCTTTGTCGTGCGGGACCAATTTGTAGTTCGTGAACTGGCCCAAGACAATCGCTTTTTGCTGCGCTAAAATGCCTGAGTGAATCAACTGCGTCAACATTCGCTCAATTCGATACGGGTGTTCGCCCACATCTTCAAGAAAAAGGATGCCGCCTTTGATTTTGGGAAAGTAAGGCGTTCCCAGCATCGACACCAAGACAGATAAATTCCCACCCCACAACTTGGCGTTAAGGATATTCAACTCCAGGTCGTGCTGTTCTTTCGCCAAACGCCAGCCGGCACCTTCGCCCTGCTCTTGCAGCAAATCGTCAAAACAGGCCTGCATGATCTCATCGGGCTGCTCTACGGAACCAAAATCTTCACCAAGAGCGGGCCCTTGCCAAGTAATCGAGCCGGTTTTTGCAAGTACTGCTAACTGAAAAGCCGTAAAGTCACTCAAGCCGACAAACTGCATGCCCTTGTCTACGGCTTTTGAAATCTGGGCATAAGGCAAAGCAGGTAGCAGCCGCGTGAGGCCATAGCCCCCCCGTGAAATCAGCGCTACGTTGGCCCCGCTGTTGGCGGCCCGCGAAATCGCAGCAAGCCGCGTAGCATCGTCTCCTGCAAAGCGCTGAGACGACGTCAAAGCATCCGCATCAATCTCAACTTCATGCCCCAAAGCGCGAAGCCGTTGGACACCCCGGCGAAAAGCAGCCTTGTCTCGGACGGCGCTGGAAGGCGAGTAAATATAGATGTGGCTCATAAAGGTGGGCCTATTATCTTGGATTAAAAACGTCCAAGGCTGCGTGTGCAATTGCCTCGCCATGTTCTTGAACAAAGTGCCCTGCCTGCGGTAAAACAAGAACATCGGAACAGCCGCGAATGTGGCTTTGCAAATGCCGCATCACGGCTTCACCCAACACGGGATCTTGCTGGCCAATGGCCATCAAGCTTTTCCCATTCCAATCCCTCTGCCAAAAATCACGGGCCAAACGTGAAAGCGCCGCACCATCATCGTTTTCATTGCCAGGAACCCGTTGAGGAAATGCCCTCAAAGCAGCGCGGTGGCCTCGGTCGGGGAACGGCGCGTTATAGGCTTGCCACTCTTGTTCTGTCATATGCGGGTTACCGCGTGAAAATAAGCGCCCCACGTCAAATTCCGGGTTTTTCTCACACCAGGCTCGCCAAGCCACAAAGCCGGGTGACAAAGGCACATCACCAGTAGCGAGCATGGTGTTCATCACCAACAGGCCAGAAAACCGCTCAGGGGCCGCCATGGGCAGGGTCAAACCCAAAATACCGCCCCAGTCTTGAACCACCAAAACCATGTTTCGCAAGTCCAAGCGTTCCATGAATTCAAGCAAAACCTGGCGGTGAAAGGCAAAAGTATGTGCACTGTCTTTCTTGGGCTTGTCGCTTTTCCCAAAGCCGATCAAATCAGGTGCAATCACGCGCTGCCCTGCCTCGGTAAACACGGGAATCATCTTGCGGTACAGGTAACTCCAAGCCGGGTTGCCATGCAAACACAAATAAGTACTTGCTGCGTCTGTTGGGCCTTCATCCAAGTATTGCATGCGCAAACCATCCAAGGCGGGCAGGTCACTCAGGTAGTTGGCTTGCCATGCATAGCCTGGCAGATTGGCAAAGCATTCCTCCGAAGTGCGCAAGGCGTCATCGCGCACAGGGTTGACGGTCACCCTTCTCGTCTTAAAAAAATCATGCAATAAAGCCGCACACTCCGTGGCGAGAACGCCACCTTTGGTTTCGGTTTGGTGGTTTAAATCGGAGGGGGCGAACAAATTGATGGCAGAACCCGCCGCGCCAGTTCGGGGTTCAGCCGCGCCAAAAACCACGCGCTGAAGCCGGGCATGGAGCATTGCGCCTGCGCACATTGCGCAGGGCTCCAGCGTCACGAACAATTCGCAGCCATCCAATCGGTAATTTCCCAAGGCTTTCGCCCCTGCCCGCAACGCGGCAATTTCAGCATGGGCCGTGGGGTCATGCTGACCAATGGGGGCGTTATGGCCCACAGCAATTAACTCGCCATTTTTAACAAGCACTGCGCCCACA
>JAIPDD010000054.1 GCA_021737875.1 Sulfuritalea sp.
TTTCTTCGCTTTACTATTTTTCAAGGATTGAACGCATGACTGCCCATTACAAAGTCCACGGCGACATTGCCGTCATTACGCTGGATAACCCACCGGTCAATGGTCTGGGCTTGGCTACGCGCCAAGGCATCGCCCACGGTATGGAACAAGCCCAAGCCGACACGGCGGTGAAAGCCATCGTGATAACCGGCGCAGGAAAAGCATTTTCAGGCGGCGCGGATATCCGCGAATTTGGTTCTTCTAAAGCGATGCAAGAACCCAACCTCAACAGCGTAATCTTGCTGTTGGAAAAATCAACGAAGCCCGTTGTTGCAGCTATCCACACGGTCGTGATGGGCGGAGGCTTGGAGTTGGCGCTAGGTTGCCACTACCGTATTGCTGCCCCAGGAACCAGCGTGGCCTTGCCTGAAGTGAAGTTGGGCTTGCTGCCCGGTGGCGGCGGAACCCAGCGTTTGCCTCGCGTGCTCGGCATTGAGCCCGCGCTCAATATGATTGTCAGCGGCGAAGCGATTAAGAGCGAAATGTTGGCGATGTTGCCCGGCCAAAAATTGTTTGATGCGATATCGGCTTCAGCAGAATCCTTGGCTGAAGAAGCCTTGGCGTATGCCCGCTCTGTGGCGGCGACGCGGCCTTTGCCCTTGGTGCGTGATCTGCCATGCAAACACCCGCAAGGCGACGCGTATTTCCAGTTCACGCGCAATATGGTCGGCGCGATGTCAAAAAACTACCCCGCGCCTTTGAAATGTATTGACGCAGTCGAAGCGGCCAGCAAAAAGAAATTTGAAGATGGCATGGCCACCGAGCGCGAGATTTTTATCAACCTGATGTGGACGTCCGAAAGCCGCGCTTTGCGTCACCTGTTCTTAGGCGAACGCGCTGCCTCCAAAATTCCGGATGTACCTTCAACCACGCCTTTGCGTGAGATCAAGAGCATCGCGGTTATTGGCGCGGGCACCATGGGTGGCGGTATTGCGATGAACTTCTTGAATGCAGGTATTGCAGTCAAGATGTTGGAGATGAAGCAAGACGCGCTTGACCGCGGCCTTGCGACTATCCGTAAAAACTACGAAGCCCAGGTTAAAAAAGGCAAGCTCAAGCAAGACAAATACGACCAACGCATGGCCTTGTTGACAACCACCCTAAGCTACGACGACCTCGGCACGACCGACATGGTGATCGAAGCGGTGTTTGAAGAAATTGGCGTGAAAGAAGCGGTCTTTAAAGAACTCGACCGCGTCATGAAACCCGGCGCGATTTTGGCGACCAACACTTCGACCCTTGACGTCAACAAAATTGCCAACTTCACCAAGCGCCCCCAAGATGTCGTGGGCCTTCATTTCTTTAGCCCAGCTAACGTGATGAAGTTGCTTGAAGTGGTTCGCGGCGCGAAGACGGCGCTTGACGTCATGGCAACCGTCATGGCCGTTGCGAAAAAGATCCGCAAGACGGCAGTGGTCTCCGGTGTGTGCGATGGCTTTATTGGCAACCGCATGATCGAGCAGTACGGCCGCCAAGGCGGTTTCTTGTTAGACGAAGGCTGTACGCCTGAGCAAGTCGACAAAGCGATGGAGAAGTTTGGTATGGCGATGGGCCCGTTCCGTATGGGCGACTTGGCCGGTAACGACATTGGCTGGGCGATTCGTAAACGCCGCTCTGTTGAACGCGCCACCATGCTGTACAGCAAAACCGCAGACCTCTTGTGTGAAAAAGGCCGCTTTGGTCAAAAAACCGGAGCCGGTTGGTACGACTATTTGCCCGGCAAACGCGATGCGATTCCAAACGCTGAAGTCGTCAAGATGATTGAAGACTACCGTGCGTCTAAAGGCATTACGCCACGCAAAATCAGCGACGAAGAAATTGTCCAGCGTTTGGTGTTTGCCTTGGTGAACGAAGCAGCGCACATTTTGGAAGAGGGCATTGCCAACAAAGCCAGCGACATCGATATCGCCTATATCTTTGGCTACGGCTTTCCTCCCTACCGCGGTGGGCCGATGTTGTATGCCGACGAGATGGGCCTCTTTAACGTGGTGCAAGCCATGCACCGCTTTGCCCAAAACCCGCATGACGACGCCAACTTCTGGAAGCCCGCGCCCTTGTTGGCGAAATTGGCCGCCGAAGGTAAGACATTTAATTAAGGAATTCCCATGACTTCAGCAGTAATTGTTTCCACCGCCCGCACCCCTCTAACCAAAAGTTGGAAGGGCGCTTTCAACATGACCCACGGCGCAACGCTGGCCGGCCACTCGGTTGAGCACGCGATCAAACGCGCTGGCATTGAGGCCGCCGAGGTTGACGACGTCATCCTCGGATGCGGAACGCCCGAAGGTGCAACGGGCGCCAACATCGCTCGCCAAGCCGCTTTGCGTGCGGGCTGCCCGGTCACCGTATCAGGTATGACCATCAACCGTTTTTGCTCCTCTGGTTTGCAAACCATTGCCACTGCGGCGCAGCGCATCATTGCCAACGAAGGCGATATTTATGTGGCCGGCGGCGTAGAGGCTATTTCTTGCACCGCGCAAGAAATGAACAAACACATGTTGGCTGACCCTTGGTTGGTGAAGAACAAACCCGAGGTGTACTGGGCCATGCTCAATACCGCCGAGCAAGTGGCTAAGCGTTACAACATTGGCCGCGATGCGATGGACGAATACGGCGCATCCAGCCAACAAAAAGCCACCGCCGCTTTGGCCGCCGGCTTGTTCAAAGACGAGATCGCGCCTATTACGGTCACCATGGGCGTGGCCGACAAAGTCATGGGCATGATGACCAAGAAGATCACCGTGAGCAACGACGAAGGCATTCGCGATGGAACCACCAAAGAAGGCATCGCGGGCTTGCGCTCTGCGCTGCCAGGCGGCTTGGTATCTGCGGGTAACGCCAGCCAGCTCTCTGACGGCAGCGGCGCGGTTGTGGTTATGCATGAAAAAATCGCCGAGCAAAAAGGCCTCAAGCCTTTGGGCCGTTTCTTGGGCTTTGCGGTCGCAGGTTGCGAACCCGATGAAATGGGCATTGGCCCCGTGTTTGCTATTCCTAAAGTGTTAAAGCGCTTGGGCTTGAAGATCAGCGACATTGACCTTTGGGAACTCAACGAAGCCTTCGCGGTTCAGGTGATTTACTGCCGCGACAAACTCGGCATTCCTGCCGACCGCCTCAACGTCAACGGTGGCGCAATCGCAGTGGGCCACCCCTTTGGTATGAGCGGCCAACGCCTAACCGGCCACGCCCTCATCGAAGGCAAACGCCGCGGCGCTAAAAAAGTCTGCGTCACCATGTGTATTGGCGGCGGAATGGGCGCTGCCGGCGTATTTGAAGTTTTGTGATGCACGGCGCCTGAAGCTGCGTGCTTTAGGCGCTTAAGTCGTACAAGCGCCCCGTTAATCCACCCAAAAATCGGTGCGCGGGGTTTTCTTTTATTGCGCTGCTAGGCCGCAAGGCGATAGCAAGCCCGGTAAAAATCTGGTGCGGGTCGGCCAACATTTCTTTGGCGATTTGGTGGGCCAGGGCGATGTTGCTGCTTTGCAGCGCCGCACCCATGCGAGAGAGCGCAGTGTTGTGAGAGAGCTCATGCGCGTGGCTAATCAGAGAGGTAAACGCCACCCGCGCCGCGTCCACATGGCCGGAGCCAATCGCGTTGAGCAAAGCCCGTAAGAGTTTTTCCCGCAGGCGTTTTTTGTCTGAACCAGACGAGGTTTGGCCATGGAAGCCGCTTTCCAAAGCCTCGGTTTTGAGTCTGAAGTCGTTTGACATCCTGTATCTCCTGCCACGCCACGCCGTGGAATGCGTCCATTTCCCTACAGTGCGGTGGCAATGTAAGGGCTTGAGAATCAGGTATAGCAAGTTACGTGCCTTGTTTTTTGCCGGGTTCGAGCGGATTAAGTGGCAAAAGTCTGCGCTAGCGCAAAGTGGCGGTGGTTGGAGTCGTTCCTAATGGCAAGGAACTACTCCAAAGGGAAACCATGGCCCACATTGTCATCATCGGTGCAGGCATTGGCGGAATGCCCGCTGCCTATGAAATCCGAGAACTGCTAGGCAGCGCCCACCGTATTACCGTGCTGAACACGACTGACTATTTTCAGTTTGTTCCAAGCAACCCTTGGGTTGCAGTGGGTTGGCGCGAGCGCGAACAAATCACCATTCCCATTGCCCCTTGTTTAGCCCGCAAGGGGATTGACTTTATTGCCAAAGCAGTCAGCCATATTGACGCAGACGCCAACCGACTCACGCTCGATGGCGGTCAAACCTTGGACTACGACTATTTGGTGATCACCACCGGCCCCAAGCTGGCGTTTGACGAGGTTCCCGGCGCGGGGCCTGTGAATTCGGGCGGAGGGGGATTTACCCATTCCATTTGTAGCGTTGACCACGCCCAAGCGTTTTATGAGGACTACAAAGAATTCCTCAAGAATCCCGGGCCGGTGGTTGTTGGTGCGATGCCGAGTGCCAGTTGCTTTGGCCCAGCGTATGAATTTGCCATGATTTTGGACACCGACTTGCGTAAGCGCAAGCTGCGCCACAAAGTGCCTATCACCTATGTCACCAGCGAACCCTATATCGGACACTTAGGCCTAGGCGGGGTGGGTGACAGCAAATCGATGCTCGAGTCCGAGATGCGAAACCGGGATATGAAGTGGATCACCAACGCCAAAACCACGCGGGTGGAAGAGGGAAAAATGTTTGTGACCCAGCTCGATGACCTTGGCAACGTCTATAAAGAGCACGAAGTGGGCTTTAAGCTGTCCATGATGTTGCCCGCCTTCAAAGGCGTTGATGCGATTGCGGCAGTCCCCAATCTTTGCAACCCCCGCGGCTTTGTTGTGATCGATGAATTTCAACGCAGCAAGGCCTACCGCAATATCTTCTCAGCCGGCGTCTGCGTTGCCATTCCACCGGTAGAAACCACGCCCGTTCCCACCGGAACACCGAAGACGGGCTACATGATTGAAAGCATGGTGGGCGCCATTGCCCACAATATTGCCGACGAAATCGCAGGCCGCCCCGCCGAGTCCAAAGGGACATGGAACGCCATTTGTTTGGCCGACATGGGCGACACCGGTGCGGCCTTTGTCGCTTTGCCGCAAATCCCACCGCGCAACGTCAACTGGTTTAAAAAAGGCAAGTGGGTTCACCTGGCAAAGATTGCGTTTGAAAAATACTTCATGCGAAAAATTCGCAAGGGAAACTCCGAACCCGTATACGAAAAATACGTCCTCAAAGCCCTCGGCATCGTCCGATTGGTAGAAAAAAGAAAGGCCTAGCAATGAGCGAAAGCAGTATCCATGTGGTCTTAACCCAAAAGCAAGACTACCAATTCGATATCAGCTTTGGCGCCAACGTTCCGCCGATTCTGGGAGACGAACCCGCACCGCTGGGCCAGGGCATGGGCCCTTCGCCGGTACAACTTCTCAGTGCTGCGGTGGGAAATTGTTTATCCGATTCGTTGCTGTTTGCATTGCGAAAGTTCAAGCAATCTCCAGAGCCCTTGCGCTGCGAGATTGACGCCCAAGTAGGCCGCAACGCAGAAGGCCGAATGCGCGTTTTAGGGATACGCGCTGTTCTTACCCTGGGCGTCCCAGCGGCTAGCCTGCAACACCTAGACCGAGTGCTGGACCAATTCGAAGCCTACTGCACCGTTACGCAAAGCGTAGGCCAAGGAATCCCCATCGTGGTTGAAGTGTTTGACAAAGACCATTTGCGTTTAAAGCCGCAATAAAGTCCCGTACTTTGTACTTTCATTGACCCAGATCAGACCTTTTTACAGCCTAAGGCGTACTCTGAGGGCATCACTTTTAAAGGACGAATCATGAAAATGCTAGTGGATCTCTTCTCGACAGACTATGGTTTGATGAGCGTGGCCGTCATCGCTTTTATGCTTGGAATGGCCGTATGGTTTCGCCGCTTTTTTGTGCGCAAGATGCGCGAAGACGAAGCGGCATCCCTCTGAACCAAAACCTTGTCCCTTTAGACCGGCTACTCCGAGTGGCTGTTGTTTAGATAGAAATTTTGATCTGTCGCGCGACGGACAACGGCGACACGCGCTCCCGCCGTTTTAGGGCGTAATAATGGTGTTGCCCATTACTACCCTGCGCCATGAAACTTCGACACACCATTGATTTTTTGCTCAACGACTGGCTGCGTACCACAGACCTCACCCAACGCGAGCGCTTTAGTGAGCATTCGCGTGAAACCTTTGATGCGGTTTTAGATACCTGTGAACGCATTGCCCGAGAAAAGTTCGCGCCCTTTAACCGTTTGATTGACATCGAAGAGCCGCGCTTTGACGGTGAAAAAGTCATTCTTCCGCAGGCCACGCATGACGCGGCATTGGCCTACGCGGAGTCGGGTATGTTGAGTGCAGCCCAAGACTATGAAAACGGCGGTATGCAACTGCCCTACAGCGTGGAGGCCGCAGCAAACGCCTTTTTTGCCTGCGCGTCCATAGGCATTAGCTCTAGCATGCTGACCACGGGCAACGCCAATCTCTTGATGGTGCACGGCACACCTGCGCAAAAAGAGGTTTTTGCCAAGAATGAGTTTTCTGGAAGGTTCTCAGGAACCATGTGTTTAAGCGAGCCGCAAGCGGGCTCTAGCCTGTCCGATATCACCACCCGCGCTGTTCCCGATGGCGCAGATTTTGAAGGTGACGCCTTGGGCGCCCGCTACCGCCTCAAGGGCAACAAGATGTGGATCTCCAGCGGCGAGCACGAGCTGTCTGAGAACATCATTCACTTGGTGCTTGCCAAAATTCCCGATGCGTCGGGCAAGCTGGTTGCCGGTACGCGGGGTATTTCTTTGTTTATCGTCCCGAAAAAAATGGTGCGCCCCGACGGCAGTTTGACGGGTGAGCGCAATGACGTTGCGCTGGCGGGCTTGAACCACAAGCTCGGCTGGCGCGGAACCACCAACACCTTGCTGAACTTTGGCGAGGGCGCGGGGGCCGTGGGTTATTTGGTGGGTCAGCCCGGCGAAGGCTTGCGCTGTATGTTCCACATGATGAACGAGGCGCGCATTGGCGTGGGCATTGCCGCATCGATGCTCGGCTTGGCCGGTTATTACGCCTCTCTCGATTACGCCAAAAGCCGCCCCCAAGGGCGTCCGATTGGCGCTTCGGGAAAAGACGCATCGCAGCCGCAGGTTCGCATCATTGAGCACAGCGACGTTAAGCGCATGCTCTTGGCCCAAAAATCCTATGGCGAAGGGGCCTTGGCCCTGGAGCTGTACTGCGCCCGGTTGGTTGATGAGCAACACACGGCCGACGCTGCAGCCGCTGACGAAGCCCGCTTGCTTTTGGAGGTCTTGACCCCGATTGCCAAAAGCTGGCCCAGCGAGTGGTGTTTAGAAGCCAACTCCTTGGCCATTCAGGTTCACGGCGGCTACGGCTACACACGCGACTTTCCGGTAGAGCAGTATTGGCGCGATAACCGCTTGAACATGATCCACGAGGGCTCGCACGGAATCCAGGCCATGGACTTGCTTGGGCGCAAGGTCTTGATGGAAAACGGACGCGGTATGCAGTTGTTGGCCCAACGGATTCAAGCCAGCTGCGCTCGCGCAGCCAAGCATCCCACCTTGTCTGCCCATGCCAAAGCCTTGGGCGAGGCTTTGGGCGCGGTAGGCAGCGCAACACAGGCGGCGTGGGCCACCCAAAATCCGCAAGAAGCGCTTGCCAATGCGGTTCCGTATATGCAGGCATTTGGGCACACGGTCTTGGCTTGGATCTGGCTGGACGTGGCGCTTGCAACTGTCGCAGCCGACCCTGCGGGTTCGCAATCCGCAAGCCAAGGCAGATTGGGCGCAGCCCAATTCTTTTACCATTACGAGCTTCCTAAAATTGGTGCCTGGTTATCTGTGGTGCAATCAAGGGACTTAACCTGTGCAACTTTTCCTGAGGACGCTTTTTAATGGCTTTTTTTAAGAAATACAACGGAACCACCAATGTGCGCTTGCTGCGTTTGGAGCGGTGGACTTGGGTCTTGATTTATGGCGGGCTGCTGTCCATCGTTTTATCTACCTTTGTTGACAAAATTCAAGGGCAGGGCGCATCGGTTTTTCTGGTGGGCGGCGCGTTAGCCGTGATTGCAGGTGGGGTGATGGTGGTGTTGCGCTCCAGACTCCACGAAGAGTAATAGATTTCTATCACGCTGGAGACAGCTTTTCACAAGTGGGGCGCTGCACAATCTCCGCTTCACATTCGATTGGCCTTTTTTTGAGGAATTAGCATGACGCGCACCATCCAACAACTCTTTGATCTCACCGGTAAAACCGCCTTAGTCACCGGCGGTTCTCGCGGCTTAGGTTTACAGATGGCCCATGCCTTAGGCGAGGCCGGTGCCAAAGTCGTTTTGAGCTCACGCAAAGCCGAAGACTTAGAGCACGCCACAGCCGAACTCAAAGCCGCAGGGATTGATGCGAGTTGGATTGCTGCCGATTGCGCAAAAGATTCTGAAATCACACGCCTTGCCGAAGAAACGTTAAAACGGCTGGGACACATTGATATTTTGGTCAACAACGCCGGCGCCGCTTGGGGCGCACCTGCCGAAGACCATCCCGTAGATGCCTGGGACAAGGTCATGAACCTGAACGTGCGCGGTTACTTTTTGCTCAGCCAAGTGGTGGCAAAACGCTCCATGATCCCAAGGCGCAGCGGGCGCATTATCAACGTGGCTTCGATCGCCGGCTTGGGCGGAAACCCCGAAGGCATGACCACCATTGCCTACAACACCTCCAAAGGCGCGGTGGTGAATTTCACCCGCACTTTGGGTGCGGAGTGGGGCAAGTACAACATCACCGTCAACGCCATCTGCCCTGGGTTCTTCCCCAGCAAAATGACCATGGGAACGCTCAAAGCGATGGGCGAGGAAAAGCTCGCTTCGCATGCGCCCTTGAAACGCTTGGGCGATGACGAAGATTTGAAGGGCTTGTGCTTGTTGTACGCGTCTGACGCGGGCAAACACATCACCGGCCAATGGCTGGCGGTGGATGGCGGCGTGAGCGTGGTCACCGGTGGCTGAGACCGCACAAGCGGGCGCGACCCACGCGGTTTTTAACCAAGCGCGCCAGTTAGACTGCTACAACTTGTTCACGGGGAACCAGGCCCTGCAAAGTGCCTTGAAATTCAACGCGCCCCAAATGGACACAACGCCCTTGCGAGAACTAGGCGCTGCCTTGGGAACGGCGGCGATGCAAACGCATGCGCAGTTGGCCAATGTGCACACGCCGCAGTTGCGAACCCATGACCGCTACGGAAACCGGGTCGACCAAGTGGAGTTTCACCCCAGCTACCACGCCTTGATGGCGGCTGCGACGCAGGCCGGTCTGCACGGCACGCCATGGCAAGATTTTTGGGACGCGAGTGAGGGCGCGTCCACCGCGCATATGCGCCGCGCTGCGGCGTTTTCGATGTTCACCCAGACCGAGTCTTCGGTCTTGTGCCCGATCTCGATGACGTATGCAGTCATGCCGGCCCTCAAAAGCAACGCCGCTATTTTCAAAGACTGGGCCCCTGGCCTGAGCAGCCCGCACTACGATCCGCGCCTCGCGCTGTTTAGCGAAAAAACGGGCTTGACGATGGGCATGGGGATGACCGAGAAGCAAGGCGGCTCGGACGTTCGCGCCAACACCACACAAGCAACAGCCGATGGCAGCGACGCGTGGGGTTCGCGTTTCAATCTGGTGGGCCACAAGTGGTTTTTCTCTGCCCCCATGTGCGATGCGTTTTTAGTGCTTGCCCAGTCCAACGCGGGCTTGAGTTGCTTTTTCTTGCCGCGCATCTTGCCCGACGGATCGACCAACGCGATTCGCATTCAGCGCCTCAAAGACAAATTAGGCAACAAAGCCAATGCCAGCTCCGAGGTGGAGTTTGTAGAGGCGACGGCTTGGTTGGTGGGTGAAGAAGGGCGGGGCGTCCCGCAGATTTTGGAGATGGGCAATATGACCCGCTTGGATTGCTCTTTGGGCACCAGCGGGTTGATGCGTGAAGCGTTGAGCATTGCCTTGAACCACACCGCCCAGCGCGAAGCCTTTGGAAAACGCTTGATCGAGCAGCCTTTGATGCGCAATGTGCTGGCAGACTTGGCCTTAGAAAGCGAAGCGGCAACGGCCTTGTCTATGCGCTTGGCCCGTGCGTTTGACCGCTCGGGCGACAGCTTTGAGCGGTTGATGGCGCGGGTGTTGACGCCGATTTCTAAATTTTGGATTTGCAAACGCGGCAGCGCCTTTGCCCAAGAGACGATGGAGTGCATGGGCGGAAACGGCTATGTCGAAGAGGGCGGTGTAGGCACCATGGCCCGGGTGTACCGCGAGATGCCCTTGAACTCGATTTGGGAAGGCGCTGGCAACATCATGGCTTTGGATTTGTTGCGCGCTTTGCGAAAAGGCGATGTTGCCCAGGCCTTGGTACAAGAGCTTTCGCCCGCGCGTGGGGCCCATGCCGCGCTGGACCGCATGATGGATGCTTTGCCTTCGCGTATTGAATTGTTAGCCACCGAAGGAGAAGCCCGCCGCTTGGCGCAAGATGTCGCCCTTTCAGTTCAAGCCGCCTTGTTGCAGCAAACTGCGCCTAGCTATGTTTTCAGCGCATTTTGCGATTCGCGCTTAGGCGGTGATTGGGGTTTCACCTTTGGCACCTTGGGCCGCGCGGTGGACTGTGACGCCATTATTCGCCGTGCGATGCCGTGCGATGCCGTACGAGATGGCGTTGTCTAAGCCCTAGTCCATTTCTTAGCATTCAGAAGAAAGCCAAAAAATGTCCGATCTGATTCTTCACCATTACCCTGTATCTCCTTTTTCAGAAAAAGTGCGTTTGGTCCTCGGGTTCAAAGGTTTGTCTTGGAAGTCCGTGACCATTCCTAGCATCATGCCCAAACCGGACGTGGTGGCCTTGACGGGCGGTTACCGCAAAACGCCGTTTTTGCAAATCGGTAGCGATGTGTACTGTGACTCGGCGCTGATTTGCGAAGTCCTAGATGCCATCGCACCCCAAGCAAGCTTGTACCCCGATAGCAGCAAAGGTCTCGCCCGCATCATTGCGCAATGGGCAGACAGCACGCTGTTTTGGGCTGCAATGGCGCACAACCTCAGCCCCCAAGGCGCAGCAGCCATGTTTGCCAACGCGCCCCCCGAGGCGGCCAAAGCCTTCGGCGCTGACCGCGCAGCGATGTCGGCAGGGATGAACCGCTTGCGCCCTGCCGATGCGGCCACAACCTACAAATCGTATTTGCGCCGCTTGGCTTCCATGTTGGAGCAGCAGCCTTTTTTATTGGGCCAGGCGCCTTGCATTGCTGATTTCGCTGCTTACCATCCCCTGTGGTTTACGCGCCAGTGTGTGCCTGTGATGGCCTCTATTTTGGAAGCAACCCCTAGCGTTTTGGCGTGGATGGATCGCATGCAAGCCTTGGGCCATGGAGCGTTTGAGAAAATGCGTTCCTCCGATGCGATTGCTGCCTGTGCAGCGGCCCAGCCTGCCGCTTTGCCGCAAGATAATTTTTTCCAAGACGAGCACGGTATTGCCCTTGGAAGCGCAGTAACGATATCGGCAGAGACCTTTGGCCAAGAGCCGACCCAAGGCACTTTGCTGGCAGCCACGCGTACCCGGTACACCTTGCGCCGGGAGGATCCTCGCGCAGGTGTTGTGCATGTCCACTTCCCGCGGGTTGGCTACGTTTTGCGTGCCAACTGAAGCTTTCTATCGCCCCCATATTTCACTTTAACTTCAACAAAAAAACCATGATCTCTGATTTCAAAAATAAAACAGCGGTACTTACAGGTGCAGGCTCAGGCTTTGGGCTGGAGTGCGCTCGCATCGGCGCCAAGCTGGGCATGAACTTGGTTCTGGCCGATGTGCAGCAAGATGCCTTAGACCGCGCCGTTACCGAGATGCAGGCTGCTGGCGCCCCCGTGTTGGGTATGAAGGTCGATGTTTCAAAAGCCGACCAAGTCGAAGCGTTGGGGCAGGCCACGCTGGCGCGCTTTGGTGCGCCTCATTTTGTTTTCAATAACGCCGGCGTTGGCTCTGGCGGTTTGATTTGGGAAAACACGCTGCAAGACTGGGAATGGGTGGTGGGCGTTAACCTCATGGGCGTGGCGCATGGCGTTCGGGTGTTCACCCCGATGATGCTGGCCCAAGCCCAAAAAGACCCGCAGTACCAAGGCCATATTGTGAATACGGCCAGCATGGCGGGTTTGTTGAATGCGCCCAATATGGGCATTTACAACGTCACCAAACACGCCGTGGTGAGTTTGAGTGAAACGCTGTACCAAGACCTGGCCTTGGTGACAGACCAGATCAGCGCAAGCGTGTTGTGTCCTTTCTTTGTTCCCACCGGCATCAGCCAAAGCCACCGCAATCGTCCCGATGCCTTAAAAGCCGAGAACGTGAAACCCACCAAGAGCCAACTCATTGGCCAAGCGATGAGTGATAAAGCCGTAGGCAGCGGCAAGGTGACTGCGCAAGAAGTGGCGCAAAAAGTGTTTGATGCCATCACGGCCAACCAGTTTTATATCTACAGCCACCCCAAATCGATTGCCTCGGTACAGACGCGGATGGAAGATGTTTTACTGACCCGCAACCCGACAGACCCCTTTGCACACAAGCCAGAATTGGGCGTTGAACTAAAAAAAGCACTCCGCGCTTAAGCAAATCGGGGATTGCCCTAAAAAAATGTTCAAATACGCACCTTCGTTTTTACTTCTTTCAGAAAGATCCAAATGGGCAACAAAATCGTTACCGAAGCAGACCGTAAAGCCACTCCCGCTCCCAAGCCCCTGCCCGGTATGACCCTTGCGTCTCACGGCCGCGGCCAGCGCGTGAGCTTAGAGCGCGGTGTGTCTACCCGCAGCAAAAAGAACCCAGGCAAGCGTCCTTCTAAAGGCGGTTAAGGCCAGCTCGGGGTTGATAGGCGGCTTGCTGCGCCTTAGTTCACCATCACCAGTTTCCCCATGACCGCGCGTGAACCCATATGGGCGAACGCCGCTTTGAGTTCTGCCATGGGCATGGCGCGGTCAATCACGGGTTTGATCTTTCCTTGACCGTACCACTGCGCAAGCTCAGCCATCGCTGCGGCGTTGGCTTTGGGTTCGCGTTTGGCAAAGTCACCCCAAAACACGCCAACAATGGATGCGCCTTTGAGCAGCGCCAGGTTAAAAGGCAGTGCGGGAATCGGGCCTGCTGCAAAGCCGACCACCAAATAACGCCCACGCCAAGCGATGGAGCGAAATGCAGGTTCGGCAAAATCACCGCCCACGGGGTCGTAAATCACGTCGGGGCCTTTGCCCTCGGTCAGGGTTTTGAGGGCCTCGCGCAGGTTCTCGGTGCTGTAGTTGATGACAGCGTCTGCGCCTAGTTTCAGGCAAAGATCGCATTTTTCTTTGGTTGATGCGGCTGCAATGACTTTCGCACCCAAAGCCTTGGCGATTTGGATAGCGGCGGTTCCGACGCCGCCCGCAGCGCCAAGAACCAAAACGGTTTCACCGGCTTTGAGCGCGGCGCGGTCCACCAGCGGGGGGTGAGAAGTTGCGAAAATCATGATGAAGGCCGCCGCATCGACCATGGGGAATCCCGCAGGCAATGGCATACATAAGGCCGCAGGCGCAATGGTGTGGGTGGCAAACCCGCCGGTACCACTTAAACATGCCACGGCTTGGCCCACAGCGAGGTGCTTGACGCCTTCGCCT
>JAIPDD010000055.1 GCA_021737875.1 Sulfuritalea sp.
GTTTCAGACGCAAGGTGCACAGCAGCTTGCGGTGTGGGTTGCCACAGGGCTTGCAAATCACTGACGCGGTGGCCTAGGGCGGAGTCATTGGCGCGAAAGGGGATAGCCGCTTGGGATGCATACAAGGGGGCAGAGTTCGGCGAAGACGCGAACGCGGAACGGTCAATCTGGGTCTGCTGAACTTCTGAAAATTGCTGCGCCGACGCTGCCCTTGGCGCTGCCAAAGCGTCTTCGGTGGCATGACGCACGGCCTGGTGGACTTCGCGGCTGTCACGAAAACGCACTTCAATTTTGGTGGGATGCACATTGACATCGACCCGTGAGGGATCCATGCTGAGATAAAGCGCATATATGGGCTGGCGGTGGCCGTGCAGCACGTCCTCATACGCACTTCGCGCCGCGTGGGTCAGCACTTTGTCACGCACAAAGCGGCCATTGACATAGCAAAACTGCTGGTCTGCACGCGAGCGGGCTGCATCGGGAATCCCCACCCGACCCCACACGCGCATGCTTTGGCCTTCGCTTTCTTTGTGCCAATGCACAGCGATCGATTGTTTTAAAAAGTCAGGGCCTAAAACATCCGCCAAGCGCCGGTCCAAGGCTTCGCCTTGCGTGGAAAGCGCGCCGTCCAAGGGCCAAGCCCGCCATTGTTCTGCCAGCTTGCCTTCGTGCCAAATGTCAAAACCCACGTCGGGTCGGGCCAGCGCATGGCGGCGAACCGCCTCGATGCAATGGGCTAATTCAGTGGCATCGGTTTTTAAAAATTTACGCCGCGCAGGGGTGCTGTAAAAAAGTTCTTTGACCTCCACCGTGGTTCCTTGCGCCCGCGCAACGGGTCGCAATTCACCGGTTCGGCCATCCAGTAAAAATGCCTCGCTGTGCTGGTGGGCGCGCGACAAGATGGCGCAATCTGCAATGGAGTTGATGGCCGCCAAGGCCTCCCCCCGAAAGCCCATGGTGCTGACCGATTCCAAATCATGGAGGCTGCCAATTTTGCTGGTCGCATGGCGTTTGAAGGCAATCGGCAACTCTTCGCGCACGATGCCCATGCCATCGTCTTCGACCGCAATCAAGCGCACCCCCCCCGCGAGCAAACGCACCGTGATGTTGCGTGCCCCAGCGTCAAGCGCGTTGTCAACAAGCTCTCGCACCACCGAGGCGGGCCGCTCCACCACTTCGCCTGCGGCGATTTGGCTGATCAGTTCATCCGGAAGTTCGCGGATCGGGCGGCGCACCGGGATGGTGGGGAGGGGGGAAAGGGCGCTTGCGTTCACCAAAGCATTCTAGGGGCGCAGGCACCGATAATGCCGGCCATGGAACTCTTCACCACACTGCTTGACTTTATATTGCACATTGACAAATACCTCGAGATGTTTGTCACCCAATACGGAATGTGGGTGTATGCGCTGCTGTTTTTGATCATCTTTGTCGAAACCGGCGTGGTCGTCATGCCCTTTCTGCCTGGCGACTCTTTGCTTTTTGTGGTGGGCGCCATGTGTGGCTTGGGGCTGATGAGCTACCCGCTGACGGTGGTTTTGCTCTTTGCAGCGGCAGTTTTAGGCAACCAATGCAATTACACCGTGGGCCGATTCCTGGGTGCCAAAGTATTCCAATGGGAAGATTCCAGGCTGTTTAATAAAGCCGCGTTTGACCAGGCCCATGCGTTTTATGAACGCTACGGCGGTATCACCATCGTGGCTGCGCGATTCATGCCTTTTTTACGCACCTTTGCCCCCTTTGTTGCAGGCGTAGCCAATATGACCCGAACGAAATTCACGTTCTACGACGTGTTGGGCGGCGCGTTGTGGGTAGGCTCTTTGGTCACAGTAGGTTACTTTTTTGGCAATATCCCTTGGGTGAAACTGCATTTGGAAAAAATCATCTGGGCGATGATTTTGGTGCCCGGCCTGTTGGTGTTTTTTGGCGCTTGGCGGGCCCGGCGCCAAGCCGCAAATTAACCTGTTTTGCGGCTGCGCGACAGCGGTGGGTTTTTACTAAAGTAGGCCAAAATTCCGCGCATCAATGCGTCTGCGAGTTGGTTTTGGTATTCCTCGCTATTGAGTTTGGCCTCTTCCTTGGGGTTGCTGATAAAGGCGGCCTCTACCAAAACACTGGGGATGTCCGGGGCTTTGAGGACGGCAAAAGACGCCTGCTCCACCCGCGCTTTGTGTAACTTGCCGACCCGTGCGATTTCTCCAAGCAGTGAGCCGCCGAGTTTGAGGCTGTCGGTGATTTGCGCCGTCGTGCTCATGTCAAGCAAGGCACTTTGCACCACCGCGTCTTTGGCTTTGACGTTCAAACCCCCGATCAAATCGGCCTTGTTTTCTTTGGCCGCCATCCAGCGCGCAGCGCTGCTCGATGCACCGCCTTGGCTTAAGGCAAATACGCTGGCACCTTGAGGTTGGGGCGTAAAGAAGGCGTCGGCATGCAAACTCATGAACAGGTCGGCCTGAACCCGCCGTGCTTTTTGTACACGCACGTGCAGCGGCACAAAGAAATCGCCGTCGCGCGTTAGGTAGGCGCGCATGGTCATGCCCTTGACTTCTGCGGCATTGATGCGGTCGCGCAGCAGGCGGGCCAATTTGAGGACGACGTTTTTCTCATGCGTGCCGCCAGGCCCTATCGCACCGGGGTCTTCGCCGCCATGGCCGGGGTCGAGCGCAATGATGATGAGTCGGTCGGTGGTGGAGGCCGCTGGGCCCGGGCTGGCGGGTGGATTGGTTTTGGATGGAGGGGCTGAAGATGCAGGCGAAAGCGGGGCCGATGGCGTGCCTGCATTTTTTTTCGTGGGCTTGCCCGTGTGCTGTGCCATTAACTCATCCAGCGGGTCTGCGTTTGCCGGTGCGGACTTGGGCGGGGTATGTTGGGCGATCAAGGCGTCCAAGGGGTCGATGGCTTGGGTGGGGTAGAGGTCAAATACCAAGCGGTGTTGGTAGGCCGCGACTGGCGCCAGCGTGAAAACCTGCGGGCGAATGGCTTGCTTGAGGTCAATCACCAAACGCACCACGGCGGGGGTGAATTGCCCCGCCCGAATGCCTGCAATATTGGGGTCATCGGCTTGAACCTTGGCTACCAATTCTTTGAGCGCTGGGTTCAGGGTTACGCCGGTAATATCTACGGCCAACCGGGGCGGGTTGGCGACAAAGGAGTGGGTAGTGCTTAACGCGCTGTCAGACTCAATCGTGACCCGGGAGTATTCAGGCGCGGGCCAAATACGCACCGTGATGATGTTGGCTCCGCGTGCCACAGGGCTCACACCCAGCGTTAAGACGATGGCCCCGGTTTCTAGGAAGGTGCGCCGTTTCATGGCGTTTTTCCTGAAAGAAAATGCAGCAAGTCAGCGCCCGTCGGTGTATTAGAAATCAGGCTGACTTGGCGCTGGGTGTCGGCGGCAGTGCCAATAAAAATATCAAGATCGACAACTGGTAATACCGACGCGGCTTTTTCAGGCCACTCGGCGAGTTTGAGCCCGGGCCCTGAAAAAATATCGCGAAACCCGGCGTCTTCCCATTCCCGCGGATCGTTAAAACGGTAAAAATCAAAATGCCAAATCTCCATGTGGGGCAGCTCATACGGTTCCACGACCGCATAGGTGGGGCTTTTAACCCGGCCCGTGACGCCAAGCGCATGCAAGAGATGGCGCACCAAGGTGGTTTTCCCAGCCCCAAGATCGCCGTGCAAAGCGATGAAGGCGTTGCTGAGCGCCGGCGCCTGCGCCAAGGTGTTTGCAAACGCCTGTGTCGCCGCTTCGTCAGGCCAAAGCAGGCGCAGCGGCAGAGTTTTTACAATCGGCGTGTGAATACCCATAACGCGCAGGCTAGCCCACCCCCACCGACGCCACCCTTGCTGGGGCTCTTGCAGGCTTGGGGGCAGGAGTTGGGTTTTTCCCAAATCGGCATCTCCGGTGTGGATTTGTCATCGGCTGAGCCCGGCTTGTTGGCATGGTTGGAACACGGCTTTCATGGTGAGATGGACTACATGGAGCGCCACGGACTCAAGCGTGCGCGCCCTGCGCAATTGCTTGCGGGAACGCTCAGCGTCATCACTGCGCGCATGGATTATCTGCCAAGCCAGACGCCCAAGGACTGGCAGGCCGTGGAGTTTGCAGGTTTAAGCAAATTCGATCAGGGAACCGTGTCGATTTACGCACGAGGGCGCGACTACCACAAGGTGGTGCGCCAGCGACTTCAGCAACTCGCCCAGCGTTTATCGCAGCACATTGGCCCCCTGGGCCACCGCGCTTTCACAGATTCTGCGCCAGTGCTCGAGGCCGAGCTTGCGGTGCGCAGTGGCATCGGTTGGCGTGGCAAGCACACCCTGGTGTTAAACCGCGAAGCTGGCTCGATGTTTTTCTTGGGTGAAATTTTTATTGACATGGCGCTGGAGCCGACGCCGCCCGTCACGGAGCATTGTGGTTCCTGCACGGCGTGCATAGACGTGTGTCCAACCCAAGCGATTGTGGCGCCCTACCAGCTTGACGCTCGGCGATGTATTTCTTACCTCACCATCGAATACGCCGGCTCGATTGCATTGGAGCTGCGCCCTTTGATGGGCAACCGCATCTATGGGTGTGATGACTGCCAGCTCGCTTGTCCGTGGAATAAATACGCGCAGCGCAGCAGCTTGAAAGACTTTGACAGCCGCGAGGGTTTGACAGGCGCCTCGTTGACGCGCTTGTTGGACTGGAGCGAAGAAGAATTTTTACGCTACACCGAAGGCAGCCCCATTCGACGCATTGGCCATGCGCAGTGGTTGCGCAATGTGGCCGTCGCGCTGGGCAACGCCATGCGCACTTCGTCCTTGGAAAACCCCCAGTGGCGCAGCGCCTTGTTGCGCCGCGCGGACCATCCCAGTGCGATCGTGCGCGAGCACGTGGCCTGGGCTTTGGCGCAAGACCCAGAGGCCGCCTAAACCAAATACAAAGACCGTAAAAAGCCCAAAGAAAAAGTCAGGCTGAGCATTCCAAGCAGGGTCGACAAGGTGACCAACCCACCCACGTACGCGCCGTCATAGCCCATCTTGCTGGCTAACACATAGCAGGTGGCTGCGGTGGGGATGGCAGAGTACGCCAGCAAAATAGTGGCTTGGCTGGCGCTTAAGGAAAACGCATACGCGGCTGCCAAAGCCACCAACGGGGAAATCAAATGGCGAATGAGCAAGACGGCGGTGGCCAACACTTTGCCATTGGCCAAAGCCCCAATTTGCATACCTGCCCCCGCTGCCATCAAGCCCAAAGCCAAAGAAGAAGCACCAATCCGGCTCACCGTAGGTTCCAACCAATGGGACAATGACAAGCCGCACAGGTTGGCCAACAGACCCGAGGCCGTGGCCAGTATCAAAGGGTTGCGCAGCAGTTCCTTGCCAAAATGTTTTTGACTCCCCCGAGCCATAGGCCAAACGGCGGCCACATTCACCAAGGGAACGCACACGCCAATGAGCACCGCAATTTCTAACAATCCCGCAGGCCCAGCCAAACGTTCGGCCAAAGCCAGCGCAATAAAGGAGTTAAACCGAAAGCCCACTTGCACGGAGGCGGCGTGCAGCCGCACTGGCATGTGTTTTCGCAGTCCAGGAAGAAAAGGCAGGGCGTAGGCCAAAGCCACGCCCACGGCGACCACGGTCCAGCCCGCCCCCACCAATTTGGCCGCCGCGTCCAAGTCCAAAGGACTTTTGATGATGGAATAAAACAAAAGCGTGGGGAACAGCAGGTAGTACACCAAAGCATCTACATGCACCCAAATGGAGCGGTTCAGCGCAGTAAAGCGGCAAATCAGGTAGCCGATCAAAATCAGCGAAAAATCAGGGAAGAGGAGTTGGGCGTAATTCACGGACCAAGGATAACAGTCACGGGTCAACAGCCTTGGGGTTATCGCCCATAGGCAATGCAGGGCGAGGGATGTAATATGACAGTTCACCTCCTATCCCACTTCAAGGACACTTCACCATGCACCGTCATCTTTTAAAGTGCGCGCGTATTTTGAGTTTAGTTTTGTTACCCGTCGCAACCGTATGGGCGCAAGCCTATCCCACTAAAGTCATCAAACTCCAAGTGCCCTTTGCGCCGGGTGGCACGACCGACATCATTGCCCGGGTTATCGCAGAGCCTCTGGGCAAAGCGTTGGGTCAAACGGTCGTCATTGAAAACAAAGCCGGTGGGGGTGGCGTTATCGGTGCCAACGAGACGGCGAAGGCAGCACCCGATGGGTATTCATTGGGAATGGCAACCGTCTCTACCGTAGCAGCCAACCCTGCGATCAACCCCAAAATACCCTACAACGCGATGACGGACTTCACCCCCATCATCAACATTGCGGCCACGCCCAATGTGATTGCAGTCCACCCGAGCTTTCCGGCAAAAGACTACAAATCCTATGTGGCTGAGCTGAAAAAGCATCCGGGCAAGCATTCGTATTCCTCTTCGGGTACGGGGGGTATTGGCCACCTGCAAATGGAGTTGTACAAAAACTTGGCGGGCGTGTTTGTTACCCATATTCCTTACCGCGGCGCAGGCCCTGCGCTCAACGACACGGTGGCCGGTCAGGTTCCCATGACCTTTGACAATTTGCCATCGGCCTTGCCATTTATTCAGGCCAACAAGTTGGTAGCCATTGTGGTGGCAGCACCCCAGCGTTTAAGCCAACTGCCCAATGTGCCAACCTTCAAGGAACTCGGTTTAGAGCCGGTCAATCGGATGGCGTTTTACGGTATTTACGGACCCAAGGGCTTGCCGAAAGAGGTGGTCGACAAAGTCAATGCCGCCGTGCGTAAAGCCTTGGAAGACCCGATCGTTAAAAAACGCATTGAAGACACCGGCTCGTTGATCATTGCCAACACCCCCGAGCAGTTTTCCGAGCAAATTCGTGCGGAATACGCGGTGTACAAACGGGTGGTGGAGTCCGCTAAATTGAGTTTGGACTGACCTTGCCATTGGGTGGCAAGACAGGCCTTGGCCCAGTTGCTGGGCCAAGGCTTATCGATGAGTCAATAGACAGTTTCATCGATGCGTTGTGGTTAGAAGAGGGTTTATCCAAAAACACCTTGGAGGCTTACCGGCGCGATCTGCGGCAATTGTTGGCCTTTCGCCAAGGTGCTGCATTGGTTCGCACGACCGAGCAGGAGGTTCTTGGTTATTTTTCTGCCCAACACGCCAGCACCAAGGCCACGACCGCCAACCGCCGCCTGACCGTATTTAAGCGTTACTTTCGATGGGCTTTGCGCGAAGGCCACATCCAAGTCGACCCCACATTGAAACTGCAAGCGGCCAAACAGGCCTTGCGGGTTCCCAAGACATTGACCGAGGCCCAGGTGGAGGACTTGTTGGCAACCCCTGATACCGGAACCGCTTTGGGAGTGCGCGACCGAACCATGTTGGAGTTGATGTATGCCAGCGGGCTTCGGGTCAGCGAGTTGGTGACGCTTAAAACCTTGAACTTAGGCATGAATGAGAACGTGCTTCGGGTGATGGGCAAGGGCGCGAAAGAGCGCTTGGTACCTTTTGGAGAAGTGGCTGCACGTTGGTTGCGGCAGTACTTAGACGAAGCCCGTGCGACCTTGCTTTCAGGCAAGCAAACCGATGATTTATTTGTCACCACCCAAGGATCGAACCCCGGGGTGGCGATGTCGCGGGTGATGTTTTGGATGGTCGTTAAAAAATACGCCTTGGCCGCCGGCATTCGCTCTGCGCTTTCGCCACATACGCTGCGCCACGCGTTTGCGACCCATTTGCTCAACCACGGCGCAGATTTGCGCGCGGTTCAACTGCTGTTGGGCCACGCCGATATTTCAACCACCACCATTTACACCCACGTGGCCCGTGAGCGCTTGGCGCAGTTGCATGCAGCGCACCATCCGCGCGGCTAGGTTTCAAAGGCGGGGCTGGGGCAGGTCGGCGATTTCTTCAGGGGTAAAGCCCGCTTGTAATCGCGCTGGAATATTGAATGGCGGTTTAAGCGCAGGAGCACGGTAGCGCAGCGTGGCGTCTTTGTAGTACGTGGCTGCATCAACGCCGTGTTGCGCGCACAACCAGTGATACCACTGGTTGCCAATGGCGACATGGCCGACTTCCTCATTCAAAATCAATTCCAAAATCGCAACAGCTTGCAAAGCCTGTGGCGTTCCCACTTTGCGTAATTTGGTTTGCACCATGGGGGTGGCATCCAAACCCCGCGCCTCCATGGTTCTCGGAATCAAGGCCATGCGGGCCAGAACATCATGCTGCGTGTCTGCACACACGGTCCAAAGACCATCATGGGCTACAAAATCACCGTAGCGGTAACCACACTGTTGCAGATGTTCTTGCAAAAGTGAAAAGTGCTGCGCTTCTTCATGCGCCACCCGCAGCCAGTCGCGGTAGTAAGACTGCGGCAAATGGGCAAAGCGCCATACCGCATCCAACGCCAAATTGATGGCGTTGAACTCGATGTGTGCAATCGAATGAACCAAAGCGGCGTGGCCTTGCGCCGTGTAGGCCGATCGTTTGGGTACCTCTTTGGGGCCAACCAATATAGGTTTTGCCGGGCGGCCGGGCTCTGTGGGGGAAACAAACTGAAGGGCCACGTCGCATGTTGCATGGTCAGCATCTCTTGCAAGCGCCATGACAGCACGAACCTTTTCTAGCGGGTCGCACAGGCAAAAAGCGGCATAAGCAGCGTGTCGGATTTCCATCCCTACAATTCTAGGTAATCTCAATAGGTTTTATCTACAGGAATTTCTATGGCAATGTATGCACTGGCAGACCTTTCCCCCCAAGTTGCGGAGTCGGCTTGGGTGGCCGACAGCGCCCAAGTGATGGGGCGGGTAGCGCTTGCGAAAGATACCAGCGTGTGGTTTGGCGTGGTGATTCGCGGCGACACAGAGCATATTTCCATCGGCGAGGGTAGCAATATCCAAGACGGCAGTGTCTTGCATGCCGACTACGGCATGCCTTTGACCGTTGGGAAGCATGTGACAGTCGGTCACAAAGTCATGCTGCACGGCTGCACCATCGGTGATGAATCGCTGATCGGGATAGGCGCCATAGTTTTGAACGGGGCCAAAATCGGAAAAAACTGTTTGGTGGGCGCCGGTGCTTTGGTTACCGAGGGCAAAGAGTTTCCTGATGGCTCAATGATTATTGGCAGCCCCGCCAAAGTGGTTCGCCAACTCAGCCCAGAGCAAATGCAGGGGCTGCGTGCGAGCGCGCTGCACTATATTGAAAACGCCCGCCGTTACCAATCGGAGTTTCACAAAATTGTCTGAGTTACACAAATTTTTATTTGATGGATTGCCGGTGCGTGGCAGCATCGTGCGCCTGACCGATGGCTGGACAGAAATTTTGCGTCGGCGTGCCTCCAATAGCGAGCACGGCGGGTATCCTGAGCCCGTGCGCACTATGCTGGGCGAGATGGTGACCGCTGGCGTTTTGATGCAGTCCAACATCAAATTTGACGGTGCTTTGATTTTGCAAATCATGGGCGACGGCCCGGTCAAACTGGCCGTGGTTGAGGTGCAATCGGACTTTGCATTGCGCGCGACGGCTTCGGTGATGGCGCCTGTACCAGCCCATGCGAATTTGAGTCAAATGGTCAATGTCACCAACCAAGGCCGCTGCGCCATTACCTTAGACCCGAAAGTTAAATTTCCGGGGCAACAGCCCTACCAAGGCGTGGTGCCGCTGTTTGATGACCAAGGCCAGCCGATTGCCCGCTTGAGCGAAGTTTTGGAGCACTACATGCTGCAAAGCGAGCAACTCGATACCACCTTGGTGCTTGCGGCAGATGCGAATGTGGCTGCAGGTTTGCTGATTCAGCGTTTGCCCTTGCAAGGCATGGGCAACTTGTCTGGCAGCATGGTGAGCAAAGGCAACGAAGATGAAATTGGGTTGAATGAACATTACAACCGCATCGCCATCTTGGCCAGTAGCCTTAAAAGCGAGGAGCTGTTGACTTTGGATGTGGATACGATTTTGCGGCGCTTGTTTTGGGAAGAGCCCCTAACCCGGTTTGAGCCCTTGCTAGGGGATGCGGCGCCGCGCTTTGCCTGCAGCTGCAGTCGGGAGCGCGTGGCCCGGATGATTGTGGGTTTGGGCGCCGATGAGGCCCAAGGTATTTTGGCTGAGCGCCCCGACATTGAAGTCGCATGTGAGTTTTGTGGAATGCAATACCGCTTTGACCCCATCGATGCTGCACGGCTTTTTGTAGATCCAGCGCAGCAACTCGCACCGGGCACCAAACCTCACTGAAGATGTTTATGGCTTCGGCTGGGCCTCAAGCAAAGCGCTAAAAGTGCGGTGCTCGCACTGCGCGTCCGAGCATTTGTCGCACACCCATTGCCAGGGCGTTTGCCTTTCGTTGGTGACTTGTGGCAAGTTCTGGGCATTTGCCAAGGCGGCCATGGCGTTGTGAAGGCGTTCGTCACCGGTTCCGTAGATCACGCTAAAAGTTATGCCTTGGCTTTGGAGGATGTGGCGTAACTGGCTATCTACCTTGGCTTGCATGGCAAGCCCATCGCGTTGGATGCCGTCAGCGACCCATGGCAAGTCCAAACCCATAACGCAGACCAGATCAAAACGTTGCTGGTCTTTTAAAGCGAGGGGATAGAGCGATACGTCGTTAAAGAGCACCTCGCTGTAGATGGCCGTCATCAAAGCCGTGGTGTCTGCAATCTGGTAGTCACATGCCGGGGCATTGTGAACACGCTCTATTTGCGATAAGGCAATCTCACGCTGCTCGCTGGCTTGGGGTGTGCGCTGCTGGGTAGCGCACCATTCGCGCAGTGCCTCGTCCACACCGCATGCCGAAAAACCTTGGCCCATGAGTTTTGCAACCAAGCGCTTCGCTAAAGTCGTTTTGCCGCTGCATTCAGCGCCTAGGATGGCGATCTTCATAGGGGAGGACGGTTCAGTCCTTCAAACCGCGCGTTCTTACTTGGAGAGCTGAACAAAAATCTCGTTGGGCTTGACCATGCCCAGTTCCATGCGGGCTTTTTCTTCCACCGTTTCAAGCCCTTCACGCAAATCACGAATCTCTGCATCCAAGCGCTCATTGGCGAGCACCGCTTGGGCATTGCTCTGCTTTTGCTGCGCCAGCTCTTGGGTCAGCTGGGCCACATTGGGAATACTGCCACGCCCAAACCAGAGTTGGGCTTGCAGCGCTAAGAGCAAGACCAAGAGAACGGCAGGAACGTGGCGGCGACCCATGGGTAAATCTTAACGCAGGTTGTAGAACGCTGCACGTCCTGGGTATACGGCAATTTCGCCCAAATCTTCTTCGATGCGCAAGAGTTGGTTGTACTTGGCCATGCGGTCAGAGCGGCTTAAAGAGCCCGTTTTGATTTGCCCCGCGTTGGTTCCCACAGCGATGTCGGAAATGGTCGAATCTTCCGTTTCGCCCGACCGGTGGCTGATCACTGCGGTGTAACCCGCCCGCTTGGCCATTTCAATGGCGGCGAAGGTTTCGCTCAAGGTGCCGATTTGGTTGATTTTGATCAAAATCGAATTAGCGATGCCCTTGTCAATGCCTTCTTTCAAAATATTGGTGTTGGTGACAAACAAGTCATCACCCACGATTTGCACTTTTTTACCCAAACGCTCGGTCAGCAGTTTCCAGCCATCCCAATCGCCTTCGGCCATGCCGTCTTCAATGCTGATGATGGGGTACTTATCGACCCATGTGGCCAGCATGTTGGTCCACTCTTGGGCACTGAGGCTCAGGCCTTCACCCGATAGCTCGTACTTGCCGTCTTTGTAAAACTCAGAGGCGGCACAGTCCAGTCCCAATGCAATTTGTTCACCGGCGACATACCCGGCTTTGTCAATGGCTTCTAAAATCATTTGGATCGCGGCCTCATGGTTCGCAACGTTGGGCGCAAAACCGCCTTCATCGCCAACTGCGGTACTGATTCCCTTGTCGTGCAAAATTTTCTTCAAAGCGTGAAAAACTTCTGCGCCATAGCGCAGGGCCTCTCGAAAGCTGGGTGCACCTAAAGGAATGATCATGAACTCTTGGAGATCCAAGTTGTTGTTGGCGTGTTCGCCGCCATTGATCACATTCATCATGGGCACAGGCATTTGAACTGCGCCCATGCCACCAAAGTAGCGGTACAAAGGCATGCCAGACTCTTCCGCAGCAGCCCGGGCCACCGCCATCGAGACTGCCAACATGGCATTCGCACCTAAACGGCTTTTGTTGTCGGTGCCGTCTAAGTCGATTAAAGTTTTATCTAAGAAGGCTTGCTCTGAGGCGTCCAAACCCATGACCGCTTCCGCAATTTCGGTGTTGATATGTTCAACGGCTTTTAAGACGCCTTTGCCAAGATAACGACTCGCATCACCGTCACGCAGTTCGATGGCTTCCCGGCTGCCCGTGGATGCGCCAGAAGGTACGGCTGCGCGGCCCATGATGCCGGACTCTAGCAACACGTCGCACTCCACGGTGGGGTTGCCACGGCTGTCCAAAATTTCACGACCGACGATATCTACGATTGCACTCATTGCTTATCTTTCCAAGGTTTGAATTCAAAAATGAGGGTGTGCATCATCCATGCACTTACTGAAAATTATTTTCCAAGAACGGTGTTTTTTTGGTGACGGCATCCAATGCCACCAAGGTCTCAAGAAGCGCCCGCATATGTTTCAGGGGGACCGCGTTGGGGCCATCGCTAAGTGCTTTGGACGGATCGGGGTGGGTTTCCATGAATAATCCAGACACACCCACTGCCACAGCGGCGCGGGCCAAGACCGGCACCATTTCACGCTGCCCGCCGCTGCTGGTTCCTTGCCCGCCTGGGAGTTGCACCGAGTGGGTCGCGTCAAACACCACAGGAGCGCCGGTTTCGCGCATGATGGCCAGGCTTCGCATGTCGCTGACCAAATTGTTATAGCCAAAACTCGCACCACGTTCGCAGGCCATGAAGTTGTCTTCAGGCAAGCCTGCATCGCGGGCTGCAGCGCGGGCCTTGTCGATGACGTTTTTCATGTCACCGGGAGCTAAGAATTGCCCTTTTTTGATGTTGACCGGCTTGCCCGATTGGGCCACGGCCCGAATAAAGTCAGTTTGGCGGCACAAAAACGCGGGCGTCTGTAAAACATCGACCACGCTACAAACCTGCGCAATTTGGTCTTCGCTGTGAATGTCCGTGAGCACGGGGACCTGCAACTCGCGTTTGACCTTGGCCAAAATTTCAAGGCCTTTGTCAATGCCCGGGCCGCGGAAGGTATTGCCGCTGGAGCGATTGGCTTTGTCAAAGCTGCTTTTGAAAATGAATGGAATTCCGAGACTGCTGGTGATTTCTTTGAGCGTGCCTGCCGTGTCCATTTGCAGTTGTTCCGACTCAATCACACAGGGGCCAGCAATTAAAAAAAACCGGTGCGATAGCCCGATATCAAAGCCACAGAGCTTCATGCCACTACCTTCAGGTTTTTACCGCTGTGCTGGTGGTCCAGGGCGGCTTTGATGAAGGCATTAAATAAAGGGTGGCCATCCCAGGGGGTGGATTTGAATTCAGGATGGAACTGAA
>JAIPDD010000056.1 GCA_021737875.1 Sulfuritalea sp.
GAATTTTTGAAGAGATTGAACGGGTTAAACACAGCTTTAGGACACTGGAGACTTTGGGCAAGCCTGTGGTGAGTTGCTTGAACGGCGCGGCTTTGGGTGGCGGCTGGGAAGTGGCTTTGGTGGGGCACCACCGCATCGCCATCGATGATCGAAAAATTCAATTTGGATTGCCCGAAGTGACCCTGGGGCTTTTGCCCGGTGCCAGCGGCGTGACCAAAATGACGCGCCACTTGGGGCTGATGGGCGCGCAGCCCTACTTGGTAGAAGGCAAAACGTTTTCTCCCGCACAGGCCAAAGAGTTGGGGCTGGTGCACGCACTGGTCCAACCTGGCGAGAACGCAGCGGCTGAAATGCGTGCATTGGCCTTGGCATGGATTGCTGCCAACCCCAGCGCACAACACCCCTGGGAAGCCAAAGACTACAAGGTGCCGGGCGGTTTACCCAGCAACCCGAAAATCGCAGGCATGTTGTCAGTCGCCCCTGCCATGCTCAAGAAGCAAACACGGGGCCTGTACCCTGCGCCCGAGGCGATCTTGTCGTGCATGGTGGAAGGCTTGCAAGTCGATATGCCAACGGCGTTGCGCATTGAAAGCCGCGCGCTTGCGCGTTTGATGACGGGCAGCAACGCGCGGGCCATGGTCAATACCTTTTTCTTTAACCTCAATGCGATCAAGAGCGGGCAGTCGCGCCCTGGCAAGAGCCCCCGCTTTAAGCCCAGCAAAGTGGGCCTGTTGGGCGCCGGCATGATGGGCGCCGGGATTGCGTATGTACAAGCCAACAAAGGCATCCAAACCGTATTAAAAGACGTCAGCCAAGACAAGGCCGATGCAGGCAAAGCCTACAGCGCCAAACTCACGCAAGCGCAGGTGGACAAAGGCCGCTTGAGCGCAGAAGGCCAAACCCAAGTTCTTTCCCTGATCCACGCCACAGCAGACCTCCAAGACCTGCAAGACTGCGATTTGATCATTGAAGCCGTTTTTGAGAACCGCGAGCTCAAAGCCAAAGTCACTCAAGAGGCCGAGCCGCTGCTCAAAGCAGGAGGCTTTTTTGCCTCCAACACCTCGACCCTGCCCATCAGTGGACTGGCCCAAGCCAGCCACACACCCAAGAGCTTTGTTGGCATCCATTTTTTCAGTCCAGTGGACAAAATGAAACTGGTGGAAATCATCCGCGGACAACACACCGACGATGACACGGTAGCCAAAGCCTTTGACTATGTTCAATCGATTGGAAAAATTCCGATCGTGGTGAACGACTCTCGTGGCTTTTTTACCAGCCGGGTGTTTGGCACCTTTGTGATGGAGGGCGCGGCCATGCTGAGCGAAGGAATCCCAGCGGCTGCGATCGAAAACGCAGGAATGCAGTGCGGCATGCCTGTGGGCCCATTGGCAGTTCTTGATGAAACAGCACTGAGCTTGAGCGTGCATGTGATGGAACAAACCATGGTGGACATGCAAGCCGAAGGAAAAACCTATACCCCGACCCCAGGCCAAGTGTTGGTCGCGGACATGGTCAAAAAACACCAACGCGCGGGACGCGCTGCTGGCGCTGGGTTTTACGACTACCCCACCGAAAAAGGCGCCAAAAAACACCTGTGGAGCGGCCTCAAAGGCTTGTATGAAAAAGAACAGGCGTGGGATATCCAAGACATTAAAGACCGCTTGCTTTACCGCCAAGCTGTGGAGACGGCCCGATGCCTGAGCGAAAACGTGCTGACCTCGGTGCACGATGCCAATATCGGCTCCATCTTTGGCATTGGTTTTCCAGCCTGGACGGGCGGCGCTATGCAGTTCATTTACGGCATGGGCATGGATGTGTTTGAAACGCGTTGCGCTGCCTTGGCAAAAAAATACGGTGCGGGCTTTGTCTTAAGCGATGCGGTGAAAGCCAGTATTCGCAAGTTCGAGCCCGTGTATTGACGCAGAGGCGACTGAAAAAACCCACATCCATACACAAGTGTCTGTAATAATCAAGGCCACAACCTGAAACGAAAGAAGCGGCCTATGCGACACACAAAAAACTGGGTACTGGGAATCTTTGGACTGGCTTTGGCTTTGGTCCTGGTCATGGCAAGTTTGGTTTGGGCCTTTCAACGCGAAGTCGCAACCGCGCTGATGAAGCGCGTAGCCCACACGCAAGTCGGGCGCAACGCCGTCGGCAATTTGCCGGACGGGTTGCATTTGGCATTGTGTGGAACCGGCTCACCGTTTCCGGACCCTTCGCGGGCCGGTCCCTGCTCGGTCATCATCGCAGGCAAACGCATTTTTCTGGTGGATGCGGGCGAAGGAGCAGCCAAGAACCTTGGCTACATGGGCATTCCCGGTGGCCAAGTTGAGGCGCTTTTCTTAACGCACTTTCACTCCGACCATATTGATGGGCTCAGCCCCATCATGCTCCAGCACTGGGGACTGGGAACTGCGACCACGCCGCTGCCTATCCACGGCCCCACCGGCGTAGAAAAAGTGGTTGACGGTTTTCGCTCTGCTTATGTTCTGGACTTTGGCTACCGCGTCTCGCACCACAGTGAAAAAATTCTTCCCTCGGGCGGTAGCGGCGGCAAAGCGTTTCCCTTTGCACTCCCGCCCGTCGGACAAGGTGATGCCGTTGTCATTCTCGAAGACAAGGGTCTGAAAATCACGGCGTTTCGCGTCAACCACGCACCAGTGGAACCTGCGGTCGGTTACCGTTTTGATTACCAAGGTCGCTCGGTTGTCATCACCGGTGACACCATCAAAACACCATCGGTTGTCACCGTGGCCCAAGGCGCTGATATCTTGTTGCACGAAGCCTTGCAGCCCAAATTGGTCAACATCTTAGAGAGCGAATTCAAGGGCAAGAATATGCCCAATATGGGCCATGTGATGCGTGATATTTTGACTTACCACACCACGCCCGAAGAAGCCGCACAACAAGCCAGCGCAGCACAAGTTAAGCACCTGGTGTTTAACCATATTGTTCCGCCCATGCCTTTTGCCTTTGCGTATCCTGCGTTCGTAGGTGACGCTGCGCAGTTTTTCAAAGGACCCATGACGGTGGGTGAAGACGGTATGCTTTTTAGCCTGCCTGCCAACTCCACAGAAATCATTCAAAAGCGCTTGAACTAAGCGCCACTTTCTAAGCGACTCACTCACACCATGCTGAATACTTTTTTCAAAGCCAATTTACTGGCGGCTTACGCTTTGGCCTTGGCTTCTTTGTTTGTGGTTTTGCCGATGGAGGCCGGGCCTGTGGTTCAACGCTTGGCGCTGGCCATATTGGCCGTTCACGCACTCGAATGTTTATTCGCCTTCAAATACATCAAGTCCTACGCCGGCTCGGTGTATCTGAGCTTTGCATTGGCTATGTTGTATGGTTTGCTGCATTGGATGCCATTGGCCAAAGCCTACCGTCTCAACCAAGCCGAAAAAGTAGCGCTTTAACCATGCCACACCAAGCCCATTGGAGCGCTCGTGCCAAACGCATTGGCATCGCCACGTTACTTTACTTCGGGGCCGTCACCGTGGGCTTGGGCTCAGCGTATTGGGTTCTCAAAAAAGCCGCGTGGATGAATCCCTCGGTGCAGGTGGGCTCGTGGCGTGCGAATATGCACGCTGGAAGCTTGGACGCGGGCATGTATACCCGCGCCACAGTTGCAGTCAATGCCTTGCTGGCGCTTGGGCGCGATGAAACCATGTATTTCGTTGCAACGCATGATGACGCAGGCCACCGTCTTCAATCGCAATGCAATTACCGCATCAGCGGCACACCACCGGCTGCGCGTTGGTGGAGTATCACGGCCTATGCCGATGACATGTTTTTGTTTGACGCGCCCAACGGAAACTACAGCCTCAACGGCAGCACAGCCGCACTGAACGCCGCCGGAGACTTTTCATTCACCACCGGACCCGTTGCGCAGGGCAATAGCTATTGGCTGCCAACGCCCGGACGACGTGGCATGCTCTTAACGCTGCGTTTGTACAACCCAGAGCCCACGCTCCAAGCCGCGCCTCAGGCTTTGCAGGCCCCGTCCATTCAACGCATCGGGGACTGCGCATGAAGAACTTCACCACCACCCAGCGCCTTTGGTTTTACCGTATTTTGACCTTGTTGGTCACCGCCGTCTTGGTGCATTTGCTCGCAGTATGGGCTGCGCCGCGCCTGATCATGCAGGTGCTGATGCACGGGCCGATGGCGCAAAAGATGAATATGCAAAACCAAGCGGCCTTTCCTGAACCGGTGACTGCCCGTTCCCGCTCAGTGGTGATGCCCAGTCCTGATTTGCTGTACTCGGTATGTGCCTATGATCTCTCCGACGGGCCAGTGCGAATCACAGCGAATCCCCAGCTCCAAAACTACTGGTCCATTGCCCTGTACAGCGCCAACAGCGATAACTTTTTTGTACGCAATGACCGCCAAGCGCAAGGCAAGCCCGTCGATCTTTGGCTGGTATCGGATACGGGAGAGTCCTATCAAAAGAACATTCCATCTGGCGCCGAAGTGGTGGTTAGCCCATCGCGCAGCGGGTTTTTACTGATGCGCGTTTTAACCACCGATTACGCCAAAGAACAAGCGTTGGTAGAGCCTGCACGGCGCACCCTCGTTTGCAGCAAAGCCTAAAAGCACCTCATTTTCTAAGGCCGAATGTCCCGAGCGCATCACGTACTTCCCCCGCTTTCTCAAAGACCTCGACCCGCTTCTGTCACCGAACTCTTCGTGGCTTTTTCTTGGCTTGCGATGCAAGGCTTTGGTGGTGTTCTCGCCATTGTTCAACGCGAGGTGGTTGAAAACAAACAGTGGCTGAGCACGCAGGAGTTTGTCGAAGATTGGGCTGTCGCGCAAATCATGCCGGGGCCCAATGTGGTCAATATCGCCTTGATGATTGGTGACCGTTTTTTTGGCTGGCGCGGCGCTTTGGCAGCGCTGACCGGAATGCTGGCGCTGCCTTTGGTGGTCGTGCTGGCCTTGGCTGTCGCCTTATCAGGTGTCTCTCACGAACCGGCAGTACAAGGTGCGCTCAAGGGCATGGGTGCGGTGTCAGCGGGTTTGATTGCAGGAACAGGGTTCAAACTGATTTCTGCATTGAAGTCCAACCCCATGGGTCGCTGGGCCTGCTTCGTGTTGGCGCTGTTGACCTTGGTGGCCATCGCTTGGCTGCGCATTCCTTTGGCATGGGTTTTGATGGGTCTCGGTATTCCTGCGGTTGTATGGGCTTACCGAACTTTGTCCAAAAGTGATTCCCTTGAAAGTGGCACTTTGTAATGCACGCTTTTGCTTGGAGTGACTGGCTCACCCTTTTTTTGCATTTTGTATCTTTGTCATTGCTGTCAGTGGGCGGCGCGATCACGACGGTTCCAGAGATGCATCGCTTTTTGGTGGGTGAAAAATCCTGGTTGAGTGAAAGCCAATTCACGGGATCGATTGCTTTGGCACAAGCGGCCCCCGGTCCCAATGTGTTGTTTGTAGCCGTTTTAGGATGGAACATCGGTATGAATGCGGGTGGCGGTATAGCGGGTGGGGCCACGGCTTGGGGACTGGCGTTTGCTGGGATGTTGGCAACCATGCTGGGGATTCTCTTGCCCAGTACCACGCTCACTTTCTTTGCGGCCCGCTGGGGGCACCACAACAAAGAACGACGCGATGTGCGCGCGTTCAAGATGGCCATGGCCCCTATTGTGGTGGCTCTCCTCATAGCCACTGGCTGGGTTTTAACGGCTGGGCATGGCCCTTTTCTGGAAAACCAATGGCTTTGGATGCTCACCCTGGTGAGCACGGTGGTGGTTTGGCAAACCCGCATTCACCTCTTATGGCTTCTTGCTGTGGGCGCTCTCGGGGGCGTGTTGGGTTGGTTTTAACCCAAAGGCACTTTGGTATTCTTAGCGCGGACTCTCAAAGAAAATATAGTTTGTTGAGTAGTCGCTGATTTCAAAATAGACTTTTTTCTCGTTCGCATCGACCTGCATATTCAGGTTTTCATCCAACACTCCATAGCCAAAGCGATACGGCCTGGGCTTATTGTCATCGGTCCCCATGGCCGTACTGAGTTTGTCGATTTTTAAAAAGCGCCGCGCCACTTTGTCGCCAGCGTAAATTTCAAGAACCCCATTGGTGCCTGTCCAGTTTTGAATATCACGGCTGAATTTGTTTTGCTGTTCTTGCGTACAAGCCGATAACACGACCACAGCGGTCAACACCACCGCTGCAAGAGGGGTATATTTTTGAGTGAACATAAGGATTCCTTCTTTAAATTACGCAGTGTGGTGCGTGCGCTGGCGCATTGCTTCATAAAGACACACGCCGCTGGCGACAGACACATTCAGGCTTTCCACCGCACCCCGCATGGGGATGCTCACCAACTGATCGCAGGTTTTACTTGTGAGTTGGCGCATTCCAGCGCCCTCAGCGCCCAGCACCAAAGCCACAGGTCCGGTGAGATCAGCTTGGTACAGGGTTTGCGTAGCGGCGTCGCTCGTTCCAATAATCCAAATATTGCGCTCTTTGAGCTCCCCCAAGGTCCGGGCCAGATTGGTCACCATGAAATAGGGAACCGTCTCCGCCGCACCACTGGCCACCTTGGCAACGGTCGCATTGATGCCAGCTGCGTGGTCTTTGGGCGCAATGACTGCATGCACCCCTGCGCCATCGGCCACACGCAAACAAGCGCCTAAGTTATGGGGATCGGTCACTCCATCGAGCACCAAGATCAAAGGATTCACGCGTTGGTCTTTGGGCAAAGCCAGCTGCGAGGACTCTAGGTTCTCTAAAAGTTCATCCAAAGAATGCACTTGTTCAACGGCATGCACCCGCGCTGCAACCCCTTGGTGCCCGTGGCCACCACACAATTTGGAAAGGCGCATGCCATCGGCTTCAATCAAACGCACCCCGGCTTCGTTGACCTTATCGATGAACTGGCGCATCCGTGCATCGCGCCGTGTCGGCTCAAAATAAATTTCAACAATCGACTGAGGTGCCGTTTTTAAACGCACACCCACGGCATGAAAACCGAATAAAACTTTAGGAGAGGACATGGCCCCATTATCGGGGCAGCGCCAAGCCCCGTTTTAGGTTCAAAGAATGCGCCCAGCTTCCAAGGTGATTCGTCGATCGCAACGGGCAGCAATGGACGGATCGTGGGTCACCAACACCAAGGTGGTTCCGAGTTCGCGGTTGAGCTCAAACATCAAAGCCATGATGGTTTCACCGGTTGCGAAATCTAAACTTCCGGTGGGCTCGTCGGCGAGCAAGACGGCGGGTTTGACAACAAATGCACGGGCCAAAGCGACGCGCTGTTGCTCACCGCCGCTCAAGACCTTGGGGTAGGCATTCAAGCGCTGCGACAAACCTACCCGCCCCAACATCTCAGCAGCCAACTTTCGAGCATCTTTGCGGCCATCTAATTCAAGAGGGAGCATCACATTCTCAAGGGCCGTGAGATTGGCAAGCAATTGGAAACTTTGGAACACAAAACCCAACTTTTGGGCCCGCAAAGCAGCCCGCTCATCTTCGTTCAAGGTAAACAGATCCACACCGGCCAATAGCACAGCGCCTTTCGACGGCGTATCCAATCCCGCAATGATGGACAACAGGGTACTTTTTCCTGACCCAGAAGCACCGACAATGGCCACTGTTTCACGCGCATTTAGCGCAAAATTGATGTTGTGCAGTATTTCCAGAGTTCCTGTGGAATCTGTGACGGCTTTAAACACATTTTTAACCGAAATAATTGAATCTGACATGGGACTTTCTTTGAATCGAAGACACTTTAACGCAGTCGCCCTAAGCCTCTCTTTAGGCGTGGCTTTTGAAGCGCAGGCTGACAAAGCCACGCGAAAAATTGTAGTGCTTGGAGACTCTCTCAGTGCCGAGTATGGCCTCAAACGTGGAACGGGCTGGGTGGCTTTGTTAGAGCAGCGCTTAAAACAAAATGGAATCGGCTTTGGCGTGGTGAACGCCAGTATCAGCGGTGACACCACCTTGGGCGGCCGCTCGCGTTTACCTGCGCTTTTAGAAGAACACAAACCGCGGGTTCTGGTTATTGAACTTGGGGGCAATGATGCGCTGAGGGGACTGCCGCTCAAAACAAGCCAAGACAACTTGAACGCCATGGTGCGCGCTGGCTTAGATAAAGGTGCGAAAGTTTTAGTGCTTGGGATGCAGATGCCGCCCAACTATGGCCCGGATTACGCAAAGCAAATGGAAAAAATGTACAACGATGTCGCCAAATCCAACCAGGTGGCCTTGGTTCCATTTTTTCTCAAAGGAGTGGCTGACATTCCTGATGCCTTCCTGCTTTTTCAAGCAGATCGCATCCACCCCACCGAAGCGGCCCACCCCACCCTGCTCAATAATGTTTGGCCGACCTTAAAGAAATTAATGGCATGAGTCTGACCGTTTTATCCGCAAGCGCCGTGTTGGAGCGTCTGCATACCTTTGACACCATCATTGACGCACGCAGTGAGGATGAATTTAGCGAAGACCATTTGCCCAACGCTGTCAATTGGCCCACGCTCAACAACGAAGAGCGTAAAAATATTGGCACGCTGTACAAGCAGGTCAATGCCTTTGAAGCCAAAAAACGCGGCGCTGCTTTGGCTGCGCACAACATTGCCACCCACATTGAGAACCATGTGCTGGAAAAGGAGCGCGATTGGGCCCCTTTGGCGTACTGCTGGCGTGGAGGCAAGCGCAGCGGCTCCTTGTCTTTGGTTCTCGATCAAATTGGTTTTCGTGTCACTTTGGTTGAGGGGGGTTACAAAGCCTTTCGCGCTGCCATGCTTCTCGACATACCCACCCGAATTGCCCCACTGTCCTTTCAAGTGATTTGTGGAACCACCGGTTCTGGGAAAACCCGCTTATTGCAGGCCTTACGCCAAGAAGGCGCTCAAGTCTTAGACTTGGAGGGCTTAGCAAACCACCGCAGTTCAGTTTTAGGCGCGATTCCCGGACAAGCGCAACCCACCCAAAAACGCTTTGACACCTTGGTATGGAACGCGTTACGCGACTTCGATGCGTCCAAGCCCGTTTTTGTGGAGAGCGAGAGTAAAAAAGTAGGCAACGTAGCGATCCCAACCGAGCTGGTTGAAAAAATGCGATCAAGCCCCTGCATTACTCTGGACTTGCGCATCGAGGAGCGCATTGAACTGCTGCTTGAAGATTACGCATTCTTCACGGCGCAACCTGCCTACTTTTGTGAAAAATTAGACGCCCTGACGGCGCAACGGGGGAAGGTGGTGATTGAAGCTTGGAAAGCGTCTGTGATGCAAGGCGATTTCAAACCCGTGGTTCAAGAGCTGCTGACGCTGCACTATGACCCCGTGTATACGCAATCGATGCAACGAAATTTTCAACAATTTTCAACGGCAGTGATAAGCAAGCCGTCCGATCGCTCGCAAGCAGCGATGCAATTGTTAGCGCAAGAAATTCTAGGCGCACAAAGTGCGTAGCGTCTAAGACCTGGTTTTAGGCTGGATCTGTAGGGGTCTGCACGCCGCTGGTTTCTGCGTCGCTCAAGGTATCTTCCGCTGGCGCTGCGCCATCCTCATCCGAGCCCACCCTTCGCTCACTCTTGTTTTTGAGTTTGTCTTCTTTTTTACGTTTTTTCGCCAGTTCTTTTTGACGCTTTTCGTAACCGTAGTTGGGAGTTGCCAAGGTGTTCTTTCGTTAATACACGGGCACTTTAACACCTCCGCGTAATTTCTATGCTGGAGCTGCTGCAGTTTCGGGCCATTGAATCGCACTTTTATAGGCATGCCAGCTTGCGTGTCCTAAAAGTGGACCTATCAGAATGATTCCCGCACCCCAAGGCACAAGAAAAGCCAAAATCACGAGAAGGCTCAGAAGAAAGCCCCAAAACACCATGGTGCCGGTGTTGTGAAACACCACCTCCAAACTCGCGATAGCGGCAGAAATGGCATCGACATCGCGGTCCAAAATCATCGGGATGGACACCACAGAAAGTGAAAAAACAATTGCAGCAAATGCGCCGCCAACCACCATATAGGCCAACAAAAATTCCCAGTTCTCTGGATTAAAAACAGCGCCCATAACGCTGGCCGTCGATGGCATCCCCGTATTGAAGAAAACGGCAAAAACCACCAAGGAGGCGCGGCCCCACAGCAATTCCAAAACGATCAAAACCAAAACCAACATGCCCATGCTGGGAATATGCTGATCCCAACAGATGAGAGATGCGCCAAAATTCGTATCTAAGCCGGCTGCGGTCCTTCGGCTTACGTCATACAAGCCCATGGCCAAGAAGGGGCCCACGAGTAAACAGCCTGAGGCGATTGACATGGTGTACTCTGGGTTGGACTGGAAAACACCACTGAGTACCAAGGCCATCGTCCAAAATGCCAGGCCGTAAAAAAGACCCATCCAAGGGTGGGCACGAACATCGTGCAAGCCGAGCAGCAACCACCGCAAAGGATCGACCCATTGCAGTGCAAGCACCGTTTTGCGGGGGGCTTCTGAGGGCGGGGGAATGTAGGGCGCGTGGGTCATGGCTTGAGCCTATCGCATCCCACGCCCCTGGCTGCAGGGGAAAACCCTGAAAACTTTGCTTTGGCTTACTTTTGTAAAACTTGAAGTGCCTGCGCTATATCGGCTTGTAAATCTGCAAGCGCTTCCAAACCCACGGCAAAGCGCACCAGCGTTCCTTTGGCAATATGTGCGGGCCACACCGAGCGCATCGCGCCGAGTTCATAGGGAACAACCAAACTCACCGGGCCCGCCCAGCTGTAGCCCAAGCGAAACAAGTGAAGCGCATCGCAAAAGGCGTCGACTTCGGCCTGTGAAAACTTGGGATCCAAAACGACGGAGAACAAACACGCCGCCAATCCATTCTGACCTGCCGGCTTGCACAGGTTTTTCCAATCGGCATGTCCGGGTGAACCTTCCAGCGCAGGATGAAGCACTTGGACGAACTCGGCTTGTGTCAAGCACCAAGCGGCCAGCGCTCGTGTGGTCTCGTCGTGCGCGCGGTAGCGCAAAGCCATGGTCGGGAGGGAACGCAGCACCAACTCGGCATCATTGGCGCCGACAGATAAGCCCAGGCGCATATGACAGAGCTTGATACGCATATGCAGTGCGGCATCACGTGTGATGACACTGCCCATCAAAACATCCCCTCCCCCACTGGGGTACTTGGTCAATGCCTGGGCCGACATATCAACGCCCAAAGGCGTTGGGGATCCAGGCTCCAAGTCGAAGGGGTTAAAAGCAATGCCCGCTCCCCATGTGTTGTCCAAAGCCGTCAAAGCGCCGTGCTTTTGGCACAGACGCACCAAATGGGGCACATCCGGAAATTCCAAGGTCACGGAGCCTGCGGCTTCGATCCAAACCAAGCGGGTTTGAGGGGACAACTTGGCAGCCAAGTCTTGTGCGTCCATGGGGTCGTAGTACTGGTGGCTGATGCCCCAGGCCTTGAGTTCACCTTCGGCCAGTGCCTTGTTGGGGCTGTAGGCGTTGTCGGGAAGCAGCACCTCGTCGCCTGTTTTTAAAACAGCCATGGCCACCAAAGCCAAGGCGGCTAGGCCACTAGGGACCAGCACGCACTGAAGCCCACCTTCAATCGCGCACAAGCGTTCTTCCAAGGTATAGGTGGTGGGAGTACCGTGCAAACCGTAGGTATACGCCGATTTGTCCTTCCATTCGTGACTGCGCATGGCCGCCACACTGGGAAAGAAAACGGTGGAGGCTTTGAAGACCCCTATTTGTGGCGCTTCAAATCCCGCAGGGGCCACGTAGCCATGGTGAATCAGCGAAGTAGTGGGTTCAGTCATAGCTGCGGGGGTAGCTCACACACTCCACTTTTGAATCAATTGCTCCGGACGCAAAGCGTCGTAACTTTCAAAGGGCTGGTGTATCCACGGGTTACTGGGTAAAAATTCAACCGAATAGTCCGGTGTGAATGTAGACAAGGCTTTGGTCCAAATCACGGCACTGCGTAACTCGGTAATGGGTTTGTAGTTATTTTTTAACTGGTGAATCACCGCATTAAGGGTATGGCCCGAGTCCGCCAAATCATCGACCAACAAGACCTTACCCGCAATCTCACCCTTGGGGGTGGTAATAAAGCGGGCAATATCCAAATTGCCTTGCACCGTTCCTGCGTCCGATCGGTAGGAGCTCGTCGACATGATGGCCAAAGGTTTGTCAAACACCCTTGACAAAATATCGCCCGGGCGCATGCCGCCGCGGGCCAAACACAAAATCGTATCGAACTCCCAGTCCGATTGGAATATCTTGATGGCCAGCTTTTCAATCAGGTTATGGTATTCGTCATAACTGACGTAGAGGTGTTTTCCGTCTTCAGTCAACATAACAAGCTCTCAGGTAGTGGGGTAAAAAAGCAGCGTGTTTGGATCAAGCCGCTACGGCATAAGGATGGTGCACCATGATAGTGTGATCACGGTCCGGGCTGGTGGATACCATGTGGATGGGCACGCCGGTAACTTCTGCAATACGCTGCAAATAATTACGCGCTGCTTGTGGAAGCTGCTTGTAATCGGTAACGCCCACAGTGGTGTCGCTCCATCCTGGCATGACTTCGTAGATCGGTTTGCAACGCTCGATATCGTCAGCGCCCATGGGCAAAATATCAATGGTTTGCCCGTCCATTTCATACCCCGTACATAGCTGCAGCTCGGCCAGTCCATCGAGAACATCGAGTTTGGTAATGCACAGACCGCTCAAGCCATTGACCTGGGCCGAGCGTTTGAGCAAGGCCGCATCAAACCAACCGCAGCGGCGTGAGCGTCCGGTGGTGACGCCTTTTTCTGCACCGACGGTACTCATGTGGTAGCCCGGGGTTCCAGGAACTTCCCAATCCAACTCGGTAGGAAAAGGACCGCTGCCCACACGGGTGCAATAGGCCTTGGTGATGCCCAAAATATAGTGAAGCATTCCCGGACCCACACCAGAACCGGCAGCTGCATTGCCCGCAACGCAGTTGCTTGAAGTGACAAAGGGATAGGTACCATGATCGACATCGAGCAAAGTGCCTTGGGCACCTTCAAAAAGCAAATTGGCACCGTGGTTATGGGCGTCATTGAGCTCGCGTGAGACGTCCGCCATCATGGGTTTGAGTAGTTCAGCGTGGCGCATGGCCTCTGCATACACAGGCTCAAACTGCACCTGGCCATTTTTCATGTAGGGCGCAAGCAGCGGGCCAAAATCAAAGGCCGCAGAGCCCAAATACGTTGACAGCACGTGGTTGTGCAAGTCCAACAGTTCGCGCAATTTGTGGGCGAAACGCTCTGGGAATTTAAGGTCTTGCACGCGCAGCGCACGCCGGGCAATTTTGTCTTCGTAGGCTGGGCCAATTCCACGCCCCGTTGTTCCAATTTTGATGTTGCCCCCTTTTTCTCGGGCTGCTTCACGCGCGACATCCAGTGCCGTATGAAACGGAAGAATCAAGGGGCAGGC
>JAIPDD010000057.1 GCA_021737875.1 Sulfuritalea sp.
GGCTACATAAACGCAAGTGACACCTTGGCCTCTTTGGTTGATGATGGCGTCAATCGCGACAGCCGTTTTACCGGTTTGGCGGTCGCCAATGATCAACTCGCGTTGACCGCGGCCCACAGGAACCATGGAGTCAATGGATTTCAGTCCGGTTTGCATGGGCTGGCTCACCGACTCACGGGCGATCACCCCTGGAGCGACTTTTTCAATCACGTCGGTCATCTTGGCGTTAATAGGGCCTTTACCGTCAATGGGTTGGCCTAACGCGTTAACAACACGTCCTTTGAGCTCAGGGCCCACGGGGACTTCCAAAATACGACCCGTGCATTTCACGGTGTCGCCTTCAGAGATGTGTTCGTACTCTCCCAAAATCACGGAGCCGACGGAGTCGCGTTCCAGATTCAGGGCCAGGCCGTAGGTGGGCAAGCCATCGCTACCGGCTGGGAATTCAAGCATTTCGCCCTGCATCACATCGGACAAACCGTGAATGCGGCAAATGCCATCGGTTACGGAAACAACCGTTCCTTGATTGCGAATGTCAGCTTTAGCGGACAAGCCTTCAATACGGCTCTTGATCAGTTCAGAAATTTCTGCTGGATTGAGTTGCATGACTCTTTCCTTCTTTCTTTAGTTGGGCTCACTACAAGAGGCAAATGCCTCAAGCGGTAAGAGCCACTTTCATTTGTTCCAGACGCGACTTGACGGATGTGTCAAGAACTTCGTCCCCCACCACTACACGAATGCCACCGATGAGTTCCGGCTGCAACTCGACTGAAAAATTGAGCTTGCGAGCAAAGCGTTTTTCAATGGTTTGCGCAAGCTGATTGACTGCCGCTGCATCCATTGGAAACGCACTGAAGATCGTTGCGTCAGACGCGCCGCTGCGCGCATTGACCAGTCGCTTAAATTGCATGGCAATTTCGGGCAACGCACTCAAGCGCCCATTTTCAATCACCAAACGAATAAAGTTCTTCGCATGGTCATTGAGAGCCGCCTTGACAACGCCCGTTACGACATCAAATACTTCCGCATTGGTCGATTTGGGGTTTTCTGCAAACTGCTGAAGATCAGAGTTTTCAGCAACCGCTGCCAACTCCGACACCCAAGCTACAGCGCCATTGAGATCAGAGACCGAGGCCTTCAAAAGAGCCTCCGCGTAAGGGCGTGCGATAGTGGCAAGTTCAGCCATAGCGTCCTCTTACAGCTCAGTTTTCAAACGGTTGAGCAGGTCGGCATGAACACTGGCATTGACTTCTCTGCGAAGAATTTGCTCAGCGCCCTTAACGGCCAAGGCAGCCACTTGTTCGCGCAATTGCTCACGCGCTTTCAAGGTCTGCTGTTCTGCTTCAACTTTGGCAGCAGCTACGATCTTGACGCCTTCTTCAGCCGCCTTAACCTTCGCCTCTTCCACCATGGATTGCGCACGCCGCTCAGCTTCAGCCAAACGAACGACTGACTCATTACGCGTTTTCAACAGTACGTCTTCAACCCGCTTGTTTGCGCTATGCAGCTCAATCTTTGCTTTATCAGCATCGGCAAGCCCATCGGATATTTTCTGCGCACGCTCATCAAGCGCCTTCGCAATCGGAGGCCACACGAATTTCATCGTGAAAACCACCAAGAGGAAGAACACTGCCAGTTGCGCGAAGAATGTTGCGTTAATACTCACAACAACACCTCTCTATTTTGGGGTGAGGTGAAAAAGCTTATTTCAGCACGAAGGGGTTGGCGAACGCGAACATCATGGCGATACCAACACCAATCAAGAACGCAGCGTCAATCAAACCAGCGAGCAAGAACATTTTGGTTTGCAGTTCATTCATCAACTCAGGTTGACGCGCTGCAGATTCCAAATACTTGCTTCCCATGATGCCAATACCGATACAAGCGCCTACAGCACCCAAACCAATGATCAGACCAGCGGCCAAAGCGACAAAACCAAGAACGTGTTCCATTTAGAGCTCCTATGGATTTAAGTTAACAAAAAAACAAAATAAATGACTGACCGAATCAGTGGTGGTCATGGGCTTGCCCCACGTACACCAAAGTCAGCATCATGAAAATAAAGGCCTGCAAAGCAACAATCAAAATATGAAAGAGTGCCCAACCGGTACCCGCCACCACATGGCCGAACCAGAGCGCAATGCCCGTTGCCGAACCAAAACCAACCGCACCCATCAGTGCGATCAACATGAACACCAGCTCGCCGGCGTACATATTTCCGAACAACCGCATGCCGTGCGACACAGTCTTGGCGGTAAATTCAATCAGTTGCATGCCCAAATTGAGCACACCCAAAATCAAGGCAAAAATCGGATTTTTACTGGTTCCAAAGGGCGCAGTCACCAACTCGTGCGCCCAGCCGCCCATGCCCTTGATTTTGATGTTGTAGTACAAGCAGACCAGCAATACAGCCGAGGACATTCCCAAGGTCGTTGAAAGATCAGCCGTAGGAACAACGCGGAAATAGTGAATGCTGTGGTCTAGGCCGGTGACGCTAAGAATCATATGGAACAAATCCACAGGCAAAAAGTCCATGGAGTTCATCAAAAACACCCAGATGAACACCGTTAAAGCCAAGGGGCCAACAAACTTACGTGATTCGGCGTTATGAACAATGCTTTTGGCTTGGGTGTCAACCATCTCAAGCAAAATTTCTACGGCGGCTTGCATGCGCCCAGGCACCCCAGAGGTCACCGAGCGCGCCACCCGCCACATAAAGAACAAGCCAAGCACACCCAACAAAACGGACCAAAAAAGGGAGTCCAAATTCAAAACGGAAAAGTCGATGACGCCCGTTTGCTTTTGGGTTTGCAAATGTGTCAGGTGGTGACCAATGTACTCACCAGCCGTTAAGCCTTGTTGTGCAGCGTTTTCTTCAGCAGCCATCAGTTACTCGTATGTGTTACTTTTGCCGTTAAGCAGTTAAATTTTGCACCGTGGTCGGCTTTCGCTTTATGCCAAGCGCGACCCAATACACCTTCATTGTGACAACCATGCCCACCAACATGGCAGGCCAACTCAAACCCTCAACCCAACGGTGCGACATCAAAAGTACGCCCACCGTCACTCCAATCTTTACCAGCTCCCATACAAAGAAGCTCAGCACCGCATTTGCAGAGCTTGCCGAGGCAAACCGACTCATTAACCCGCGCGCAAACAAGGCCGCAGGAATAATCACTGCCAAAGCCCCGCAGGCTACAGAAACCGCGAAAATGGCTTGGCTTGTAAAAACCCACGCAATTGCGCTGGCAAACAAGCCCACCATAAGCTGCCATCCAACCACCCACCAAGGGGAATACGAGGGATTTTTCTCACGAAGACTTTGCGCTTCTTGTGCCGTTAGGGGGACAATGTCCTCATCGTCAGCAAAATCTGTCGCTTGGCTTTCGTGGTGCATTATTGGCTTCTTAGATTACAGCCGCTTTACAAAAGCGTACTCAGTACAGCCTTCAATTATACGCAGAAACCCCTCGCACTTTGGAGTGATCCTGGAAGACAATCTCTGTCATTGCCCTCATTTACCACCCTACTTTTCACCCCTATCGCAGTGACCAACCCCAATCCCCCAGCCGCAGATAATGCCCACTCTGAGCCTTCGCTCATTGAATACCCGAGCCAATTCCCTATAAAAGTTATGGGCACCAAGGTGGACGGGTATGTGCACGCAGTCACCGCCATTGCCCATGCTTTTGATCCCGCATTTGACGCCTCGACCATTGAACTTCGCGAAAGCAAGGGGGGCAAGTACCTTGGGGTCACGATTACCGTGACCGCAACCAGCCGCGAGCAACTCGACGAGCTGTACCGCACGCTGAGTTCGCATCCCATGGTCAAAGTCGTTCTCTAAACCAAGTCACCATGAACATTGTGCAATGGGGTCATGTGGAGTACTTGAGCACGTACTCGGCGATGCAGGCTTTCACACACGATCGCAGCGCTGTAGGCGCACCCGAGACCGCTGACGCATTGTGGATTTGTGAACACCCACCCGTATTTACCCAAGGCCTTGCTGGCAAACCTGAACATATTTACATCCCCGGCAACATTCCGGTGGTTCAAACCAACCGAGGCGGCCAGGTGACGTTTCACGGCCCAGGCCAAGTGGTCGCCTACCCCTTGGTCGACCTCAAGCGCGCGGGCTACTTTGTCAAAGAGTATGTGTACCGCTTAGAGGAAGCATTGATTCGCACGCTTTTGCATTTTGGGGTGACCGGCCACCGTGTCCGGGGTGCGCCAGGCATCTACGTTCGACTTGAAGACCCCTTTGGCCATCGCTCCCTTGCCACGCAGGCGCACGGGCAGCAAGCCGCTTCCCCCGATTTCACAGGCCTTGGAAAAATCGCTGCGCTCGGCATCAAAGTCAGCCGCAACTGCGCCTACCACGGCGCAGCTTTGAATGTAGCCATGGATTTAGAACCTTTTGAACGGATCAACCCGTGTGGGTATTCGAACTTAAAAACCGTAGACCTTTCTACAATAGGCTTACAAGTCACGTGGGCGGATGCGGCAACCATCTTGCGTCAAAAACTCGTCGCACATCTCGCTAAATAACGCTCTATGGCGCCACAACCTAACAGCACACCCTTGCCATGAACCCAGAACCCACGGAATTTATTCAAAACGCTACAGTTCGCGAGGCCCAAACGCAAGAGAATTACAACGCGTCGTCCAAGCAAAAAGCAGCGGCCAAACTCTCGCGTATCCCTATTAAAGTCCAGGCAGCCGAAGTGCTTAAAAAGCCCGACTGGATTCGCGTCAAGGCGGGCAGCCCGGGTACCCGGTTTTATGAAATCAAAGAGGTGCTGCGCGCCAACAAGCTGGTGACTGTGTGCGAAGAAGCCAGCTGCCCCAATATTGGGGAGTGCTTTGGCAAAGGGACGGCCACCTTCATGATCATGGGCGACAAATGCACGCGGCGCTGTCCGTTTTGCGATGTAGGGCACGGCCGCCCAGACCCGCTTGACCTGAATGAGCCTGGTAATTTTGCAAAAACCATCGCCCAACTGCAACTGAAATATGTCGTCATTACCAGCGTAGACCGCGACGATCTGCGTGATGGCGGGGCGGGCCACTTTGTCGAGTGCATTCGCAAAACCCGCGAACTCTCGCCGCACACCCAAATAGAAGTTCTGGTTCCTGACTTTCGCGGCAGAGACGACCGGGCGCTCGACATTTTGAAAGCCGCCCCGCCTGACGTCATGAACCACAACTTAGAAACCATCCCGCGTCTCTACAAGGAGGCTCGGCCCGGTTCGGACTACCAATTCAGTTTGAATTTACTCAAAAAATTCAAAGCCCTTTTCCCAGACATCCCCACCAAAAGCGGTCTGATGGTCGGCTTGGGCGAGACAGATGAAGAAATTTTGGAAGTCATGCGCGATATGCGTGCACACTACATTGACATGTTGACCATTGGCCAATATTTGGCCCCGTCTGCAAGCCATCTTCCTGTTCGCAGGTACGTGCACCCTGACACTTTCAAAATGCTGGAAACAAAAGCCTACGAAATGGGATTCAAACACGCCGCAGTTGGCGCCATGGTTCGATCCAGCTACCACGCCGACCAACAAGCAGGACATGCACTGTCGCACACACCATGATGTACCAAGCCCATCCCCAACGCTACGACAGCATGCCTTACCGCACCTGCGGCAAAAGCGGACTCAAACTTCCCGCCATTTCTTTGGGTCTGTGGCACAACTTTGGTGACGCAACGCCTTTTCAAACCCAGCGCGAGATGTTGCGAACGGCGTTTGACTTAGGGATTACACACTTTGATTTGGCCAACAATTACGGCCCGCCTTATGGAAGTGCAGAAAGTCATTTTGGCGAACATATGCGCCGCGATTTCAAGCCCTACAGAGATGAGCTGCTGATATCGAGCAAAGCCGGCTGGGATATGTGGCCCGGCCCCTACGGACAAGGGGGTGGTTCACGCAAATACATTTTGGCAAGCCTTGACCAAAGCCTTCAACGCATGGGCTTGGACTATGTGGATATTTTTTATTCGCACCGCTTTGATCCCGATACGCCTTTAGAAGAAACCATGGGGGCGCTTGCGAGTGCTGTTCAGCAAGGTAAAGCGCTGTATGTGGGACTGAGCAGCTACTCTGCACTCAAAACACGTGAAGCGTTTGCCATTCTTCAAAGCATGGGGGTGAAGGCTTTAATCCACCAACCCTCCTACAGCATGCTCAACCGCTGGATCGAAGAAGACTTGCTTGACTCACTCCAGGACACGGGCATGGGATGCATTGCCTTTAGCGCGCTTGCCCAGGGGCTGCTCACAGACAAATACCTCAACGGTATTCCCGCAGACGCAAGAATCAACCGCGCAGGCGGGGGGTCATTTCAAAAAGAACATTTGAGCCAAGACAACCTCAGCCATGTTCGCGCACTGCACGACATTGCGCTATCGCGCGGACAAAGTCTCGCGCAAATGGCCACCGCCTGGGTCTTGCGCGATGCGCGCGTTACGTCGGCATTGATAGGCGCCAGCAAGCCTGCGCAAATTACAGAGTTGGCCCACGCCATGGCGAATTTGAACTTCACTGCCGATGAACTGAAGGCCATTGACCAACACGCCGTGGAGGGCGGAATTAACCTCTGGCAGCGCCCGAGCAGCGACCAACGACCGGCTTGAATTTGCGACCCGCCGTACGCGGCTTATGGCACAGCAGCGGTCATTTCCAACGCAGGCGTCTCCGCGGCTAAAACGCGTTGCGCCCAAGGCGCAAGGCGCGTGGTGTCAGCGCGAAGTATTTCTTGCTTGACTGCCAAAATTTGCGCAGGGTGCATCGAAAAACTACGCAACCCCATGCCCAGAAGCAATCGGGTCAATGTTACGTCACCAGCCATCTCGCCACACACACTCACGTCTTTGCCTTGTTTGACACATTCTGCAATGGTCGATGCCACCAACTGCAGCACAGCAGGATGCAAGGGATCATAGAGGTGCGCCACCGACTCATCAGCCCGGTCAATCGCCAGGGTGTACTGAATCAAATCATTGGTTCCGATAGACAAGAAATCAAAATGCTTCAAAAATAATTTCAGGCTCAAAGCAGCGGCAGGAATTTCAATCATCGCGCCAAGTTTGACGGGCCCGTAAGCGATGCCCCGCTTATCGAGCATGGTACGGGCGCGTTCGATGTGCGCCATAGTGTGGTGAATTTCGCTGGCATGGGCCAACATCGGTATGAGCAAGTGCACTTGTCCAAACGCTGCCGCTCGCAAAATAGCACGCAGTTGCGTTAAGAACATCGCAGGATCTGCCAAGCTCCAGCGAATAGCGCGCAAACCCAAGGCAGGGTTGAGATGGGCGTCATCGTGCACGCTGCTGTCAAGCGGTTTGTCTGCGCCTACATCCACTGTTCGAATGGTCACGGGCAAACCCTGCATGCCTTCGACGGCGCGCTTATAGGCTTGAAACTGCTCCTCTTCATCGGGTAAATTGCCTTGGCGACCCATGAATAAAAATTCGCTACGAAACAAGCCAACGCCCAAAGCGCCTGCTTGCAGCGCACTGCTGGCATCTTCAGGCATTTCAATATTTGCAAGCAGCTGAATTTTTTCGCCATCCATCGTCACCGCCGGTGTATGCAACAACCGGGCTAAGCGGCTACGCTCCAAATCGCCTTGGCGTTGTTTGAATCCGTACTCGGCAAGAATAATGGGAGAAGGGTCAACGATGATGACGCCTGCATCCCCATCGATGATGATCCAGTCGTCTTGGCGTACCAACTGACTGCAGGTTCTCGCACCCACGACGGCAGGGATGTCCATGCTGCGGGCAACAATGGCGGTGTGTGAAGTTTTTCCACCGACATCGGTGATAAAACCCGCGAATACGCTTTGCTTGAACTGCAGCATGTCGGCAGGTGACAGGTCGTGCGCAACCAACACCAAGGGCACATCCACCGTGTCCCCCAGGAGCAGATCTTGTTGCATCGGTTTTCTTGTTGCGCGCGCGGGCGATGCCACCACAGGAGACGCCACGCCCTTCATCGCACGCAAAATCCGCTCCACAATCTGTTCAAGGTCGGCTTTGCGTTCGCGAAGATACGCATCTTCCATTTCATCAAAATGGCGGGCGATGATTTCAAGCTGCGTCGTCAGCGCCCACTCTGCGTTGTAGAGGCGATCGGAAATCCAGCCCTTCACGCCACTGATCAACTCTGCATCTTGCAGCAGCATGAGATGCACATCAAGCAAAGCGCTCAACTCATGGGGCGCTTCTTTGGGTCCCATGTGCGTGATACTGGTTTGCAGACGTTGGAGTTCTTCAATCACCGCATCGCGCCCGACCCGAACCCGTTCAATTTCAGCTTCGACGTCTTTAGCCGCAATAAAGTAATGCGCAACATCCATCCGGCTCGATGCGACAAGCACCGCACGCCCTATTGCCACTCCGCGTGAAACGGCTAAACCATGGATGGAAAAAGTCATTGCGTTGGTTTCTCTGGATTATTCGCCTTCGCCAAAGCGATCGTTAATTAAAGCCAGCAAAGCGTCCATCGCTTCTTGCTCTTGTTCGCCATCGGTTTCTACAACGACATCGGAGCCCACGCCGGCCGCCAGCATCATCACACCCATGATGCTTTTGGCATTGACCCGACGCTCGCCTTTGGTAATCCAAACAGCACACGGAAAGCTACCTGCCATTTTGGTGAGTTTGGCAGAGGCGCGGGCGTGCAGGCCCAATTTGTTGGTGATGGTGATGGGCTTGCTTATCATTGGTTTTCTTTCACAAATTGGGTTGGGGTCGATACGGCGACCTGCATGATGCACTGCGTTGCACCCGCTAAAGCACGCATGACCAGCGCATCTAATGATTCGTTGCGGTAGCTCACGGCTTTCAGTGCCATGGGCAAATTAACCCCAGCAACCAATTTGGAGTCCAGGCCGTCGACCAATTTTTGCGCCACGTTGCAAGGTGTTGCGCCATAAACATCTGTCAGCACCAACACATGTGGGGTCCCCAATTGTTGCATCAAGTCCCGTGCCGCCTGCAGCGTTTCTTCCGGTGCGACTGTGGGTTGAACATCCAGGGCAAGCACGCCTTGATCGGCGTCAGGAAAAACATGCAAGACGCAGGCACGTAATGCACTGGCCAGGGGTGCGTGAGCGATCAGTAAGATTCCAATGGTCATGAAGCGTATGTCGACAGTTGAGTATTCGATTATGGCGTTTTTGCTCGCACAAAATGCACATACGCCCACAAGCAGCACAGTCCATAGACCCCGATAGCGCCTTGGTAAGCCGCCGACTCAACCCAACCCCATGCGCGCAGGCCATCAATCACCAAACCAACGCCCCATTGCACAGCAAAAACGCCGCTAAAAATGACCAGGTTGAATGCCGACAGTGCGCGGCCCGCCAGCTCCGGTTTAAAGGCCATGCCTACTGCGGGTTGTGCCAAAGCTGCTACGGTTGAGCTTACGCAATACACCGTCCACACGATGGCGGACGCCTCGCCGACGTGGTTGGCACTCACGACCAGCACCGCAACCATCACAAGACTGATAGGCAGCCCACGTTTCATGAGGGTATCAGCACTCAGCCCTTTTTGAGTCAGCCAGGGGTTGGCCCAACCCCATAGCAAGAATGCCACCATCATCGCCACATTGAGCCAAAACATCCCTGAGCCCGCCTGTTCTGGCGTCATACCCGCGACTTTGACCATCCAAGGGGCCGCCCAAAGGGTTTGCATAGCCACCAAACCACCGTAGCCTACAAACCCAAATGGGGCCAGGCTTCGAAAATAAGCGTTGCGCCACACGGCGGCGTAGCCTGGCGGCTCTACTGCCTCACCGCCCTGGCTTGGGCTTGCTGGTTGCTGCGTCATCTTGCTTGGCACCTTCCAAGCAATTAACACCATCGAGGCCGCCAACAAGGCACCTAAACCTAAAAATATTCCCCGCCAACCGATGCTGGGCATCAACCATTGCACTGGCAAGGTAGAAGCCACCATCCCTAGGGCTCCTGTCATCAGCATCCACGAATTGGCCCGCATTTGTAATCCGGGGGCGTACCAACGGCGGTAACCCGTTAGCGGCGCCATCAGGCAGGCACTCACGCCTACACCACACAACATGCGCCCTAGCAGCAAGCCAACGAATCCGGTCGCATTGGCAAACGCAATACAAGCCAAAACCGCAACACTTAAAAAACCCAAAACAACACGCTGCGGCCCAAATCGATCGAGCAGGGTTCCCAGCGGCAACTGGGTCAGCGCAAATCCGAAGAAATAGCCGCCCGCCAACAGCCCCAAATTACCCGCGGTAAGGGCAAACTCTTGGACCAGCGTCGGGGCAAGGGTGGCAGTGATTGCACGGATCAGCGTCGATAAAAAATAGGCAAATGCAAAAGCCAAAAACACCAACACTGCTTGCCGGGGCTGGAGATAGTCCGTGGTACGCACATCGAAGGTGGTGTTCATTGAATTTTTACTTCGCTAAAAAAGGGATCCGCTTGCTCAGCGGTCATGGTTGCTGCATACATCGCTAAATGAAAAATTTCGTCTCCCTTTATCACCCACACCAATTGCGCTTTTAGCACTTCCCCGTTACTTCGGGCGCCTGTGGCCTTGAAGAATCTGCCTTGGATTTGGTTCTCCCCGCGTGTGTGAAACACAGTGTGTTGTGGCATACCGGCTTGCATTTGTTTCAAACTGGCGCTTTGCCAAGCGGCTGCGACAGCTTCGCTCTCACTGGCCTTTGGCACCCGGGCATGGCTTAGGGCATACATCACCCCCTGCGCTTCACAGCCCGCCATCTCCATTTGGATGGTTTGTCCCCCTATATCCAGCTGCCTTTGCGCGCGATCGGGCTTGCAAGGCAACCAAGTAGCCACCCCTGCAACACTAACGGCTCTCCAATTCAGGGCTGGTGTGCAACTGGCCAAGCCAAGGGCCATAATCAGAGCGTAGAACGCATAACGGGTGTGACCTTTCCCCTTTATTGACATTGCATTTACAGTAAACTTTTTACTAACCATCGCACCCACCTTCATGAATCGTATTTTCACCATTGCAGCCATCCTATCGGCTGGCCTATTGATTGGGGCCGCTTTGCTTTGGAAGTCCGAGTCTATCGCTCCAAGCAGTACTTTCGTTTTGCTCGATGGAAGCACCCAACAGACATCGGATCTCAAAGGCCAAGTCACGCTCGTTAATTTTTGGGCTACGAGCTGCGTTACGTGTGTTGCGGAGATGCCAGAAATGGTGAACACCTTTGAAAAGTTCAAAGGCCAAGGTTTCAAGACGCTGGCTGTATCCATGCAATACGATCCACCTAGCTACGTCGTCAACTTCGTTCAATCCCGTAAGATCCCCTTTGATGTTGCCATTGACAACACCGGTGCCATTGCCAAAGCCTGGGGGGATGTCCAACTCACACCCACGAGTTACTTGGTCGATAAAAAAGGGCGCATCGTAAAACGCTATGTGGGCACCCCCGACTTTGGGCAGCTGAATGCTCTCATCGCGCAGCTTTTGCAAGAAACCTAAGTCAGCAAGTCCACGCTCTCCACCACGACCCTGCGGCATACCCCTTGAACAACTCTGACGTCGCCCTGATTTCGCCTCAAACGGCAGCGGACTTTTCTTTTTTGAGAAACCTGCTGAGTGAGTATGCAGTGTCTGTGGATCAAGACGCGTGTTTTGAGAATTTCGAAGCGGAACTGCGCGATTTACCAGGAGAATATGCAGCTCCTCGGGGTCATTTGCTGTTGGCGCGTGTGAATGCAGAGTGGGCGGGATGCTGTGCATTGCGGCCGCTTGACAGCGCTGACTACCCCAATGCATGCGAAATGAAGCGTTTGTTTGTCCAGCCGCGCTTTAGAGCCAAAGGCATAGGCCGTTTGCTTGCGCAAGCGATGTTAGATTACGCGCATTTGCAAGATTACAGCTGCGTACTCTTAGATACTCTGAGCGATATGGAAACCGCACGTGCGCTCTACCAAGAACTCGGCTTTGCAGAAATTCCGCCCTACCACTTCAACCCGATTGCTGGGGCGCATTACCTCAAAGTGGACCTTTAACGCCAGTGCGCTAAAGGTCCCTGGATCTTTTGATCCTAATTACCCTTTGGCCTGCGCCAACAAGGTTTGTGCATCGCTCACTTCAAACTTTCCTGGGCCTTCGATATTTAACGAGGCTACTTTTCCATTTTTGACCAACATCGAATAGCGGTTGCTACGCAATCCCATGCCGCGGCTGGTCAAGTCCAGAGTCAAACCGGTGGCTTGGGTGAACGCAGCACTGCCGTCAGCCAACATACGCACCTTGGCGCCTGTTTTCTGATCCCGCGCCCAGGCACCCATTACAAAGGCATCATTGACACTGACACACCAGATTTCATCGACGCCTGCGGCCTTAAATTGCGCAAAGTGCTCAACATAGCCTGGGACATGTTTTGCAGAGCATGTTGGCGTATAGGCGCCTGGCAATGCGAACAATGCAATGGTTTTGCCAGCGCTGGCCTGGGTCACGTCCACCGCATTGGGCCCAATGCTGCAGCCCTCACCTTCAACTTCTGAATATTCCATCAGGGTGGATGCGGGAAGTGTGTCGCCTACTTTGATCATGGTTGCTCCTCAATGGGGTGGGTTAAATACGTTTCAGAAATGAAAAACGGTCCACAATTGTGGACCGTTTTTTAAGGAAGCATCGATAAGAAGCCGAATAGGCTTATACCGCTACTGCCTTTTGAACCAAACGGGTTGCTACCCAATTTTTGGTTTTAGAGATGGGTCGGCTTTCGGTAATTTCCACCGTATCACCCAGTTTGTAAACGCCTGTTTCGTCATGGGCGTGGTACTTGCTGGATTTGCCGACAATCTTGCCATAGAGTTCGTGCTTAACACGACGCTCAATGAGCACAGTTACTGTCTTAGCACGCTTATCGCTGACCACCTTGCCAATCAAGGTGCGCTTGAGGGATTTTTTAGCTTCCGTCATGTATCGCTCCTTATTTGGCGGATGTTTCTACGCTTTGCTTTTCGACAAGAATGGTCTTGGCGCGAGCAATATCGCGGCGCGCAATGCGCAGCGTAGCGGTGTTGGTAATTTGTTGCGTGGCTTTTTGCATACGCAGACCAAAGTGAGCTCGTTGGAGTTCTTTGATCTCGGTTTGCAGGCCGACAACGTCTTTTTTGCGCAGTTCAGTCGTTTTCATTTTCGTCATTCTCCTGATTACTGGCCGATCATGCGGCT
>JAIPDD010000058.1 GCA_021737875.1 Sulfuritalea sp.
GGCGCCCAAGAGCGCAGCAAGGCGTGGATCGACCGGAGCGTGGACAAAATCCACACCGTTTTGCGGGCGATGGATGCGGGCTTGGGTGAGAAAGCTTTTTGCTCTGGTGTGCACCTGACCTTGTCAGATATCGCAGTCGGCTGTGCCTTGGGGTATTTGGATTTCCGGTTTGCTCACATCGATTGGCGCACCGCACACCCCAACCTGGCACGCCTTCAAGAGAAACTGGTTCAACGTGCGAGCTTTGTCGACACGACCCCCGCCTAAGCGGCTTTCTTGCCTGCTTAGGTGTTGGCGCGGCGCTTGAGCCAGCGCATCAAACTGCCCACCAAGGGCAGTTTTTCATAAAGCTCCTCAGCCGCGTCCCAGTAGTCGCGGTGCACGCTAACAAGACCTTGCGCGTTAAAAACAATGTGGCTTGCGCCCAGGATGACTTGCTCGGTCGATCGCTGGTATGTTTTAAAGCGAAATCTAAATTCCCAACTTAAAAAACACTGCCCGCCTTGGCTGATGCGCTCAATGACAACGAAGCGCGGCGCTTCAAGCGCGGCAAACATATGGGTAAAAATCGCAGCAATCGCATCACAACCCTGCACCTCATTGAAGGGGTCTTTAAAGCGTGCCTCAGGTGCGTACAAAAGAGCAAGATCAGCCACACTGTGCGGGCTCAGGGTTTCAAAGAAAACCACCAAACGCTCAAGAGATTGCGCAGGCACATCGTTTGCGGGGGATGGGTTAGACGAGTTCATGAAAGTCAATGGGTGGCTTGGCGGACCAAGGAAAAATAAAGACGGTTGGGAAAGTGGCGCAAGGCTTTCATCCAAAACGTAAAACGTTTGGGAAAGTGAATTTCAAAACGCCCTTGCGCCCAGCCGCGCAGTATCGCTTGGGCCGCTTGCGCGGGGGTGAGCAAGGCCGGCATCTCAAAAGTATTTCCAGCCGTCAGTGGCGTGTCTACAAAGCCCGGGTTGATGAGGGAGATGCCAATACCCAGCGGATGCAAATCCAGGTACAAGGTTTCTGCGAGATTGATGAGAGCGGCCTTGGTTGGGCCGTAAGCCAAGCTTTTAGGCAAGCCGCGGTAGCCTGCGACGCTGGCAACCAAGCTGATATGGCCTGCGCCTTGTTGTCGCATCAAAGGCACGATGTGCTCTAGAACATAGATGGCACCTTCGTAGTTCACTTGCATATGGCGCAGCATGTCCTTGGCATCCAAGGTGTCAGCTGTCATCGCGTGGTAGTGGCCTGCGCAGTACACCACGCAATCTAGGCGTCCTTGGGCTGCAAGCGTTTGTGCACATTCACGGACAGCGTCTGGGTTGGTGACGTCTAAGACCCGGGCCTGGCTTTTTGGGTGGGCAGCGACAAAGGCATTGAGCGCTGGCGCATTGCGGGCCGAGACCACCACATGGGCCCCTTGGGCATGCAGGGCCGACGCGGTGGCGTGCCCAATGCCTGTGCTCGCGCCAATAAGCCAAACCGTTTTTCCATGCCAGTTGTGAAGTGGCGGATTCAAAGGAGGTAAAAGATTCATGGCTTGCGTTTGCTAAAGCTTAAAGTGACTTCTCCCAGATCGACACCCCATTTGCGCATCGTGGCTTTGTTGAGCATGACCTGCTCATCAACCAAGTACATCCAGTCATCGAATGCGACGTGGTACACGCTGCCGTCCACGGGCAAGGCCAAGGTGTAATTCCAGTGAAACGCATTGCCCCGCGTTTGTCCTTGGGCCAGTCCAATCACGTCGTCAGCCCGCCCGCTGTAGCGCCCATCGCCCAGCGCAGTCAAACGCCAAATGCGTTTTTGCGTAGTGCCATCGGAGTAGGTAAACGACTCATCCAAGATGCCTTCATTGCCCACCCACTGGCACACCATCACTACGGTAAACCGTTTGACCACGGCCCCAGAGCGGTCGGTAAAAATTCCGTACGCGTCTAAGGTGCCGTTGAAATACTGCTGGAGGTCCAGTACCGGTTTTTCCGCAGCATAGGCATCGACTTGTTGCGAGGCACAACCACTCAGGTTGCCCAGACCCGTGATGGCAAGGCCCGTAAGGGCAGAAGAAAGCAGAAGACGTCTTTTCATAGTGGCTTTCGAAGTATGTGTAATACAAGTAAAAAAGTGGCAATGGCTTTGAGCCCACAGGGCAAAAGACAGTAGGTCCAGGTCAGGCTTTGCAGCGCTTCCGGCGAGCGCATACCGGGGGCATAGCCCAGAGCGTTGAGAAGGGGCAGCGCGATTCCCGCTGCCAATGCGAGGTTGAACTTGGTGGCAAGATTCCACCACCCAAAGTAGGTGCCTGCGGGGCTGATGTCGCGCGCTTTGGTTTGCAGCAGCCCGGCCAACAAGGCCGCGGGGGCGACCAAGTCCACCGCCATGGCAACGCCGGAGAGCGCGCAGACGATTAAAAATTCTGTGGTGTCACCGGCTTTAAGCAAGGATGCAAAAATAAACACCGCGATGGCCAAAACCATGCCAGCAAGCCAGCTTTTCTCTAGGCCCAGCCAGGCAATGCAGCGTGTCCACAAGGGCAAGGCCAAGGCGGCCGCTACAAAGTAGGCGCCCAAAAACCACGACTCCATGAAGGCGGGCGCTTGCAGACGGTCTTGCACAAAAAACAAAATCAAGGTGGCGGGAACAGCCGAGGCGATTCCGTTGACCATAAACACCAACAACAAGCTGCGAAATGCGGGCTGCAACAAGGGCGCCCAAAGGCTGCTCCAGCCTGCGCTTGGGGCAAGTGCAGCAAAGGCGGGTCGCGGTCCGAAGGCCCACGCCACGATGCCCAGCACGAGAAAACCGGCCAGCAACACACTGGTGGCCGTCAAACCCCAGGCGATCGGCGTGACCGAGGCCAACACGACACCCACCAGCCCCAGGCCTTCACGCCAAGCCACCACCCGGCTGCGCTGTGCCGCATCACCCCCGAGCATGGCACCCCAGGATTGGTGCGCAATGCCCAAGGCACTGAAGCTGAGGTAGCACACTATCAAACACATGCCAGCCCACAGCAGCAAAGGCGGGACCATGGCGGCTTGCGCAGCGGGAGCAAGGAACGCAGGCGGAAAAAACAAAGCGACAAACCCCACCACCAGCCCTGCGGCCAGGGCAGCGATTTGGCCAAAAAGGACCCTGGGTCTTTTATGAAACAGTCGATCGGCCCAACGGCCCAACAAGGGGTCAACCACGGCGTCCAACATCCGAACAACAAGCAACAACACGCCCAAACTGGCCAGGGGAACGGCGAAATTTTTGGCGTAGTAATTGGGCAAAACGACGTACAAAGGCAAAGCCACAAATGCCAGTGGCAAACCCATCAGCCCATAACGCCACCCGTCAAAGTGGCGCATTTTTGAGTAACTCCGAGCGTAAGCGTGGCTCACTGGTTTTGTCGCTCAACCAAATGCCAAAAAAGAAGCTCGCAAACGCCGCGTCTTCAATGTCAGTGCGAAGCGTGCCGTTGTGAAAAAAGCGCACGCGCTGGCCCGGTTGGTGCAGGCCGCAAAGGCGGTCGCCCGGTTGGACATTAGGAAATGCCGCTTGCATGTTGACAAGCCATTGGTTTTCTTGTGATTTGCTCATGGGTCCTAGACGCTGCATTTCTTTGAGGGACTGAGTGGCAATGTCGAGCCCCTTGATCGCGCGCAGGTAAGTGAGCTCTAGAGCAAATGGAAACTTGATGAAGTTGGCTGGCTCGAAGCGAGGTTCTGTCCACAGGGAAATGTCGTAGACATCCCAGGCTAAAAATCGCAAACGGCTTGTGCCATAGCGCTTGGGCGACCCAAGGGCGTTGGCAATTTCTTTGGGCGCAAGAGACGTGTCCGTCGACGTTGAGGCTACGCTGTCCAGCGTTGCCACGAGGGCGGGCAAGCCCAGAACCAGGTGGCGTCGATTGAATTGCGCAGGAGGGGCTTGCATGGAATTCCTTAGGACGCCTGTGGCGCTTTTCGCAAGGTGTACTGCACCACGTCAATGTTGTCCTCTAAAAACGCCGCTTCGCAATAGGCCAAGTAAAACTCCCAAATGTGCAAAAAGCGGGTGTCAAAACCGAGTTGGAGGACATCGCCACGCTTGGCCATAAAGGCTTCGCGCCAGCGTTTGAGGGTTTCAGCGTAGTCGTGGCCAAAGGCATGCTCTTGGACCACATGAAGACCTGCTGCATGCGCATGCGCTCGAAAGGCGCTGGGGCTTGGGAGGCAGCCGCCGGGAAAAATGTACTGTTGAATGAAGTCAGTCGAAGTCAGGTACCGCTCAAACAATGCGTCATCAATCACGATGCTTTGGATGCAGGCGCTGCCGCCGGGCTTGAGGAGTTTGGCGATAGTGTCAAAGTAGGTCGGCCAAAATTCTTTTCCAACGGCTTCAATCATCTCCACCGAACAAATGGCATCAAAGGGCGCGTCATTGATGTCGCGGTAATCTTGCAGGCGCAAGTCTGCGTGGGCACCCATGCCCAAACGCGCCATGCGTTCACGTGCGTAGTCGAGTTGTTCTGTACTGAGGGTCACGCCAGTGAGGTGCGCGCCGCGGGCGGTGGCCATTTCAGCCAAAGCGCCCCAGCCGCAGCCAATCTCCAGCACCCGACTGCCTGCGCCCACGCTCGTTTGGTTTAAGGCGCGTTGCACTTTGGCGGTTTGCGCTTGCGAAAGCGTTTGCCCCAGATCGCCGTTGAACAGCGCCGAGGAGTAGTTCATGGTGGGGTCCAACCACAGCGTGTAAAACGCGTTGCCTAAATCGTAATGCGCGTGGATATTTTTGGGGCTGTTGCTGTGGGTGTTGCGATTGAGCCAGTGTTTGATACGGTAGCCCAAGCGCCCGACCCAGCTGCCAAAAATAATGCGGTCGACTTCGGCGCGGTTTTTCACTAAGAGGCGCAGCAAGGCGGTGAGGTCGGGCGTGGTCCAGTCGCCGGCAATAAAGCTTTCGGCAAAGCCGATGTCACCTGACTTCAAAGCACCGGTAAATGCATTCCAGTTGTTCAGATGCAAGGTGGCGTGGGGCAGGCTGTCGCCGCCAAAACGCTGCATGCTTCCATCTGGAAAATGCAAGGTCAAGCTCCCATGGCGCAAGCGTTGCAGAAGTTTCAATACCGTTTTTGCAGCGCCTGGTATGGGCTGCATTTGCGCAGCGTTGGCGGAATCGGTACTGCGGGAGAGAGGGGCTTGGGGGCTTGGCATAGGTATAAAAGCGTTATCGACTGATAAATTGAGAAGGCAGCGGTGGCTGGCGATAAAACGACAACCGTTTGAAGAACAAGCGCAAGGCTTGCCAATGGATGCGGGCCACCACGGCCAGCGTCATCAGCGGGTAGGTCCACACGGCTTTGCGAAGCGCTTGGCGGGTGACGGGCTCCAAGGTGCCGCTGACACTGGTTTGGATAACGAGTCCGGCGGCGTCAAAATAATCAATCCGCGCCACCGTGCGTGTGCGCTCGGAACTGACCATCAGGCGAAACCGGTACTCGCCCTCCACAGGACAAAAAGGAGATACGTGAAAAACCTTCTCTGCCCGTTGTTCGACTCCAAAACGGGCGTGGTCTAAAACGTAGCAATGGCGCTCGCCAAAGGTGTTGTTTACTTCCACCAAGACCGCGCGCAAGCTGCCATCGCGTCGGTGGCAATACCAAAAACTGACTGGCTTGAAGGTAAACCCCAGAACCCGCGGATAGCAGTGCAGCCAGACTTCTCCTGTTGCGTCATCAATGCCCTCGGCGCGAAGCACCTCATCCAACCAAGCCAAAGCGCCGCCTTCCTTGGGGCTGCGCCCGTCGCCATGGTCTTTATCAAAAAAACTCAGGGCAGAAAATCGGTTCACAGCCAAGGCGCCGCTGTGATTCTTTAAGCTGCGCATAGGCAGCATCAAAAAATACGTGCGGTAGGAAAACGCATGGTGCTTGGGTTGGTGTCGGGTGTGGCGTACTTGGCCAAAACCGATGCAGGGTTGGGCGTTGAACACCATCGGTCTTAGCCTCCCTGCCCAAGCAAAGCGTGCAAACGGGCGGCAACGTCCAGGCCTGATTTGAGACCGTCTTCGTGAAAGCCGTAACCGGTCCATGCGCCGCAAAAATAGGTGTGGTGTTGGCCCTGCAGCGCGGGGACTTGGGCTTGAGCGCGAATGGCTGCCAAGTCAAACACAGGATGGGCGTAGTCAAACACGCCATGCACATGGCGCGGATTGATTTCTTGTAAAGGGTTGAGCGATACCACCACCGGCTGTTGAAACGGCAAGGGTTGGAGCTTGTTGAGCAGGTAATGCAAACACACGCGCTGTGTTTGATTTGCGTTGGCAGGGTGGGGGGAGCGCTCGTAATTCCACGCGGCCCAAGCCAGGGGTCGCTTTGGGAGCACCGATACGTCAGTGTGCAATACGGCTTGGTTGGCTTGGTAGGAAATGGCGCCCAGCACCGCGCGCTCTTGCGCGCTGGCGTCCACCAGCAAGGCCAGGCTTTGGTCGCTGTGGATGGCCAGAACCACTTTGTCAAAGCGCTCGGTTTGTCCGCGGCTGTGAAGCCAAACGCCTTGTGCGTCGCGATCAATCCGCGCCACCGGCGTGCTTAGGCGTTTGTCTTGGATCTGGGCTGTGATTTTTTCTACGTAATGGCGCGCCCCGCCGGTGACCGTCCACCACTGCGGCCGGTCTGTGACCTGAATCAAGCCGTGGTTGTGGCAAAACCGAATCATGGTGGCCACAGGGAACTCCAGCATCTGGTCGGTAGGGCAACTCCAAATACATCCGAGCATGGGTAAAAAATACCAGTCTTGAAACTCAGGCGAAAAGGCGTGCTGCTTTAAGAACGCACGCAGGGGTTGCATCAGCTCCCCTTCGGCGTTGCGCACGGCGATGTCTGTTGCAAGGCGGTTAAAGCGCAACACATCCCGCAACATGGCGTAAAAACGCGGGCTCAGCAAGTTGCTGCGCTGGGCGAATACGGTGTTTAAGTTGCTGCCGCTCCACTCCACGGCACCGTGCGTGGGGCTTGGTGGCACCTGAACGGAAAACGACATGTCTGACGGGGTGGTGGCCACCCCCAACTCTGCAAACAGCGCGATGAGCTGCGGGTAGGTGCGCTCATTGAATACCAAAAAGCCCGTGTCCACGCCCTGGGTGATCGGGCCTTGGGGCGAGTCGAGTGTGAGGTCTACCGTGTGCGTGTGCCCGCCGAAGTATTCGCCGGCTTCAAACAAGGTGATTTCGGCGTGCGAATGCAAGCGGTGCGCAGCAGCTAATCCGGAAATCCCAGAACCGACGATTGCAATTTTCATAAAGCCTGTATTTAAGAATTTGCACTATAAGGTATTTTTGTGACTGAGTGGTATTTTTATGACGTAAAGAGTATTTATGGGCGATACTTCCAGCCTAAAGCCGTGTTTTTGATGAGGGCGATTGGTTTGTACGTCAGGGCTTTGTCATACCTGCGACCTAAAATTGACACACCTAGAAAGGTTGCCATGCTTTATCCAGAACTTTTTAAACAATTGGAATCCGTGCGCTGGGACATGGAGCGCGATATCCCTTGGGACACGTTTGATGCGGCAACGCTCTCCGACGAACAAGCTGCCACCATCAAAATGAACGCGATCACCGAATGGTCCGCCTTGCCTGCGACGGAAATGTTTCTGCGCGACAACCGTGGCGACAGCGACTTTTCTGCCTTTATGTCGATCTGGTTTTTTGAAGAACAAAAACATTCTTTGGTGCTGATGGAGTATCTGCGCCGTTTCCGCCCCGACTTGGTTCCTACAGAAGAAGAGTTGCACAACGTGCGCTTTGAGTTTGACCCCGCGCCGCCCTTGGAAACCTTGATGCTGCATTTTTGCGGTGAGATTCGTCTCAATCACTGGTACCGCCGCGCCAGCGATTGGCATACCGAACCAGTCATCAAAGCCATCTACACCAAGCTCAGCCAAGACGAAGCACGCCACGGCGGCGCCTACCTGAAATACATGAAACGGGCTATCCAAAACGTAGGCTTAGAAGCCAAGATCGCTTTTGCCAAAGTTGGTGTTTTGATGGCCAGTGCCCGGCGCACCACGCAAGCGCTGCACCCCACCAATTTGCACGTCAATAAATCGCTTTTTCCTAACGATACGATCCAAAGCCGGTTGCCTGACCCCGAGTGGTTGGAGCGCTGGTTGGATACGCAGATCAGTTTTGATGCCGTATGGGAAACCAAAGTGGTTGAACGCATTTTGCACAACCTGAGCTTGTTGATGGAGCGCATCTTCCCGACCGTTCAAGACCTCAACAAATACCGCAAAGAACTCACGCAAGCGCAGCTCGCGGCATCTGCCGCTAGGGCTGCTAGCATGCCTGCATGAACCCCTCGCTGTCCCCGCCTGAATTCCTGCGAAAAATTTGCGAGCGCAAAGACCTGGCAGCAGCCCTTGCCGCACTGCCCAAACCCTGGGTGTTTACCAACGGGGTCTTTGATGTCTTGCACCGCGGCCATGTGATGTACCTGGCCCAGGCCCGCGCTTTAGGCGGCAGCTTGATCGTGGCACTCAATACCGATGCCTCCGTTCGCCGTCTGGGCAAAGGTGATGACCGCCCCCTAAATTCTGAAGCCGATCGCGCTGTTGTGATGGCCAGCCAAGCTGCCGTGAGCTTGGTGACGTGGTTTGACGACGACACCCCTGAGGCGGTGATTGGCGACATCCGCCCTGAGATTTTGGTCAAGGGCGGTGACTACGATATGGCTACGCTACCTGAGACTGCCCTGGTGCAGTCATGGGGCGGGCGGGCGCTGGCCTTGCCATTCGTTGCGGGTTATTCAACGACGGCGTTGGTGAAAAAAATCCGATTGAATTAAAGGCAGCACCCGTCCAACACCCGTTACACCACCCGAGTGAATCGGGCAGCTTGGCTGTGGGGCCAGTGGTGTTGGTACATCGCAGGAAGTGCGCTGAGGTCGTCTTGGAGTAAAGAGCCCAGGGCCAGTTCGCGCAACAAAGCTTCTTCCAAACTAGACGCCGTATGGTCACCGGTGCGGCGAACAATATGGTGGGCGTTGATGTCGCCGGGGTGTTGAACGCCCACGGCCTGCACCAGTTCTTTGAGAGCGTGCAGGGTTTGCTGGTGAAAGTGGTAAACGCGCTCTGACTTATCTCCGACCACCAAAGACTGTTGGCGCATCGGGTCTTGGGTGGCAACGCCGGTGGGGCAGTGTCCGCTGTGGCAGGTTTGGGCTTGCAGGCAACCCAGGGCGAACATAAATCCCCGTGCGCTATTGCACCAATCTGCGCCTAGCGCCATCAAGCGGGCAATGTCAAACGCGTTGATCACTTTGCCAGCGCAACCAATTTTGATGCGGTCGCGTAAACCGATGCCGCGCAAGGTGTTGTGCACCAAAACCAAACCTTCTTGCAGCGGTGAGCCCACATGGTCAATGAATTCCAATGGGGCCGCACCGGTGCCGCCTTCGGTGCCGTCCACCACAATGAAGTCGGGCGTGATGCCGGTGTGCACCATGGCTTTGGCAATGGCAAACCATTCCCAGGGGTGACCAATACACAGCTTGAAGCCGGTGGGCTTTCCGCCGGAGAGTTCGCGCAAGCGGACGATGAATTGCAAGAGTTCAATCGGCGTATTGAACGCACTGTGGGAAGCGGGCGAGATGCAATCCACACCCACAGGAACCCCCCGCGCTTGGGCAATTTCAGCCGTGACTTTGGGGCCAGGCAAAACACCGCCATGGCCGGGCTTGGCGCCTTGGCTGAGTTTGATCTCGATCATTTTGACCTGCGGGTGGCGGGCGTTGGTGCTGAACTTTTCGGCGTTAAAAGTCCCGTCGTCATTGCGGCAACCGAAGTACCCGGAACCCACTTCCCAAATCAAATCGCCCCCGTGTTTGCGGTGGTGCATCGAGATAGATCCTTCGCCGGTATCGTGGGCAAAACCGCCGCGTTTGGCGCCTGCGTTCAGCGCCAAAATCGCATTGGCACTCAAAGCCCCAAAACTCATGGCGGAGATATTGAATACGCTGGCGCTGTAGGGCTGCGCCGTATCGGGGCCGATGGTGATGCGAAAGTCGTGTGATCCGATTTGGCTCGGCGCGATCGAATGCGTCATCCACTCATGGCCGTGGGCATGCACATCGAGTTGGGTTCCAAAAGGCCGCTTGTCAGAGTCGCCTTTGGCACGTTGGTACACCAAAGAGCGTTGGGCCCGTGAAAACGGTGTGGCTTCGTTATCGCTCTCAATGAAATACTGCCGAATTTCGGGGCGAATAAATTCCAGCATAAAACGCAAATGGCCAATCACGGGGTAGTTGCGCAAGATCGAGCGCTTGGTCTGCATCAAATCCAACAAACCGATGCCCACTAATGACCCTGGAACCAAGGCCCACAGCACCGCGCCACCTGCTGCCCACGCAGATAAGCCCCACAGGGTTGCAAGAATGCAAGCCGTAAAGGCGAGGAAACGGATGGGGAAAATTGAATTAAGGAGGTTCAGCACGGTAAATCTTTCATGGGCAAAAGGACTTGGCTAGCGTGAAGAAATTGGGCCTTCGCTAGGCGGGCAGAACACCTATTGTGCCGGGATTGAACCCTGCTTGGGCTAAGCCCCAAGCAGCATCCAAGCCAAGCCCAGCATCGTTAACGCAATCAGGCCATCCAGCAACCGCCATGCCCGCACCGTTTCAAACCAAGGTTGTAGCCAGCGGGCACCGAAACCTAACGCGCTAAACCAAGACATGCTGGCCAGGGCGGCCCCCGCACCGAACCACCAGCGGCCCTCCTGCGGGTGTTGGTTGGCTAGGGTACCGAGCAACACCACGGTGTCTAAATACACATGGGGGTTGAGAAACGTAAAGCCAAAGCAGGCGGCCAACGCCGCTTTCAAACTCAAGCCCGGTGCATCGGTGGGCAAGAGGCGTGAAGGATGCAGCGCTCGCCGCGCAGCGAAAAAAGCATAGACCAATAAAAACGCGGCGCCTGCGTAGCGGCTGAAGTCAATCAGCCAGGGGTTGGTTTGAATCAATGCGCCTGCGCCACCAATACCCAAAAGAATGAGCGCGGCATCTGACAGGCTGCAAAAAAGCACCAAGGGGCCGACGTGTTGGCGCAAGATGCCTTGGCGCAAGACAAATGCGTTTTGGGAGCCAATGGCAACGATCAGCGCCAAACTCGCGGCAAAGCCCATCCAAAAATCGGTGATCAAGTGGCGGGGCTTTCAACCAAGCTGAGCAAACCCAGCAGACTGTGCAAGGTGCTGGCTTGGCGCACGGCGGCGCGGTCGCCTTCAAAGTGGCGGACTTCGCTGTGGATGCCTTCAGGCGTGGCCCAGGCCAACCAAACGGTTCCTACGGGTTTGTCGATGGTGCCGCCGCCGGGCCCTGCAACACCGGTGATGGCTAAAGCGACGTGGGCTTTGGAATGCAACACAGCGCCATGGGCCATCGCGCGTGCAACAACTTCGCTGACCGCGCCGTGTTGCGCAATCAAGGCGGCATCCACGCCCAGTTGTTGTGTTTTGGCCGCGTTGGAGTAGGTCACAAAGCCACGCTCAAACCATGCGCTAGAACCAGCCAAGTCGGTACATGCCGCAGCAACCATGCCACCCGTGCAGCTCTCCGCGCTAGCTAGCATCCACTGCTTTTGCAAAAGAACCTGGGAGAGACGCTCAACCGCTTCTTGGGTTAACGCAAGGTTGGCGAGGGCGTTGGAATGGGGCATCACATCCACCGCCACACAGCGATGACCAACAACGTACAAAGGGCTGCTACCAAATCATCAAGCATGATGCCTGCGCCGGCTTTCACCCATGCCCAGCGGTCACTTGTAGGGTCGGTGCGGTGGAACAAGCGGTCGGCCCAACCCACCGGGCCGGGTTTCACTGCATCAAAAAAGCGAAACAGGGCAAAGGCAAACAGTTGGCCCCAGACCCCCGTGGGCATGACCAACCACAACACCAACCAAAACGCGACGATTTCGTCCCACACAATGCTGCCCGGATCCAGTACGCCCATGTGGCGAGCGGTGCGAGAACAGGCCCACCAACCCACGGGCAGCGACACCGCGATCAGCGCCGCCCAGCGCAGGTCGTTCATCCAAGGGGTGAGCGCAATAAAAGCAATCCAAGCCCACAAGGTGCCAACCGTTCCAGGAGCAACGCGGCTCAGGCCCGAGCCAAAACCCAAAGCAATCCAATGGGCCACATCCCCGCGCATAAAACGCGCTGTGGGCCGGGCCGCAAAGGTGCTGCTGGCTGCATCGGTGGGGAACAAGGTTTCGGGTTCGCTCATGGCACCATTATCCAAGGCTAAAGTGGTCAAACGCAGCAAAGTCGCCAGCGTCTAAGGGGGGCAGGGCGTTGCCGTTTGCATCGAGTAGCGCGATGCCATGCCCTGAGACCACTGTGCCAATGCGGGTGACGGGCGTGGCACTTTGTTTTGCGGCATGTGACACGGCCGAGCGCTTGGTTTGTGCTGCAGTAAACACCAACTCGTAATCATCACCGCCACCGAGCACGCACTGCGCAGCGAAGTCGCTGCCAAAACTTGCATCAAAAGCCAGCGCACCGCCGGGGTAGGTATTGCGCGTAGCTAACAAGGCTACCAGCGCATCCCAGTGGAGCGCTGCGCCCACCTGGGAGCGTTCCAAAATATGGCCCAAGTCGCCGCGCAGCCCGTCGCTGACATCGGCGCAGGCCGATGCCACTTCTTGCAATGCCAAGCCCAAAGCCACCCGCGGTTGTGGCCACTCCAAACGTTTCCTCGCAGCGGCACTGACCGATTCAGGAAGTGTGATTTTTCCTTGCAAAGCCCGCAAGGCCAAGGCCGCATCTCCCAAACTGCCGCTGACATAAATATCGTCACCCAGGTGGGCGCCACTGCGCAACAAGGCGCCCGTTGGAATGCCGTGGGTAACGCCCCCAGTGGGTGTGTTCGGCACTTCACCGAAGACGGTGATGGTGATCGTTAGCGGCCCGCGCGTGGTGTCTCCGCCTATGAGTTCGCAGCCATGGGTTTGGGCTAAGTCAAACAGGCCTTTGGCACGCGCTTCCAACCAAGCGGTGTTGACTTCGGGCAGAGTCAAGGCCAGGACAAAGGCAGAAG
>JAIPDD010000059.1 GCA_021737875.1 Sulfuritalea sp.
CCGCCATGCTCACGCAGCATGGCGCGAGAAATAATGTGGCGCTGAATTTCGCTGGTGCCGTCCCAAATCCGCTCGACCCGGGCATCGCGCCAAAACCGCTCAATCGGCAGCTGGTTCATCAAACCCATGCCACCAAAAATTTGCAGGCTTTGGTCAGTCACCCGCGCCAAGGTTTCAGAGGCAAAGAGTTTGGCCATAGCGGCGTCAGAATCGGTCATGGTGCCTTGGTCACACTTCCAAGCGGCCTGCAGGGTTAACAGCTCCGCCGCTTCCAACTCGGTGGCCATGTCGGCGAGCTTAAAGCCTGTGCCTTGAAACTTGCCAATGGACTGTCCAAACTGCTTGCGGGTCGCCGCCCACTGGGTCGCCATGTCCAGCACCCGCCGGCCGCGGCCCACGCTGGTTGCAGCCACGGTAAGACGGGTGGCACCCAGCCACTCGCCCATCAAATCAAAACCCCTGCCTTCTTCGCCCAAGCGCTTGTAAGCCGGCACCCGGCAGTCGGTGAAAAACAATTCGCACTGGTGGTAACCCCGGTGCGAGACACATGCCGGACCCCGGCGCACCGTTAGGCCTGGCGAATTCAAATCCACCAAAAACCCGGTGATTTTTTTCTTGGGGCCATGTTTGGTTTCTTCGGTGCCTGTGGCGGCAAACAAGATCACAAAATCACTCATGTCGGCGTGGCTAATGAAGTGCTTGGTGCCATTGATGATGTAGTCTGCATCTTCACCCGCTCCGTCACGCACCGCCTTGGTTTGCATGCCGCGCACATCGGAGCCCGCATTGGGTTCGGTCATGGCCAAACAATCGTGGCGCTCCCCGCGTATCGTAGGTAGCAAATATTCTTCGATTTGCTTGCCTTCGCAGGCCCGCAAAATATTGCTAGGCCGCGCCACCACCATTTGCAAGCCGTACGAAGCGCGGCCGAGTTCCCGCTCCATCAATGTGATGCTGAAATTATCCAAGCCGCCCCCGCCCAACTCGGCGGGCATATTCGCGGCATACAGCCCCACCTCGATCGCTTTGGCTTGAATCGATTGCACCAAGGCAGGGGGCACCTCATCAAGACGCTCCACCTCATCTTCATGGGGGTAGAGCTCGTTTTCGACAAACGCGCGCACCGTGTCCACAATCATTTTTTGTTCTGTCGTCAGTTCGAATTGCATAGGGTTGTCTCAGTCGTTCAAGGGGTTAAGCATTCAAGGTGCTCTCATGGTGCTTTGCGGCGAATTCCCATGGGTTTTCCCAGATTCTTCGGCGCGGGGAGGCTGGCATGCGCCTTGGCAATCGCTTGCAAACGGTCTTGCAAATAGGCAGGCATGGCAACCGCGCGTCCCTGCGCCATGTCCACGTGTACCAGCATTTGTTCCGCAGTTGCCAAGATATCGCCTGTTGCGTCATGGGTCATGGTGTGAAAAATATGCACCCGCTTGTCGTCATGGTCTATCAACTGAAAATCCAAGCGCAGCTTCTCCCCTTGGGCGACTTCTTTCACGTGGTGGATATGGGTTTCCACGGTGTAAAGCGAATGCCCGCCTTGGTCACGGTAGCTTTCATCGATTCCAATAAAGCGAAAAAAAGCATCGGAATTGTCGCCAAAAACCAGCAAATAGCACGACTCGCTCATATGCCCGTTGTAGTCCACCCATGCAGGCAACACCGTGGGCGCGTGCAGGCTTAAAGGTGCGGCAATAGAGGCGGTCGGGTCCCACGGTTTGGCGGGAATACCCTCGAGCGGGGTGGTAATACCGTGTTTTTTTTCAAGCATGCTGGGCTCGTTCTCCGTTAAGGCAAAGTTAAAACAAGCTTACCGACAAAATTTTTCACACCAAAGTCATGTTGCGCTTGGGCGATCTCATGCAGGGGATAGGTTTTCGCAACAGCCGGTTGAATTTCACCGCGTTCGATATAGCCCACGAGATTGTCAAAAATATGATCTTCTTGGAAAGTGCAGCCCAAGAGGTGCAAGTCTTTGAGGTACAGGGTTCGCAAGTCCAATTCCACTAGGGGTCCAGCAATCGCACCGGAGGTGGCGTAGCGTCCACCCCGCTTTAGCACTTGGAGCAAAACCGGCCACTGCGTCCCTCCCACCAGGTCAATCACCACATCCACCGATTCGCGACCCACGGCTTGTTCCAAGTTCACATGGCGCTCTAGCACCCGGTCTGCCCCCAAGGCAAGGACCGCCGCGTGTTTGTCGGTACCGGCCACCGCAATCACCAAAGCGCCACGGCGTTTGACCAACTGCACAGCGGCGCTTCCCACGCCCCCCGATGCTCCGGTGACCAGGACGCAATCACCGGATTGAACGCGCGCGCGGTCGACCAAATTTTCAGCCGTTGAATAAGCACAAGGAAAAGATGCCAATTGAGCATCCGTCAATGGGCTTCGTATCTGCACTGCCGCATCACTGGGCACCTTGGTGTACTGGGCAAAACCACCATCACACTCCGAACCAAAATACCAACAGGCATAGGGCTGGTAGTTGGCATACGCCCGCAAAATGGGCCGAACCAAGACCCGTTGGCCTGTGCGTGTCTCGTCCACGCCCGCGCCGACTGCGACGATCTCTCCACAACAGTCTGCGCCCTGAATGCGCGGAAACGCCATGGGCACACCGCTCCAACTGGGATCGTGGTCCGCTTGCGAATCAAATACCGCTGCTGCACTTTGCGTCTGCCCTTGCACCGTTTTCGAATACCAGCCCACACGGGTGTTGATGTCGGTGTTGTTGACGGCGCTTGCACCCACACGAATCAAGACCTCACCAGCCAAGGGCTTGGGTACAGGAAGATCGTGCCGGTATTGAAGGCACTGCGGGCCGCCAAAACCGGTCAACACCACGCCCTGCATGGTGCTTGGAAGTTGCGAAGTACGTGCCATTCGGGTTGGAGCGTTATGGTGCAACTTTGGGTTGCGGCAATGCGATCACGCGCCCGGCAAACTTCGGCTTTTCAAGGCCTGCGTGCGCCAATGCCAAGGGTTGTAAAAGCGCAGCAACCGATGGCGCAAAAGTCGTGGCCGTGGGCCCGGCCATGTCCACATTGAGCTGCATTTGCTCGCAAAAGGACAGCAGTTTGTCCTGGCCTTCTTCATACAAACCCAGACCCACATGCACCCGCTTAGCGTCACATCCAAGCACTTGGGTTCGCACTTCAAGGCGCGCGCCTAGCTTGACCTCATGCAGGAAATTGAGGTGCGCCTCCAAGGTGAACAAAGAGTGTCCCAGTGCTTTGCGACCCGCTGCGTCCAGTCCAATCAGGTCCATAAAGCCGTCAACACCGTAGCTGAAAATCACCAAATAAAACCCATCACGCAGGTGACCGTTGTAGTCCACCCATTCGGGCAACACTTCACTTCGGTAGGTCACCAAGCCCGCAGGTTTTGAATTACGCATCGTCATCAATGCCATGTTTGGCTTTGGTGGCCTTGATCGCTTCTTGAACGGCCAGCAGGCAATCATCGCGGTAGCGTTCTAAGTCGGCAATGCTGTGTTTTCCAAGCTGTTGTAGGGTGCCGTCAGACACGCTGTCGAGCAAGGCATCTGTTAGTTCCGGCGCTTCGAGTTTGGTCCATGGAAGCTTCAAGGCCGGGCCAAACTGGGCCATGAAGTGGCGCATTCCAGCATCACCACCGGCCAAGGTGTAAATTAAAAAACTGCCCATGAATGACCAGCGCATGCCAGCGCCAAAGCGAATGGCATCGTCAATTTCACCCGTTGTAGCCACACCGTCATTGACCAAGTGCAAGGATTCGCGCCACATCGCTTCTAACAAACGGTCTGCAATAAAACCTGGGACTTCTTTGCGCACATGCAAAGGCCGCATGCCCAGGCTGCGGTAGACCTGCATGGCCGATTGCACCGCATCGGGGCTGGTGTTGACACCGCCGACCACTTCAACCAAAGGCAAAAGGTACACAGGGTTGAAGGGGTGACCTACCACGCAGCGTTCAGGGTGCTGCGCTTTGGCATAAAACTCACTGGGCAACAAGCCCGAAGTGGAGGAGCCTATCAAGACATTGGGTCTTGCTGCAGCCGTGATTTTGGCGTGCAAATCGATTTTCAACTCCAGCCGCTCTGGCGCACTTTCTTGAATAAAGTCGGCGTTCGCTACACACTCTTCAATCGTTGCCACAAAGCGCAGGCGCGATTGCGCTGCGCCTGGCTTGAGCCCCTGCGTCTCTAAGGCCCCCCAGGCTTTTTGAATGCGCGAGCGCAGTTGTGCCTCAGCTCCCGGGGCGGGATCCCATGCGACCACGTCAAGGCCATTTGCCAAAGCGCGGGCGACCCAGCCGCTGCCAATGACGCCACTGCCCAAGGCTGCAAAAGTTTTGATGTCGGTGATAAATGTCATGTTGAATTTTTAGTAATGGAAAGAGGGGTTAACCGCGTTTTTTGAGACCCATTTTTTCGCGCCCTTGGGCGGGAGTCATCGGCGTTGCGCCCATGCGGGTGATGATCTCCACCACCCTTTGCGTTAAAGACCCGTTGCTTGCGGGCACCCCTTTGTCGAGCCACAAATTGTCCTCCAAGCCCACGCGCACATTGCCGCCCAAAAGAATCGCTTGTGCAGCCATAGGCATTTGCGCGCGACCGATGCCAAAGCCCGACCACACGGCATCGGCAGGCAAGTTGTCGGCCATGGCTTTCATGGTGGTGGTGTCTGCAGGCGCTCCCCAGGGGATGCCAAGGCACAGTTGGAACAAGGGATCGATCAACAAGCCTTCTTTGATCATTTGCTTGGCAAACCACAGGTGTCCGGTATCAAAGATTTCCAACTCGGCTTTGACCCCCAATTCGGTAATGCGTTTTGCGCCAGCGCGCAAGGCCGCAGGGGTGGAGACATAAATCGTATTGCCATCGCCAAAATTCAAGGTGCCACAGTCTAAGGTGCAAATTTCAGGCAACAGTTCTTCCACATGAATCAATCGAGCCAAAGGGCCAATTAAATCGGTCGAAGGGCCAAACTGCATGGGCGTTTCACCGGGGCCAATTTCAAGATCACCGCCCATCCCCGCGGTGAGGTTCACGATGATGTCCACACCTGAATCACGGATGCGGTCCATGACTTCTCGGTACAGCGCAGGATCCCGGCTGAATTTTCCGGTCTCAGGGTGGCGCACATGGCAGTGCACCACCGTGGCTCCGGCCTGCGCCGCTTCCACTGCCGCGGCCGCAATTTGTTTTGGCGTCACTGGAATGGCGGGGTGTTTGTCAACAGTGTCGCCAGCGCCCGTGAGCGCGCAGGTAATGATGATGTTGTGGTTCATTTTTTATAGTCCATTTCTTCAAGGTCAAGGATGTTTTTAAGGGCTTTGAAATGCAGCTCTGAAAATGCTGTGGGGTAGTCGTTCCACTGCGCACACGCCAGAGCGGCCAAAGGTTCAGGAATGAGCGCCAAGGGCCGGCCGGTGGACAGCGCCAAGACTTGCAGCTTGGCGGCTTTTTCTAAGTAATACAAGGTGTCCAAGGCCTGGGCCACCGTCGGTCCCACCACGAGAACACCATGGTTGCCCATGAACAAAACGTTTTTGCTGCCCTGCATCAAGCCCGCAACCCGCGCGCCTTCTGAAGGGTCTAAGGCCATTCCGGCATAGTCTCTGTCGTAGGCGATGCGCTGGTGGAATCGGCAGGCGTTTTGGTCCAGCATCAAAAACTCAAAGTCTTGCAAACAACACAAGCTTGTGGCGTAAGGCATGTGGGTGTGCAAGATGCAACGCGCATGGGGTAGCTGTTGGTGCAATACCGCATGCAAATGCCAGGCCGTTGGATCTGGGGCGTTCGCGGCTTTCTGCGCAGCGGCATTGGAACTATCGAGCAATAGCAAGTCGCTGGCTTGGATCCGCGAAAAATGGCTGCCTTGGGGGTTGAGTAAAAACTGACGGCCATCGGGAGATACGGCCACACTGAAATGGTTGGCGATCGACTCATGCATATCCCAGCGCGCAGCCCAGCGAAACGCAGCAGCGAGGTCTATGCGGGCTTGGGATTCAACTATTGAAAATGGCATCAGAGGATTTGGATTGTGCTGGCACTTTAGCTGTGCGGCCTCAGAAGTAGTCGGTTAAATACGACTATGTATTGACATTTTGCGACTATTTGAAATGGGCTTTGCGCACCCCTGCCCCGCTTAGCTTGCACAGGTTGCTGCGAAATGTATGTCACCATCCGGGGTATGCGACGGCCAACCGCCGCGACCCATCTATCCGTGGAAATGACATTGTGAATAAATTAATGTGGCCTTTGGCCTCGCTGCTCAGTGGGGTCAGCATGCTCGTTGTGGGCGTTGCCTTGCTCACCGTTGCGATTGGCGCGCAAGCCGGTTCGGCCAAATACTCAGCCCTTGTCACCGGCATCATCATGTCGGCCTACTTCGCCGGGTTTGTCTATGGAACCTACGCTTGCCCTAAATTGATTCGCAAGGTGGGCTATATCCGCGCTTTTGCGGTGATGGCTTCGGTAGCGTCTGCCTTGCCGGTCTTGCATGCCCTGTGGACCAACCCCTGGTTTTGGGGGGTGTTGCGATTTGTGACGGGGCTTTGCATTGTGGGTTTGTACATGGTGATAGAGAGCTGGCTCAATGTGGTTGCCAGCAGCGAGAGCCGAGGCAAGGTATTTGCGTCTTATATGGCGGTCAGCGGCGTTTCCACGGCAATCGGGCAGTGGCTTATTTTGGCAAGTGACCGCTATGGCTTTGTTCCATTTGCCTTGGTCTCGATTCTGTTTTCTTTCGCCCTGATCCCCACCACGCTGACCACCATCCGCGAGCCGCAACCCACCAATGCGCCGTCCATGAGCTTGGTACGCTTGTTTGTTATTTCGCCGATCGGCGCCATTGCAGCCATGGGCTCGGGCCTGCTCAACGGAACTTTTTTCAGTTTGGGCTACGTGTTTGGCACTGGCGTGGGATTTAGCGACAGCCGAACCGCTACCTTTATGGCGGTCACGATTTTGAGTGGTGCGGCCTTTCAGTGGCCTGTGGGGCATTTGTCGGACCGGTATGACCGGCGTTGGCTTTTGTTTTGGATTTGTGTGGTCACCGCAGGACTGGCCGGCGTCGGGTTTTATTTGGCCCGCGAGTACGAAAATTTATTGATTTTTCTAGGGGTGTTGTACGGCGGATTGTCTTTTGCTGTGTACGGGCTCAGTGTCGCCCACACCAATGATTTGATCGAACCCTCCAAAGTGCTGGAAACGACGGGTGGCTTGTTGCTGCTCTACGGCATTGGCGCGACCGTGGGCCCGACCTTGGCGGGTGGTTTGATGGACTTGATGGGGCCCGAGGGTTTGATGTTGTTTTTCTCCATTGTCCTGTCCTTGCTTGCGGCTGCGGTTTGGCGATTTGCGTCCAAGCAAAAACACAGCCAAGCGCCGCCAGTGCACCGGGCCGACTATGTGATGATGGATGCGAGTTCGCAAGCGGTGCTGCAAATGGACCCGCGCAGTGAACAAGAAAATTTTGATTTTGATCCCCCTGCGAAGCAGTAAACACGACAAGCACCCACCTGAAAATTTAAGATGCAAAACGTTACCTTTACCCAGATGAAAGATGGAACCACCGAGGAATATCTTTTTCTGCAAGAACTCGAACACCAATACATCCTCGCGTTGCCCGACCGTTTGATGGAATCTCTGCGGGGTCTGGGTACCTCCTTGCAAGGCTACCAAATCAGTCGGCTGGAGCATTCACTGCAAAGTGCAACGCGTGCACAGGCCGATGGCGCTGACGTGGACATGGTGGTGGGCGCTTTGCTTCACGATATTGGCGACGTGTTGGCCCCAGAAAACCACTCCCAAATGGCAGCAGCCATTCTTCGCCCTTATGTGCGCGCCGAGGTCACCTGGGTGATTGAAATGCATGGCCTCTTTCAAATGGAGTACTACGCCCATCACTTTGGCAAAGACCCGCATGCTTACTTGGCTTACAAAGACCACCCTTGGTTTGCCGCATGCCATCATTTTTGTGCCTGCTATGACCAAGCTGCTTTTGACCCGAACTACCCCACACAAACGCTGGAATACTTTGAACCCCTGCTGCGCGCGGTCTTCAGCAGAAAAGCGTTTGACCCCGCAGTGATCCAAGCCGCGGTGTAAAACACACAATGCCATTGCGGTCTTTGCGGTTACTGCCCATGTCTGCGCCATGGCGAAGTGCCATAGCCATGCTCGCGGGCGTGGCTTTTTTCTCGGTGATGGATGCCACACTGAAAACCCTCTCGGCTTTTTATCCAGCGATGCAAGTGGCTGCTTTGCGGGGTTTGGCTGCGCTGCCCATGGTGGTGGTCTATACCGCTTGGCGGGTTCCGCTCGCTCAATTGTTTCAGGTTCAATGGCGGCTGCACTTGTTGCGCTGCGTTCTCAATGTCGCCACACTTTGGCTTTTTGCCTATGGCATTGGCCAATTGGCGCTGGCTCAGGCCTACACCATTTTCTTTATTTCTCCGCTTTTGGTGACCGCTTTGGCTGTGCCCATTTTGAAAGAGCGCGCAAGTCCTGCGCACTGGGTCGCCATTGGACTGGGTCTCTTGGGCGTTCTTATTGCCATGCGCCCGGGCACCAATGTCGATTCGCTGTGGCAATCCTGGGGGGCGCTGGCGATTTTGGGATCGGCGATTTTTTACGGCTTAACGGTGATTACGGCGCGGCTGCTTAGCCGCACGGAATCGAACGCCAGCATTGTGTTTTGGACGATTGCTTTGATGTCTCTGGGAGCAAGCCTGCTTGCCATGGGCAACTGGCAACCCCTTCAAACACAGCATTTTTTATGGATTGTGATTTTGGGTGTCACCGGATTTTTAGGCACCGTGGCCATGACCTATGCTTTTGCCCATGGAAAAACCGCCAACGTCGCGCCCTTGGAATACACCGCTTTGGTGTGGGCTGTGGCCATCGACTGGGTGGTGTGGGGTGCAGTTCCCGACCGCTGGACTTTGATCGGTGGGTTGGTCGTGATACTCAGCGGCGTGTATTTGATTCGTTTCGCGCGCCGCGAGGGTGCGTCCAAGGCAGATACCGAACTCTCCCCTATTGACCAAAGTTTGCACTAAGCGCTGGGGAACCTGGCTTTATTTGTGGTGGCTCAAAGCGTTGCTCACCAGCTTGGCAGTGATGTCCACAATCTGAATCATGCGGTCATAAGGCATACGGGTTGGGCCAATCACCCCCAAGGTGCCTACCAATTTGCCATCGACCTCGTAAGGGGCGCTGACGATAGAGAGGTCTTCAAACGGGACCACCTGGCTTTCGCCCCCGATAAAAATACGCACGCCTTCGGCCTGTCCGGCAATATCTAGGAGTCGCATGATTTGGGCTTTTTGCTCAAACAACGCAAAGGCCCGGCGCAGGTTGCCCATATCGCTGGAAAAGTCGGTGACTTTGAGCAAGTTGCGTTCGCCAGAAATCACCACTTCGTCTTGGGTTTCGGTCATCGCTTCGGAGTTCACCGTCACTGCGGCATCCATCAGTCCGGCAATTTCTGAACGCAATATTTCCACTTCGTTTTTAAGCCGCTCGCGCACTTGCTCAATATCAAGCCCGACGTAGTGGCTGTTTAAAAAGTTAGCGGCTTCTACCAGTTGCGATGGCGAGTAGTCCACTTCGGTGTAAATGACCCGGTTTTGCACATCGCCTTCGGGGGAGACAATGATGACCAAGACCCGTTTTTCAGAGAGTCGCAAAAATTCCATGTGCCGAAACGCAGAAGTACGCCTTGGGGCAATCACCACGCCCACAAACTGCGACAAGCTCGAGAGCAAATGGGCGGCGTTGGAAATAACTTTTTGCGGCTGATCGGGGGCCAGGCTGTGCGCAGCAAACTGTTGCGGATGCACCGTGAGCATGGTGTCCACAAAAAGCCGGTAGCCGCGTGCGGTGGGTACGCGTCCGGCCGAGGTATGGGGGCTGACGATCAGGCCCAGCTCCTCTAAATCCGACATGACATTGCGAATCGTCGCAGGAGACAACTCCAAGCCAGGGGACTTTGACAAAGTGCGGCTTCCCACCGGTTGGCCGTCGGCAATATAGCGTTCGACCAGCGACTTCAGCAACAACTTGGAGCGATCATCTAGCATGGGTGCATTTTAGTGATGTAATTTGCCTATGAAGTCCCGATTGAAAACCCAATTTCGCCAGGTCGCCCTCATTGGCAAGTACCAAACCAGCTACTCCGCCAGCGCCGTGGCTGCGGCACGCCAGGCCTTGGATGACATCGCCCATTTTTTAATGGCGCAGGGCTGCGAGGTGGTGATAGAGGCCGAAACCGCTGCCAACTTGGGGCTCAGCAGTTACCTTGCCATGGAAATTGATGGCATCGGGCAGCACTGCGACCTGTGTTTGGTTGTGGGTGGAGATGGCACCATGTTGGGCATGGGAAGGCGCTTAGCCCAGTACAAAGTCCCACTCATCGGAATTAACCGCGGGCGGCTAGGATTCATTACCGACATCCCGCTAGAACAGTACGCCGCCACCCTCGCACCCATGCTCGCTGGCGAATTTGTGGTCGATGACCGCAGCCTGATCCAAGCCGAAGTGATCCGCGACGGGCGCAGTGTCTTTTCTGCGCTGGCACTCAACGACGTAGTGGTCAATCGCGGCGCAACCTCGGGCATGGTGGAACTGCGGGTTGAGGTCGATGGGCACTTTGTGGCCAACCAACGCGCTGACGGATTGATCATTGCGACCCCCACAGGATCAACCGCTTACGCCTTATCGGCCGGCGGGCCCTTGCTCCACCCGTCGACCCCGGGTTGGGTTTTGGTTCCTATTGCACCCCACACGCTTTCCAATCGGCCCTTGGTTCTCTCGCATGCCAGTGAAATTTCAATCGAAATCGTCTCCGGCAGAGACGCCAGTGCGAACTTTGATATGCAATCGCTGGCCACTTTGATGCACGGGGACCGCATTGTGGTGCGTCGCTCAGAGCAGCATGTGCGGTTTTTACACCCACAGGGTTGGACCTACTTTGATACGCTTCGCCAAAAACTACACTGGAACGAGGGAGTGGCATAAAAAGTGGGACTCAAACGCATTGTTCTGCGCGATTTCGTCATCGTCGATGAACTCGATTTAGACCTCGAAAGTGGATTCACGGTGCTGACCGGGGAAACCGGAGCAGGTAAATCGATCTTGATTGATGCGCTGCAACTGGTAACCGGAGCGCGGGCCGATGTGGGCGTGATTCGCGAAGGCGCGCAACGCACCGATGTGAGCGCAGAATTTGATGCACCCGAGGCACTGGCCCCATATCTTGAAGACGCGGGCTTTGAATGTTCTGAAAGCCTATTACTGCGGCGGACGGTGGATCTCACAGGCAAAAGCCGCGCGTGGGTCAATGGAAGCACTGCCACTGCCCAACAACTGCGCCACCTGGGTGAGTATTTACTCGACATCCATGGCCAACATGCGTGGCAAAGTCTCACACGGCCTGACGCAGTGCGGGGTTTGCTCGATGGCTATGCCCAAATTTCAACCCAAAAATTAAGCACGTCTTGGCAGCAATGGCGACACGCCCAAAACACCTTGGCGCAAGCTTTGCAGGCCCAAGACTCTTTGCAACAAGAGCAAGAGCGGCTGGCCTGGCAAATCAGCGAGTTAGAAAAACTCAGCCCCCAGGAAGCGGAGTGGGAGGCACTCAACGCCAACCACAGCCGCTTGGCCCATGCACAAACACTGATGGATACAGCCCAAGCCGCTGTGAACTTCATGGAAGATGAAGAGGGCAATGCACTCAAACCACTGAACGCGGCATTGCAACAACTCCAACACCACCTTCATCTGGATGCAGAATTTCAAAGTCCCATCGATGCCTTGGTATCCAGCATTGCGCAAATTGAAGACGCGGCGCATTCGCTGCGCAGCTACCTCCGGCGCACCGAACTCGACCCCCAGGGGCTTGCCGAACTTGACGCGCGTTTGGCTTTGTGGATTTCGCTTGCCAGACGGTATAAACGCAGCCCCGAAGAGTTGCCGGCCTTGCTCAGCAGTTGGCACGATGCGCTCGCTGCCTTGGCGGCGGCGGCCGATATCGATGGCTTAAAGTCCATGGAGAGCCAAACCCATCAGGCCTACCTTGACCAAGCCAAGCGCATCAGCAAAGCCCGCGCGAAGGCTGCGCCGCTTTTGGGAGACGCTATTACGCAAGCGATGCAAGGCTTGGGGATGCAAGGCGGCCAATTCCAGGTGGCGCTAGAACCCCTAGCCCACGCCCAACAAAGTGGCTTAGAAGATATTGTTTTCTTGGTCGCAGGCCACGCTGGCAGCACACCGCGCCCCGTAGGCAAAGTCGCCTCGGGTGGCGAACTCTCTCGGATGGCCTTGGCTATTGCAGTCACCACCAGCCAGCTTGGAACAGCGCAGACCTTGATTTTTGATGAGGTAGACGCGGGGGTGGGAGGAACAGTCGCGCACACGGTGGGTCAACTCATGCGCAAACTCGGTCGCGACCGCCAAGTGCTCGCAGTCACCCACCTGCCCCAAGTGGCCGCCTGCGCTGACCACCACTGGGTGGTTTCTAAGCGCCTGCAAAGCGGCGCGACGCTGAGCACAGTGAGCACCGTCACAGACACGCAGCGCACCGCTGAAATTGCACGCATGCTCGGCGGTGATGCCAGCTCCAAAACCACACTCGCGCACGCCCAAGAAATGCTTGCGCGAAGCGCGGCATAAGTAATAGCCATGGAATTGGTTCTCATCACCGGCATGTCAGGTTCAGGGAAATCGGTGGCCTTGCACGCCTTAGAGGACGCCGGGTTTTACTGTGTGGACAATTTGCCGCCCGAGTTGCTGCTTGATTTTGTAGCGCTTGAGAAAAAACACCACGCATCACGCGTTGCCATTGCCATGGATGTGCGCAGCGCTGCATCACTCCCATTGGTACCCAAGCAGCTCGAGCAGTTACGCAATGACGGCGTATCGATCAAATCGCTTTTTCTGGATGCCTCTACCGGCACCTTGGTTCGTCGCTATTCAGAAACGCGGCGCAAACATCCTTTATCCCAAAAAAGCGCAG
>JAIPDD010000152.1 GCA_021737875.1 Sulfuritalea sp.
AACTCGAGGTGCGCCCGAGCTGGTACCACAACATGGCGTCCGTGCTCCAAGCCGGCCCCTCGGTTCGGACCAACCAACTCGACTTTGACGAAGAAGTCGTTTTCAAAGCCCGCCAATACCTGTACGACCACGTTCGCAATACCCCCGAGCAGCCGTTTTGCCTCACGGTGTCTATGACGCATCCGCACGACCCCTACACCATCCCCGCTGAATTTTGGAACCTGTACCAAGACAGCCACATCCCCATGCCGCGCAACCCGATCGCCCAAGCAGCGCAAGACGCGCACTCTAAGCGCTTGCTCAAAGTGATAGGCCTGTGGGACAAACCAGTAAGCGAAGAAGCCATTCGCCGCGCCCGCCGCGCATACTTCGGCTCGTGCAGCTATGTTGACGCCAAGATTGGCGAGATTCTTAAAACTTTGGACGACTGCGGGCTACGGGAAGACACCATCATCGTGTTCTCTGGCGACCACGGCGACATGCTGGGCGATCGTGGGCTTTGGTACAAGATGCACTGGTTTGAAATGGCGGCCCGCGTTCCTTTGGTGGTCTGCGCCCCTGGACGATTTTCACCGCACAAGGTGTCGCAAAGCGTCTCCACGATCGATCTTTTACCCACGTTGGTTGAACTCGCTGGCGGCACAGTTGACCCGCAACTGCATTTAGATGGCCGCTCGTTGATGGCACACCTTCAAGGTCTTCCAGACAAGCCAGGCCACGACGAAGTCATTGGAGAATACATGGCAGAGGGCAGCAAAACGCCGTTGGTGATGATCCGGCGCGGGCCGTGGAAGTTCATTTACGGCCAAGACGACGTCTGCATGCTGTTTAACCTAGACCAAGATCCCGACGAGTTAAACAACCTTGCCGAACAAGCCGCTCACCAAGACACTGCTCGCGCTTTTCACGAAGAGGTTGCCAAGCGCTGGGATCTCCCAGCCCTGCACGCCCAAGTCTTAGCCAGCCAACGCCGACGTCGCTTGGTTGGTAAAGCCCTAGCCAAAGGCAAGCTCACATCCTGGGACCACCAACCCCACGTCGATGCCAACCAACAGTACATGCGCAACCACATGGATCTTGACGACTTGGAGCGCAGGGCGCGGTTTCCGGTGGTGACTTGAACTCACAGCCTTTTAGTGGGTAGTGTTTTTGGAATAGACTAACCTGCCCGGAAGAGTTTGGGCATCCGCAACTAGTTCATAAGTCATATTCAATTCAATGCCCCTGATTTCCGTATACATCATTGCTTTCAACGAAGTAGAAAAAGTACGCACTGCGATTGAAAGCGTGCGCTGGGCCGATGAAATTGTCGTTGTGGACTCTTGGAGCACCGACGGAACGGCTGCATTGGCTACCGAACTGGGGGCAAAAGTTGTACAAGTCAAATTCCAAGGATTTGGCGACCTGCGCAACCAAGCCATTGCAGCCTGCTCCCACCCCTGGATTTTCAGCCTAGACGCCGACGAGCGCTGTACGCCAGAAGCTGCCCAAGAAATTCGCCGCATTACCCAAGACCCCAACGCGCTTGACGCCTACCATACGCCCAGGCGTAACTTCTTCATGGGCCGTTGGATCCAGCACTCCGGCTGGTACCCCAATTACCGCCAGCCCCAGCTTTTTCGCAAAAAGGCGATGTCCTATGACCTCAAACCGGTTCACGAAGGTTATGTTTTACATAGCACCAAGCCTTTTGGTTATATGCAAACCGCTATTTGGCAGTTCCCGTTTAAAAACTTAGCTGAGGTGATGCACAAGGCTAACCACTACTCTTCCTTAGGCGCCGAAAAAATCCAACATAAAAAAATCACCATGGGCTCCGCCTTGCTCCACGGAATATGGTCATTTTTGAAACATTACTTCTTTAAGCGGGGGTTTTTGGACGGATGGGCTGGTTTTGTGATTGCCTTAGGAAATTTTGAAGGTACTTTTTACCGCTACGCCAAGGCACTGGAAATCCAAAAGGGCAGTGCATGGCAAGCGCCAGAGGCTGCTAAGCTGCACCAAAGTAACCATGACTAAAGTCGACCGGGCGCTTTACCTGCGCCTTTTGGGCTTTATCAAGCCCTATTGGAAAGCGTTCTCTATCGCTGTGGTCTGCATGGTTCTTACAGCGTCCACCGAGCCTGTTTTCCCAGCGATCATGAAATACCTGCTTGACAGCGGCTTTCATACATCAGACGCTCGCCTCGTTTGGCTCATTCCCGCGAGTATTGTGGGCTTGTTTTTTTTGCGTGGTGTCTTGTCGTTTGTGACGAACTATTTAATGACTTGGGTTTCAACGCGTTTGGTTGTTGATTTACGCAGGGCAATGTTTGATAAATTACTCTACGCCCCCACGCATATTTTTCAAACCCAACCCGCATCGCAATGGATATCGCGCTTGCTGTATGACGTAGACAACATTAATCTTGCAGCCACCCATGTTTTAGTTACCGCCATTCGGGAAAGCCTCACTGCCTTGGCGTTGCTCGCGTATTTGTTGTATCTGGATTGGAAGCTCACGTTAATCGCTCTCACCGTAGGGCCACTGATTGGAGTATTGATTCATAGTTTTGGTAAGCGAATCCGCAAAGCCAGTAAAGCCAGCCTTATCTCTTTGCGTGCAGTTGCGCACACGGTAGAAGAAACAACGGCTGCGAGCAAAGTCATCAAAATCTATGGTGCACAAAACCAGCAGCAAGAGCGCTTCCACGCAGTGACGGAAAGCTTTCGGCGCAGCATGATGAAGGAAGCCTTACCAGCTTCTGCCTTGACTCCAGTGACACACCTGGCTGCGTCTTTGGCAGTTGCTTTCATTATTTTCATCGCCTTGAACCGATCCATAGTTGAATCTGGAACCTCTGCCGGAGGATTCGTATCATTTATCACAGCGCTGTTGTTAATGATCTCTCCCATCAAACAACTCAGCAATATCAGCCCTATCTTGCAGCGCGGCCTTGCGGCATGCGAAAGCGTTTTCGGAATTCTTGATGCTCCCAACGAGCCTGACACCGGCAAGTCCGTACTAGCCCACTCGCAGGGACAGCTGTCTTTTAAACACGTGTCATTTCGATACCCCGGCGCTGAACGGTTGGCATTAGACGATGTCAGCTTTACGGTAGGCTCTGGTACGACGATCGCGCTGGTTGGTGCATCTGGCGGCGGTAAGTCCACCCTTTCGAGTCTTATTTCACGCTTTTATTGCGTCGACTCTGGCAGCATCACCTTAGACGGCATAGATATCAATGCCTTGACCTTGGCAAGTTTGAGAAGCCATATTGCCTTAGTTAGCCAGGACATCGTGCTTTTGAACGATACGGTTCACGCCAACATCGCCTTTGGGCTATCCCGCAACATTGACGCCAAAAAGGTTCAAGAAGCGGCGTTTGCTGCCCATGCCTGGGAGTTTATTGCACAGCTGCCGCTAGGCTTAAACACCGTGATCGGTGAAAACGGCAGCACCCTCTCGGGCGGTCAACGCCAGCGCATCGCGATCGCGCGAGCCTTGTTGAAAAATGCGCCACTCTTGATTTTGGACGAAGCGACATCTGCGCTGGATACTGAATCGGAACGCTTGGTACAAGTCGCTCTCGCTACCCTCATGCAAAACCGCACAACCTTGGTGATTGCGCACCGACTCAGTACCATTGAACGCGCAGATCAAATTTTGGTACTAGACCAAGGGCGTATCGTAGAGACTGGAACTCACGCCACTTTGCTGCAAGCCAATGGGTATTACGCGAACCTTAGTCGAATGCAGTCATGAAAATTCCCATTTTGATGTACCACCAAATCGACAAGCCACCTCAACGGGGCACCTCTTTGCGTGGGCTGATTGTGGCGCCCTCCTCATTCGCTTGGCAAATGCGTATGCTTCGCTGGATGGGGTTTCAAGGGCTCTCCATGCGAGACTTAGAGCCTTACCTTCAAGGGGAAAAACAAGGCAAGGTCGTTGGAATTACCTTTGACGACGGCTACCAGAACAACCTCGATAACGCACTTCCCATCTTGCTTAAAAATGGCTTTACTGCAACCTGCTATGCAGTAAGCAGCCTAATCGGCGGCACGAATCTTTGGGACAAGGGCAAGGTTGAAGAAAAGCCCTTAATGACGCTTGAAAACTGGCGCACTTGGCGCGATGCGGGTATGGACATCGGCTCGCACACTAGGACACATGCTGATTTAACAGCTATCAGCGTAGATAAAGCCAGGAATGAAATTACAGATTCAAAAAAAGAACTGGAAAACACCATTGGCTGCGAGGCACGGCATTTCTGTTATCCCTATGGATTATTTACACCACTACATAGCGCTATGACTAAAGAATCAGGATTCATTACTGCGACTACAACACAAAGAGGACGAGTGGTTGCTGGAGACGATTTATACACGCTGCGACGTGTCTTGATTGCTCGCTCCACTAACGCAATTCAATTTTTAGTGAAAATTATTTCAGCCTATGAGGATCGACGAGGCTCCAATTAGCTGGCTACTTTCCTAGTATTTTCTTGAGAAAAGGCTGTTGCTAAAAGCCCAGCGATGATGACTGCGCCAAACGTAGTGGCACCCTTTGAATTAAAAACTTCATCGCCAAGCGAAGCTACAAGCTGACAAGTCATGTATGCCAGGCCCATGCATCCAATCTTCAGCCCATTTCCATTGGATTTGGCAAGCTCATAAAAGAACTTCATAGGAATCCAAAATACTAAAAATACGCCCAAAAGTCCCATTAAACCAAATCGCACTGCTTGCGTAGTCCATTCACTATGGAACAGTGAAGCAAAAGCAAAGTCTCTGGTGAACTGACTTGAGAAACTTAGAAGTGGAAGGGCATTTTTGATTTCACTGTAACCACGCTCTCCCCATCCAAATAATGGACTTTGAGAAAAATAATAGCTCCCAAGCCTGTAAAAGGTAATTCGCATTCCTACTGAGGTGTCGGGGGCCATGCCTCCCGTCCAAGGATAATTTGAAAGATCATTCAACATTGCGTCAATGCGAACATTAACTATTGGGATATATTGATAAATAATTAAAGTCAAACCCAACGCGCCCATCAATAAGACAAAAACCCGAATCCTGCTAGGCTTATACAAAAAATAAAAAATCCCAGCAATTACAAAAGGAAATGCAAGCCAACCGGATCTAGATCCGCTTCTAATGGATAAATAAACTCCAATCACAAAAGCAATTATCTTTAAAAAAGTATTAAAACTAATTTTCACTTTTTTGAAGTCAAAAATAACTGAAGCAAAACACATTAACGCCAGTGAAAGATTCATAAATCCAAAAGTCAAAGGATCTATATGAACCACCGTGGCTCGGTCACCCCAGTTCGCGCTTGGGTAAACATATACACTGCTAATCCAAGCAGACAGAATACAAATGGGGGCAGCCCAGTCTAGAACTTTGGAGTAATTTATTCTTAGAGAATAGATGAATAAGAAAAAAGGCAATCCAACCATCCATCTCGACTGATCTAAATACTCTCTCAATACCAAATTTTGTCTTCCTAGCTGAGAAACTGTTATCGCAATTACATATATAAAAAAGACAATAGCAATTAATTTTACATTTTTGATACGCTGCAATTCATAGCTTTTTCGATTCGAGATTAACCATGCGATGGATAAAAAACACCCCAATATTGAAACATTTGTAATCCAGTGGGGAATAGAAAGATAAAAAAGTGGGGTCGCAATGACAAAAATAACAGTTATTTTTTCTAATAAAGTAAATTCACTCCAAATTTTTCCAAAAAAAAACTTGTCTTTGTCTTGACGTGAAATTATCATGAGTTCCCTATTGAGTAAATGATGCTAGCTATAAGTTCTTTATATTCTTTGACCAAATGTACCGTTTAAAAATGCTCCTGGGCCCGTCCTCTTTTAAAGCATTACTACGCAGATCTTGTCTAAATGAAAGCTCACCGCTCCATACCCCATCGTCACGCATCTTTTTATAGGCCTTCATTACAGAAAGATTGCCGAGCCGGGTATGCTCAAATTTTGCGTCTGGATGTTTTTTAAGTAGTAACTTCTTGTTCACTTTAATTAGTTTGCGCGCTTCCTTGCTACCCTGAAAAGTTGCGCCACCAATATGAAGGATAAAAACGTCCTCGGTAATCATCTGTTCGTATCCGGCTTTTCTCAGACGCAAACTGAAGTCGAAATCTTCGTAGTAACCCAAACCAAATGAGGTATCGAGCCCTTTCAACTCCAGCCAAATATCGTGTCGTATTGCGATACAAAAAAAATCGCACCGGTACACGGAAATCAAATGATGGGTCGGGTTCCTATTGAGCCACCGCCCAATTTCCAGCCAGTCTGACGATGTGGCTTCTGGCTTCCAAAGCCGTTGGCCATTTCCAGCTGCATTGGTCACAGGACCAAGCATTGCCACATTGGCTGGGGTCTCCCTGATAACTCGCTTAAAGGCATCTAGGGTGTATTCAGGAAAAACTGTGTCGTTATTGACGAGAAGGATCCACTGACCTCGCGCATGGGATACACCCCAATTCATGCCGCCAGCGAAACCGCGATTGCTATCGCTCAATAAGCACTGAACTGAAGGGTGTGCAACACACCAATCCGCCGTCTTTTCAGCAGAACCATCCGAGGATCCGTTATCAACAACCAATATTTCAATGTCTTTATCCGCGAGCCAAGGCCGCAAAGATTCTAGGCAAGCCTTTGTAGTTACCTCAAAGTTTCGAAAACCAAGGACCACCAGCGAAAGTAACGGTCGTGTCATAGAAAGCTCAGCATCCTATTAACGGTTTCTTTGGTGGTGTACGGGCTAGTCCGAAAATTATCATTTAGATTTTTGTTAGACCATTTTTCATAAAAGGCCAACAAAGCGCTCGCGAGCCGATTCGTCATTTCTAATGAAGGGGTTTCTTCCTCTTGCGCTTGAACTACTTCGTGGCCCTCTTTCACAAGCAATGACTCCATTTGTGGATTGCGATAAACCAGTGCCAATATGGGCCGCTGCATCCACAAATACTCGTACATTTTAGAGGGAATGTACTCTGCGCATATTTGTTCATTGCCGTGCAGCAACAGCAGCACATCCATAGAACGCATTAACTTCAAGATTTGATCCCGTCCGCTCAATCCCAGTACCGGGTCTGCCTCGATACGCCCAAAATGCTTCACATGGTTACGAATGCCTGAATTTTCGAGGTGCGCCTTTGACCCCGAATCAAGAGGACCCCCATAAACGTGAAGCTCCATAAGTGCAAAAACTTCAGGTTGCTTTTTTTGAATTTGCTCCATTGCAGCCAACATGGGCAATAAATTGCGAGTGGCTGACAAGGCACCAAAATGACCAATTCGCATTTTTTCGGCTGATCTGTATTCAGGCATCACCTTAAAAGGCGAATCAATCCCTGGCAAAACCACATAGCCTCTTTCTCCCAATTGGGGGTGGCGTCGTTTTGCACTGGCAAGCGCTTGATCCGTGAACCAAATTGCGATATCTGCGCGCGTGCAAATGACCTGCTCAATATGCGCTTGCATGCGTTCTTGCGGTGTTTCAGGCGTTTTACCTGGCATCACCAAGGGGTCGTGCACCTCGGCCAACCAACGAATCCCTAAATGTTTTTGCAGCGCCCGCGCTGCCACATGGGCTGCGAACGCACCTCCTGTCGAGTAAATCAGATCAAAGTCGCGATGCCGTGCGAGCCGTCGGCCTTTAATGTAAGCACTTATCCACCACGACCAAGAACTCTCAACTGGGCGCAAGAGTTTTTCTATCAGCATGAAGAGCAACAGCGGCAAAGACAGAAGCACCATTACAAGCCGGTACGCCAAGGCCGACGCGATGTACTTACGCAGCACATGACGTAACTCGAAGCGGATTCCTGCAGGCCCCATTGGCCACAGGCGGTAATGCTCGTATCGCGTATCTTGTCGCCCAGAAACTCCGCTGAGAACCACTAATTCAACTCCTGCGGCTTCTAGGTGCGGAAGCTTGTCAGTGATCGTTTGACTGGCTGCGCGACCATCCATATTAAAAGCATGGGACAACACCAACCACCGCTGCGTGGATTTCTTTGTGATCTTCTGGGCGATCTCCTCATAGCTAGAAGCCGCTTTGATCCATGTATGTTCAATGGCGAACGTGGCGGCATTTTTTGAAAGCTTCTCCGAAAAAACAACATCGCTTTGAAGACGTCCAATCGCCGCCGCTAGGTTCTCCACATTTTTGGGGTCTTTCAACAGCAGTGCATTCACCCCATCTGTCAGGTCTTGCGCAATTCCGCTGTAGGGCGCAGCACTTACAACCACTGGCAAGCCATGGGCCATCGCCTCTAAAACCACCATGCCGTAGGAATCTTCGAGCGTGGGGTGAACCAGCATATCAGCGGCTTGGTACGCTGTCTCCATATCGGCCAAGCTTCCCACAAAATGTACGCGTTGCGTTAGGCTGACAAGCTGCGCCAAACGCTGCATGGCTTGTACACCCTCAGAATTTCCCACAACAACAAGATGCGTTTTTTCAGGCAACTTTTTCAAGGCACTCAAAAGCGTAGGTAGGCCTTTTTTGACGAAATCATTGCCTACAAATAAAAGCAGTGAGGCCTCTTGCGGTAAACCGTGTTTTTTTCGAGCCGCTAAACGAGTCTCCTGGGATGCCCTCCCCGGGGCATTCGCAACCCCGGGCGTCACCACACTCAGCATCGGTACAGCCTCAGGGTATGTCGTTCCCAGAATTTCTTTGAGCGCAGAAGAAGCGCAGACGACTTGTTTTTTCTGGGCAAACGCATACCTGCTTTTTTCAAGCCAAAGGTAAGCCAGCAAACGCGGGCTGCTTGCGACTTTGAGCCATCGCAAGGCCAGCGCCACGCCCTGTTTATCTCTAAATAAGGTGTATTTGATGGGCAGTACGTGCACCGTTTGCACGTTGCCATGCCACGTATTTTCATGCGAGTGAACGATATCAAAACCAGACCGAGTCGCACGCCAAGTAGCCCACGCAAAATACAACTGGTTGATCCAACGTGGGCGCTGCATCGGCAAGGCAACACGGTGGTAAACGACGCCCGGGAAGATGTGATCTCGCGTCTGGGAAAATACATGCACTTCGTGCCGTTCCGCAAGCTCTTCAACCACTGCAATCGAATACCGCTCTGCCCCACCGCCAGTTACAGAAAAGTTCCGGCTTAGAACGGCGATGCGCAAGCGTCTTGGTTCAGTCGAACTAGGGGGATTTAACGGGTCAAGGAGGGGCTGCAAAGGCATAGTCTCAAGTATCGCACCAAGGCCACAGGAATTAACCCGCTTCATTCACCTTTGCGTGCCTCACTACGTGACAATACTCCTTAGTCCCACTGAAAGCCCGGTCACTATGCTCGAAATCCACGCTCCTTTGCAATCCCACATCGTCCAATGCCTAGTGCAGCCGGGTGACGCAGTCACGGCGGGGCAGTTATTGATGGTCTTAGAGGCTATGAAGATGGAGCATGAAATTACTGCGCCTGTGGATGGAGAGATTCGTGCGCTGCATTTTTCTGAAGGCGAGGCTGTGGGTGAGAACGATGTCTTGGTGACGATGCAAAAAAGTGCATCCATTGCTGCACCTGTCTTGCAACAAGAATCCGTCGCGAGCCCTGCTGCACTTCGCAGCGACCTCAAACGCCTTCAACACCGACTTGAACACACGCTAGACGTTAACCGCCCCGCAGCGGTGGCCAAACGCCACGCACTGGGGCTTCGCACTGCGCGAGAAAACATTGCCGACCTGTGTGATCCGGACAGCTTTTCTGAATATGGCGCGCTTGCGGTTGCCGCCCAAAGCCAACGCCGCACAGCCGACGATTTGATGCGCAATACCCCAGCCGATGGGATGGTGACGGGGATAGGCAGCATCCATGGACAACGCTGCGCCATTCTTGCGTATGACGCAACGGTGCTTGCGGGCACGCAAGGCATGCGTAACCATCAAAAAACAGACCGACTTTTAGGTCTGGCGCTAGAGCACCATTTGCCTGTGGTGCTTTTTGCTGAAGGCGGTGGCGGACGCCCAGGCGATGTCGATATGCCCATCGTGGCGGGCTTGCATGTGGCAACCTTTGCCAGTTTTGCCAAACTCAACGGCCAAGTTCCGGTGATCGGCATCACCACCGGGCGCTGCTTTGCCGGCAATGCGGCACTCTTGGGGTGTTGCGATGCCATCATCGCTACGCGCTCCAGCAATATTGGCATGGGCGGCCCGGCGATGATCGAAGGTGGGGGCTTGGGAGTTTTCAAGCCAGAAGCGATTGGCCCGAGTCCGGTACAACACGCCAACGGCGTGATCGACATTCTGGTTGAAGACGAAGCGCAGGCGGTTGCAGCAGCAAAAAAATACCTCGCCTTCTTTCAAGGTATCGCGCCCCAGTGGCATGCCCCAGACGCAGAACTCCTGCGCAACGTAGTCCCTGAGAACCGCTTGCGGGTGTACGACAGCTTAGCGGCACTTCACGCCATAACAGATACCGACACCGTCTTAAGCCTGCGAACTGGTTTTGGTATCGGCATTCACACCGCACTGGCGCGGATCGAAGGCCGCGCGGTTGGCATCATCGCCAATAACCCCCAACACCTAGGCGGTGCCATTGACGCGGACGCAGCCGACAAGGCCAGCCGGTTTATGCAACTCTGTAACTCCCATGGCCTGCCGTTAGTGAGCCTGGTCGATACGCCAGGCTTCATGGTCGGCCCCGACACCGAGGCGACCGCGCAGGTGCGCCACGTCAGCCGCATGTTTATTGCAGCCGCCCATTTGCGCGTTCCCTTTTTAAGCGTCGTGTTACGTAAAGGGTATGGCTTGGGCGCGATGGCTATGACGGCGGGCGGTTTCCACTCGCCGCTGTGTACTGTCGCTTGGCCCAGCGCGGAGTTTGGCGCAATGGGCTTGGAAGGGGCTGTGCGTTTGGGTTACAAAAAAGAGCTTGAGGCACTTCAAGAAGGCCCGCAACGCGACGCGCTGTTTGCCCAACTCTTGGCCCAGCACATTGAAAACGGCAGCGCGATTGCGATGGCTACCACCTTGGAGATTGACGCGGTGATTGACCCCGCGCAGACCCGCGCATGGCTGGTTCAAGGCCTGGCTTCTGGGCGGATCAAGGAACTGCGCGGAGGCGCCATCGACAGCTGGTAATGAATACGCTGTATCGTTGGGCTTAACTTTAGGTTTGACTTTGGATTTTGAGCCAACGCTCCAAACGCCCCACACCGTCAGTCAAACGCGCCAGATCTTTAGACGCGAAACACCAGCGCAACCATGCCGACGATTCTGGAGCAAACGCACTGCCTGGGGCCAAGCCCAGCCCTGCTTCTGATACCAAACGCTTGGCGGTTTCTAGCGAATCAGTATGGCCTGGGAGTTGGAAAAAAGCATACATCCCACCTTTAGGGCTTGCCACTTGAACGCCCGGTAACAATTGCAACGCGGGGACCAAGGTGTCGCGGCAGGCTTTAAGGTGTTGCACCAAACGCGGCGTGACTTCTTCGCGCCGCTCTAAGGCAACCAAGCCTGCGCGTTGGGTAAACACGCTGGCGCACGAGGTGTTGAATTCAATGAGCTTGCCCATGGCTAATTCCATGCTTTGCGGCATCACCAACCAACCCAAGCGCCAGCCTGTCATCAAATAACTTTTTGAAAAACTGTGCACGACCACCAAACGGTCCTCGGGCGCAGCAAGGTCTAAAAAACTCGGAGCGCAGTCGTTATGGGTCGGTTCGTAATACAGATTTTCATACACCTCGTCGGCCAAAATCCACGTCCCTGTTGTGCGGCAGTGCTGAAGAATAGCGCTTTGCTCTTCGCGACTGAGCGTCCAACCGGTGGGGTTGTTGGGCGCGTTGACGATCAGCAGTTTGGTATGTGCCGTAATCTGAGATAACAGCTTAGGCAAATCCAGCGTCCAAGCCCCCGCATTGCCAGCGGCACTTTTGTGCCTCTGCGCAGTCAATGCAACAGTCCTCAGTTTTGCACCCATGATCACGGCATGCGCCGTCAGGTTGGGCCACACCGGCGTAACCGCCACCACCTCATCGCCCGCATCCACCAGCGCTTGTACCGCGAGCATCAAAGCATTCACGCCGCCGGCTGTCACTGCAATTCTCTGGGCTTGAATAGGCTCAAGCCCTTCAGGCGCTGTGTGCTTTTGGGTCATCGCTTGCGCAATCGATTCGCGCAGCTCAGGAAGGCCTAGATTGTGGGCGTAAAAGGTTTCGCCCCGCTGCAATGAATCGATCGCCGCTTGGCGAATGAAGTCGGGCGTGACTTCATCGCTCTCCCCAAACCAAAAAGCCAATACGTCGCTGCGCCCTAAACCGGCGTTGGCGACTTCCCGTATCTTGGATTCTTCAAGGTTCAGAATGGTGCGGCGCATACACCCTATCAGTCCAACTTCGCGCCGGAGGCTTTGACAACCTTAGACCACTTCGCCAATTCCCCTTTGATAAAGCCATCAAACTGCGCTCCGGCCAAGTTCGGGAATTCTGCTCCTTGGCTGGCCCAGGTCGCTTTGGCTTCGTCGGTCAGGCAAGCGCGGCGAATTTCTTCCGTAGCCCGCGCTTGGGCGTCAGCAGGTGTGGCCTTAGGCGCCCAAATGCCATACCAGGTACTCACGGTGTAGTCAGGTAATCCCAGTTCGGCTGAACAAGGCACATCAGGAAACGCCGCGTTGCGCTTAGCACCAGAAACCATCAAAGCCTTGATACGCCCGCCTTTGATATGGGCAGCGGATGACCCCAGGCCATCGAACATCATGTCCACGTTACCCGCAATCAAGTCCTGCAAGGCCGGGCCTGCACCACGGTAGGGAATGTGGGTAATAAATGTTTTGGTTTGAAG
>JAIPDD010000060.1 GCA_021737875.1 Sulfuritalea sp.
GTCACCGGCTTTTACTGGTACTTGGTACCCGACGGCGCAGTGACCGCAGCCAAACTCAACCCTCTGATTGGTTTTGCCTTTGGCTCTTCGCTTATTTCTATCTTTGCCCGCTTGGGCGGTGGAATTTTTACCAAGGGCGCTGACGTAGGCGCTGACTTGGTCGGAAAAGTAGAAGCCGGCATTCCTGAGGATGATCCCCGCAACCCTGCAGTGATCGCAGACAACGTGGGCGACAACGTGGGCGACTGCGCTGGCATGGCCGCGGATTTGTTTGAAACCTATGCGGTGACACTGATTGCGACCATGGTGCTTGGAACCTTGTTGGTTTCTGCCGGCGGGGCCAGCCTCGTGCTCTACCCCTTGGCGCTTGGAGCTGTATCCATTGTGGCCTCCATCATCGGATGCTTCTTTGTCAAAGCCTCTCCAGGCATGAAAAACGTGATGCCAGCGCTCTACAAAGGGCTGGCAGTGGCAGGCGGTTTGTCTTTGATTGCTTTCTACTTTGTTACGCAAAGCATGATTGCCGACAACGCGCTAGGCGGAACGGGCGCAGCAGCAAAGTTGTTTAGCGCATGCGCTGTGGGCTTGGTTTTAACCGCCGCCTTGGTTTGGATTACCGAGTACTACACCGGAACGCAATACGCCCCGGTTCAGCACATCGCCGAAGCCTCGACCACAGGCCACGGAACCAACATCATTGCCGGCTTGGGCGTCTCCATGCGTTCTACTGCATGGCCTGTGTTGTTTGTTTGCCTGGCCATTTGGACTTCTTTTCACTTAGCCGGTCTTTACGGCATTGCCATTGCTGCAACCTCCATGCTCAGCATGGCGGGTATCGTGGTGGCCCTTGACGCCTATGGCCCTATCACCGACAACGCCGGCGGCATTGCCGAGATGGCCGAGTTGCCAGCCAGCGTACGCGAAATTACCGACCCGCTTGATGCGGTGGGCAACACCACAAAAGCAGTGACCAAAGGCTACGCTATTGGTTCTGCTGGTTTGGCGGCCTTGGTACTTTTTGCCGACTACACGCACAAGCTCGAAGCCTACGGCAAGGTCATCACTTTTGACTTAAGCAACCCCATGGTCATCATCGGGCTGTTTATCGGCGGTTTGATCCCCTACCTCTTCGGTGCGATGGCCATGGAAGCCGTGGGCCGCGCAGCAGGCTCTGTGGTGGTTGAAGTACGTCGGCAGTTCCGTGACATCAAAGGCATCATGGACGGCAGCGGCAAGCCCGAATACGACACGGCCGTTGACATGTTGACCACAGCCGCCATCAAAGAAATGATGGTTCCAAGCTTGCTTCCTGTGGTTGTGCCTATTTTGGTGGGCTTGGTCTTGGGACCAGCCGCCTTGGGTGGCTTGCTTATGGGCACCATCGTGACCGGTCTTTTTGTGGCTATTTCGATGTGTACCGGTGGCGGCGCTTGGGACAATGCCAAGAAGTACATTGAAGACGGCCACCACGGCGGCAAGGGCTCTGAAACCCACAAAGCGGCAGTCACCGGCGACACCGTAGGCGACCCCTATAAAGACACCGCGGGCCCTGCGATCAACCCGCTCATCAAAATTATCAATATCGTGGCCCTGTTGATTGTTCCTCTCATGATGCAATTCCACGGCGCATAAATGGGCGGGCCAGACAGGTTCTGGCTTTCAAATCCACCATGCAAAAGAGTCCGCTGGCTGCCAAGCCACTGCGGGCTCTTTTTTTGGGTTTAACTGTGTACGACAGGTCAATGTGCTAGCCTACAAGACAAGAAACACTTGCCAAAAATACAACATCGCGTGCATCTGACAATATTGAAATATGAAAATTCTGATCGTTGACGACCACGCTTTAGTCCGCGAAGGATTAGCCCAAGCGCTTCAAAACTTGAGCCCCGATTTACAGTTGCTAGAAGCCACAGACGGTGCCCAAGCGCTTGCAACGCTCACTCCTCACCCAGACATGGACCTGGTCTTGCTGGACTACCATCTTCCAGATAGCAAGGGCTTGGAAGTGTTGGTTGAAATTGGAAGAGTACGGCCCACCTTACCGATTTTGATGATGTCGGGTCTGTGCACACCGCAAGTCATGCGCCAAGCTTTGCAGTTAGGGGCTTTGGGATTCCTGTCTAAAGCAGCAGCGTCTGAGGAATTTCTTCTTGGCGTTCAAAACGCATTGAAGGGCGAAGTAGTCATCCCACAAGCGCTTTTGGATTCCAGAGGCGGGCCGCAATTCCAAGACTTTTTCCTCTCCCCTCGCCAAGAGCGCGTTCTCGCACATTTGGTCAATGGCCTCACAAACCGAGAGATTGCCGCTGCCTTGCATGTGTCCGAAGAAACCATCAAAACCCACATGAGCAGCATTCTTAGGTACTTTGACGTCCAAAACCGCACCCAGGCTGTGGTGGCTGCGGCGAATTACGATTTCAAAACCCGTGTCAACAAGGTTCGCACCTAGTGCTGTGCCAAGCACCTGAGAACCCCACTGGTACTTGGCTTTGCAGGGTCGAAAAGCAAAAAAGTCCAAAAAACCCCTGAAAATAAGCGTTTGATTCCTGCTGCGCCAAGAATGCAGGGTGAACAGTACACAATGGATCATATGTCTGAAAGCTCCACCCCTCGCACCATCCGCCTTTACAACGAGCGCCCCCAGGCCTTGTCCGCGCCCGCTGCCGCCTTTGAAGCTGCAACCGCTTTGGTGCCCAATGGCGCGGTGGCAGATCGCTTGCAGCGCCCGCTGCGCGATTTGCGTATCAGCGTGACCGACCGCTGTAATTTTCGCTGCAGTTACTGCATGCCCAAAGAAGTCTTTGACAAAGACTACGCCTACCTTCCCCATGCGTCCTTGCTCTCGTTTGAAGAAATCACCCGCATCGCGTCTCAATTCGTAGCCCACGGCGTGGAGAAAATTCGCCTCACAGGCGGCGAGCCCTTGCTGAGGAAAAACTTGGAGCTCTTGATTGCCCAACTCGCCGCATTGCGAACACCCCAAGGAAAACCGCTCGACCTGACACTGACAACCAACGGCTCACTCTTGGCGCGCAAAGCCCACGCCTTGAAAGCAGCGGGCTTGCAGCGCGTAACCGTCAGTCTGGACGGACTGGATGACGCCACTTTCAAAAAAATGAACGACGTGGATTTCCCAGTTGCCGATGTGCTGGAAGGCATCCGAGCCGCCCAGGAGGCAGGCTTAGGGCCCATCAAAGTCAATATGGTGGTCAAGCGCGGCACCAACGACGCCGAAATTTTGCCTATGGCGCGTCACTTTAAAAACACCGGCGTTGTCTTGCGTTTCATTGAATACATGGACGTGGGTGCCACCAACGGCTGGCGCATGGATGATGTGATGCCATCGGCCGATGTAATTCAACGCATTGCCAGCGAGTTGCCCTTGATCGCGCTTGAAGCCGCAGCCCCCGGCGAAACCGCCCAACGCTGGGGGTACGCTGACCGCCACGGTAAGCACAACCCCAGCGCCGGTGAAATCGGCGTCATTAGCAGCGTGACCCAGGCTTTTTGCAAAGACTGCAACCGCGCGCGCTTGTCCACGGAAGGCCAGCTTTATTTGTGTTTGTTTGCCAACCAAGGCTATGACTTGCGCAGCCTCGTGCGCTCGGGCTCGAGTGACGCTGAACTGGCCTCTGCGATTGGCCACATTTGGACCAACCGCAGTGACCGCTACTCCGAATTACGCGCCGCCCTCCCCCACGACAACGCCATTGCGGCGTCTGGAGCGCGCCGGGTGGAGATGAGCTACATCGGAGGCTAGCCGCCATGGCGCAGATTTTGGCAAAAGACGTGTGTGCCGTCGTGCTGGCTGGCGGAATGGGAAGCCGCATGGGCGGCGTGGACAAAGGCTTGCAAATACTGCGCGGCAAGGCATTGGCAAACCACGCCATCGACCGCCTTCAGCAACAAACTGCGGGGTCGCCCGGACTGATAGCCATCAACGCCAATCGCAACGTGGGCAGCTACGCAGCCTGGGGCTTTCCCGTGTGGCAAGACGCACTTGAAGGCTTTGCAGGTCCCTTGGCTGGCTTTGCCACCGCCATGGCGCATTGCGCTCCATCTGCATTGCCCTACCTGCTCACCGTTCCCTGCGACTCACCCGTTTTCCCCTTGGATTTACTCGAACGCTTAAGCCACGCTCTGGCATCTAACAAGGCAGACATTGCCGTTGCCAGCGCCGAAGAAACCAACAAGCAAGGCGAAACAGGGGTCAGAACCCAACCCGTTTTTTGTTTGATGCGCACCGCCCTCGCGCCCAGCCTGCACCACTTTCTCAGCCAAGGCGGCAGAAAAGTCGATGCTTGGACGAGCCAGCACCAAACTGTAGAGGTAGCGTTTAACCTCCCCCACGATGACCCCCAGGCATTTTTCAATGCCAACACCTTGGCCCAACTGCAATCCCTCGAAAACCCATGAAGACTTTAGACGCCATTGCAGCCGCGCTCGAAGGCTACGACCCCAACGCCCTGCCCGCCCATACGGTGAACGCCTTTTTATCGCGCATGGTTGCGGCCGTTGACACCACGGAAACCCTGCCCTTGATGCAATGCTTAGGTCGGGTGCTTGCACACGACGTCATCAGCCCCATCGATGTTCCCGCCCACGACAACTCTGCGATGGACGGCTACGCCTTTGCTGGCCTGGCGCTTCAAACCGATGTCCCTTTGCAACTCAAACCCACAGGCTTTGCCCTCGCCGGCAAAGCCTACCAAGGGCCCGTGGGCCCAGGTGAGTGCGTAAAAATTACCACCGGAGCGGTCATGCCGGCAGGCTTAGACACCGTGGCTCCGCAAGAAATGGTGACACACGCTGGTGTGGATGCAAGTGCCAACATTTCCATTCCCGCAGGCGCACTGCGCTTGGGAGACAACCGCCGGTTTCGGGGCGAAGACCTGAAAAAAGACCAAGCCGCTTTAAAGGCCGGAACCGTTCTCAGCCCCGCGGCATTGGGCTTGCTAGCCAGTCTGGGCTTGCCCACGTTGTGTGTTTACAGGCGCTTGCGCGTGGCTTATTTTTCTACCGGTGACGAGATCCTTAGCCTGGGAGAAGCACCGCGCGAAGGCGCTGTGTATGACAGCAACCGCTTCACCGTTTGGAGCCTGTTGCAGCGCATGGGCATTGAATGCATCGACATGGGCGTGGTCCGTGATGATCCCAACGCATTAAAGGCTGCATTTCTCAGCGCTGCACAACAGGCCGATGCCATCGTCACCAGCGGCGGAGTCAGCGTGGGCGAAGCCGACCACACCAAAGCCATGATGCGCGAGTTGGCCCGCAGCGAAACGCCGGGCGAAGGCGGCGTGGTGTTTTGGAAAATTGCAATGCGCCCGGGCCGCCCCATGGCCGTTGGGCGTTTAGGAAAGGTGCCGCTGTTTGGACTGCCTGGCAACCCGGTGGCTGTGATGGTGACTTTTTTGGCCTTTGTTCGGCCTGCGCTTTGGCAGATGATGGGCGCCCGCGCAGACGACCCCCATATCGCTCCGCCACTCTTAAAAGCCCAAAGCCTAGAGCCCATCCGCAAAAAACCCGGCCGCACCGAATACCAACGCGCCATCGTGACTGCCACCGCTGACGGCAGCTTGAGCGTCAAAATCACCGGACAACAAGGCTCAGGCGTTTTGAGCTCGATGGTGCAAGCCAATGGCCTGCTGGTGTTACACCACGAACAAGGCAATATTGCGCCTGGAGATTGGGTGGATGTGATGGTCTTTCACGGTGTGGTTTAAATAATTATTCACCGTGGTGGATTTCGAATGGGATAGAACTCTTGATCTATCAATTTTTGAAATACATGCTGAATCTGAAAATTAGCAAGCGGCCTTTCTGCTTATGCCGCCATGGATGCCTGTCGAAACAGAGGTGCAAGCGCAGGGTTGCATCTGAGCTTAATGCCTGCATCCCACAGGTCAACCGCCTGTTGCATACTGAGCCAGCTTTCAGGCGTGCCACCTACAGCGCTGGAAATGCGGATGGCCATTTCAGCGGTCACAGCTTTCTCCTCGTGCAGCAGATGTGAAACGGTTTGTCGGCTGACCATCAGCCGATTGGCCAGTTCAGCCTGGGTCCAGCCTAGTTCAGGCAAAACATCTTCGCGGAGCACGGCACCAGGGTGCGTGGGCTTGCGGTTGGGGTTTCGTAACGACTTCATCAGTGGTAGTCCTCCAAATTAACATTTACGGCATCTTGGCCTTCAAATACAAAGGTGATCGGCCAGTTCCCTGAAACTGAAACCGCGAATTCCCCTTTTCTATCGCCTTTGAGTGCATGGAATTTATAACCAGGTAAATCCATATCTTTAGCTTCTCGAGCGGCATCCAATCTGTCCAAGACGCGCTCAATGCGGGAGCCATGCTGAGCGGGTACGCCTTTGTAGCTCCCTTTGGTAAAAAAGAGCTCCAAGCCCTTGTGCTTGAAAGTTGAGATCATTGAATTTTATTGTAAACAGTTGGTTTACTTTGTCAAGTACTACTTGAACGGTGCATTCAGCTCAAAGTTTCCATTAAGAGCAAGCCCTACCCCAACTCCACTCCCAAATTCGCCAGTCCATCGGCGCGTTCATTACCGACATCGCCTGCATGTCCTTTGACCCAACGCCATTCAATCACATGGCCGCTGGTTTGGACCAAGGCGTCTAGCGTTTGCCATAAATCAACGTTCTTTACCGGTTGTTTGGCTGCCGTTTTCCAGCCTTTGGCTTTCCACCCCGGCAACCATTCGGTAATGCCTTTGAGCACGTACTGGCTGTCAAGGTGCAGTGTGATTTGGCACGGCCGTTTGAGGGCTGACAAAGCTTGGATGACGGCAGTCATTTCCATACGGTTATTGGTCGTTTCTGATTCCCCACCGTAGAGTTCTTTCTCTGAGCCATCCTCTGATCGCAACAAAGCGCCCCACCCACCGGGGCCGGGGTTTCCTTTGCAAGCGCCATCGGTATAAATCACCACTTTGTTCACGCGTCTGTCTCCCTGCGGGTTGCATCTTGCGCTTGGCGCGAAGCCGATACGGGGTTGCCTGCGCGCACTTTCTTGGCCTTCCAAGCGGGGCCCATTAAACGCAAGCCCCGCACTTTTTTAACTGCCACAACCATATACACAGCGCCAAAAATAGGCCACCAGCGCGCGCCCCAGCGCTCCATCCAGGCAAAGCGCTTGAGCCATTTGGCCGTTCGCACAGCCAGACTGTAGCCCCCAAAACGCACCACTTCAATTTCAAAACCGAGCAAGCGCAACCAGTCGCGCAGGCGCCAATAGCCAATGAATTCTTGCGTCTCAGGTAAGTACGATTGCCCCAGAAAGCGCCCGAGTCCCAAGCGCATCCAAAGACTCGTACGCGCTTGGCGCAGGGCCCAAAAACTCAAGGGATTGATTCCGCAAATCACAACGCGGCCTTCTGCAACCAAGACGCGCTCGACTTCGCGTAAGGTTTCATGCGCATCCAAGCTGCATTCCAAGGTGTGCGGCATGATCACCAAATCAAGGCAATTGGCGGGAAAAGGCAGTGCGCAAAAATCACTGACAAATGCGGGTTGACCAGGCGCTTGAGTGTCTGAGGACTGCTCAGCCAACCAACGGTGGGGCATGCGGTTCGCTTGCAGTCCGTCCAATTCAGGAACCCCCAACTGAATCGCGTGGTATCCAAAAATATCAGTGACTGCACTGCTCACTTGTTGGCGCTCCCACTCCAACAGGTAATGCCCTGGGGGGGTTTGTAGCCAGTCTTGAAAACTTATAATAGGTTCACTCATGAAGTTAATACCGCTGCCTGCACTGACTGACAATTACATCTGGATGCTTCACGATGGGAAAAATGCTTTGGTGGTTGACCCAGGCGAGGCGCAACCGGTGTTACAGGCCTTGGCCCTTGAAAACATTCACCTGCAAGGTATTCTAATCACGCACCACCATGGTGACCACACGGGCGGCGTCGCGGAGTTAAGGCAAGCCACAGGGGCTTGCGTTTTTGGGCCAGCCAAAGAACACGTACCCGAGCCCTTGGCAAAGCTCTCTCAAGGCGATACCGTCCCGCTTTTGGGCCTAAATTTTCAAGTCATCGACGTTCCGGGCCATACCGCCGGACATATTGCTTTTTACTGCGAAGCGGCCGACGGTATTCCCCTGCTTTTTTGTGGGGATACGTTGTTTAGCGGCGGTTGCGGGCGGTTGTTTGAAGGAACCCCGGCGCAAATGCTGAACTCTTTGCAAACCTTGGCAGCCTTGCCCGACAACACCCGCGTGTGTTGCACCCATGAATACACCTTGAGCAACCTGAAGTTTGCGCGCGAAGTCGATCCCGACAATACGGAGCTTCAGTATTACCAGCAGCACTGCCTCACCTTACGCTCAAAAAATCTGCCGACCCTTCCGTCTAGCATGGCCCTTGAGTTAGCCGTTAACCCTTTTTTACGCAGCGCAAGCCCCGGCGTGCGGGCGTCTGTTGAACGCTTTGATGCGCAAGGATGTGCCGACAACGGCGCCTTTGCAACACTGCGCACCTGGAAAAACCAATACCAATGACGTCTCCATTTTTCACGCGCTGCCTTGTCTGCGCCGGATTCTTTGTCTTGAGCTTAGGCCATGCCACAACGCTTGAAGGCCTAGCCCCTTTGGAAGTGCAAGAGTCCAATACCCGCCTTGTGGTTCCATTGGCGACGACCGATGATTTGTGGGAGCGCATTCGCAGCGGATATGCGATGCCCGACCTGGAAAGTGATTTGGTGCGTGACCGTGAAAACTGGTACACCACCCGACCTGACTATATTTTTCGGATGACAGAGCGCTCCAAAAAATACCTGTTTCATATTGTTGAAGAGTTAGAGCTGCGCAATATGCCGACCGAACTGGCGCTTCTTCCTTTTATCGAAAGTGCTTTCAATCCACAAGCTGTTTCTAGCGCCAAAGCCGCAGGAATGTGGCAGTTCATGCCCGCCACCGGCAAATACTTTGAGCTCAAGCAGAATGTTTTTCGCGATGACCGACGCGATGTGCTGGCATCCACACGCGCCGCTTTAGATTATTTGCAAAAACTCCATGGCATGTTTGGTGACTGGCATTTGGCCTTGGCGGCATACAACTGGGGCGAAGGCAGCGTAGGCCGTGCGATTGGAAAAAACAAGCGGCTTGGCTTGGCGACCGATTACCCCAGCCTGACGATGCCGATGGAGACGCGGTTTTATGTTCCCAAACTCCAAGCCATCAAAAACATCGTAGCTAACCCCGCTAGTTTTAATTCCACTTTGCCGCAAATTGGCAACCACCCCTACTTTCAAAGCGTAAGCATTCGCAGAGACATTGACACCGTTTTGGCGGCCAAATTGGCCGAGGTGCCCCTGAGTGACTTCAAAGCACTCAACCCCTCGCTGAGTAAGCCCGTCATCATGGCGGCCGGAACGCCACAGATTTTGTTGCCTTGGGACAATGCAGATATTTTTGAGCGCAATCTCTTGGGGTTTAGCGGTGGCAAGTTGGCAAGCTGGACGGTCTGGATTGCACCAACCACCATGAAAGTGGCCGATGCTGCCAAACGCACCGGAATGTCAGAGTCGCAGTTGCGCGAAGTGAACAATATTCCACCTCGCATGCTGATTAAACGCGGCTCTGCTTTGCTGGTTCCCCGCTCGGCCCAATCTGAAAAAGACGTCACTGAAAAAGTCGCCGACAACGGTCAAATGAGCCTGGCACCCGAGGTCGTTTTGGTTAAGAAAACCGTGAAAGCTGTGAAAGGCGATACGGTCGCTAGCTTGGCAAAACGCTACCGCACGACGCCTGCCAATATCGTGCAATGGAACAAAGTCAGCGCCAGCGCTCACTTTAAGGCGGGCCAGCCAGTCGTCTTATTTGTACCGGCCAAAGCGCGTGCCAAGGGCGCCAAAAAACCCAAGGGCGCAGTTCAACCCAAAGGCAAACCGAAAACTGTCGCACACGCTGCCGGGAAAAAGAAGGCTGGCTAAGGTTGAGGACTTAGCGTCTGTCGACCAAAGCATGCGCAATGGTTCCCAAATCAACGTACTCCAACTCGCTGCCTACCGGTACACCGCGCGCTAAGCGCGTGGGTTGCAGGCCTTTGGCACGCAAACCTTCACTGATCACATAGGCGGTTGCCTCGCCCTCTGCCGTGAAGTTGGTGGCCAAGATGACTTCTTGCACGATACCGTCACAGGCACGCTCAAATAATTTTTTCAAGCCCAGGTCATGCGGGCCAATACCGTCCAAGGGGCTGAGTTTTCCCATCAACACAAAATACAAGCCGCGGTAAGCACCGGTGCGCTCCAGCGCCGATTGGTCCGCCGGCGTTTCAACAACGCACAACTTGGTGTGGTCTCTGCGGGTATCTAAGCAGGTCGCGCACACCACGTCTTGGGTAAAAGTGTGGCAGCGCTCGCAGTGGTGGACATGCTCGGTGGCGTCCAACAAGGCGCGGGCCAAGGTTTGGGCTGCCGCACGGTCGTGCTGCAGCAGGTGAAAAGCCATGCGCTGGGCTGATTTAATGCCCACGCCGGGCAAGCGGCGCAGGGATTGAATCAAGGCGTCTAAGGCGCTAGCATCGCTCATTTTCAAAACGGCATTTTCATTCCGCCGGGCAACGCTGGCATACCCGCGGTGATCTTGCCCATTTTTTGGCTCGAGGTTTCTTCGGCAATCCGCAAGGCGGCGTTGAAAGCGGCCGCCACCAAGTCTTCGATCATGTCTTTGTCATCGCTCAACAAACTGGGGTCAATGGTGACGCGTTTGACTTCGTGCTTGCACGTCATGGTGACCTTGACCAAGCCTGCGCCAGACTCCCCTGTGACTTCAATGGTTCCCAATTCATCTTGGGCTTTTTTCATATTGTCTTGCATCGCCTGGGCTTGTTTCATGAGGCCGGCAAGTTGTCCTTTGTTGAACATCGCGTTTTCCTTTATGTCAGTGAATCGTTAAAACAGGGTGGATATAAAAAGTCGTTCGTAATTTAAAGTGGCCGAATAGACCCCGGCACCACACGCGCGCCAAATTCTTGCATCATGCGTTGGACAAACGGGGCTTGGTGAATTCTTTGCTCGGCAGCCATCTGCCGCTCTGCGCTGGCGCTGGCATTGCGCCTGCCAGGGCTGTCCGTCACGCGCCCCACCTCAACCGCCAAATTCACAGTCAGTCCCAGTGTTTGCAAGGCTTGGATGAGTCGCTCACGGCTACCAGCTTGGTTGAGTGACTCGCGCTCCACACGCAAAATCCACTGGTCTTCATCTCGCGCTACGAGTTGCGACTGCAAGGCCAGCTCTCGCACCATGGCTGTAATGGCCTGGGCGTCGATTAACTGTTGCACCGTGGCATGCCAATAGTCACCTTCCTCGGTAGGTACCAAAACGGGAACCGACTGCGCTGCGTTCAGTACTTCCGACCGGCTCTCTGCCTGAACCCGCACTGGCACACTGACCAACTTGGAAGGAATTGGCACAACAGGTGGTGTGAGATTTGAAGCTGCATCGTTGGATTCGAATTCTTCAGTGGGCAAAGCACTGGCTCGAACCGGCAAAACCTGTCCTGGAGGCGCGTCATCCCAAGGCTGCACCTTGGGCACAGCCGCTTGCTCAGGCTTCAGGCTTTTTTTTTCCGCTGAAACCGCGGTAGGTTTAAAAGCCAACAAACGCAACAGCACCATGGTCAGCGCCGCATACTCATCCGGGGCCAAACCCAAATCACCGCGCCCGTGCAAGCAAATGCTGTAGAGCAACTGTGTTTCATCTTGCGGCAGGAGAGTGGCAAGGCGAGCGATATCGGCTGCTTCGGGGTCGGTGATGTCTTCTTCTGTCACCAGCGCTTGGCCCACCGTTTGCAATACCGCCATGGCTTGCAACACCGTTGACATTTCTTCCAGGGTGGACGTAGCGCTCAGCCCATGGAGGCGCAAGGCCTCTGAGGTCTCCACCACCGTTTTACCGTCACCCAAAGCCAAGGCCTCAATCAGCCGAAAGACATATGTGCGATCCACGCTGCCCAGCATTTGTCGAACAGGCGCTTCGGTTAATTGGCCTGAACCAAAAGCGATGGCTTGGTCGGTCAGACTCAACGCGTCACGCATCGAACCCCGGGCCGCCCGCGCGAGCAAACGCAAAGACTGCACATCCGCACTCACGCCTTCGAGCGCCAAGACCTGCTGCAAATGCTCCCGAATCGTTTCAGGCGCCATGGGCCGCAAGTTGAACTGCAAACAACGCGAAAGCACCGTCACCGGTACTTTTTGGGGATCGGTGGTGGCAAGCACAAACTTCAAATATTCGGGGGGCTCTTCCAGGGTTTTCAACATGGCATTGAACGCCGTGTTGGTCAACATGTGCACCTCATCGATCATGAAGACTTTGAAGCGACCTTGGACGGGTTTATAAACCGCTTGCTCTAACAAGGCTTGCACTTCATCAACGCCACGGTTGGACGCCGCGTCCAACTCCGTGTAATCCACAAAACGGCCGGAATCAATGTCGGTACAGGCTTGGCAAACGCCGCAGGGAGTTGCGGTAATAGTTCCTAGACCATCGGCGCCTTGGCAGTTCAATGACTTGGCCAAAATGCGAGACACTGTTGTCTTCCCGACACCGCGCGTCCCGGTAAACAAATAGGCGTGGTGCAAGCGTTGGGTGCTCAAGGCATTGCTCAGCGCGCGCACGACATGGTCTTGGCCCACCATTTCGGTGAAATTGCGAGGGCGGTACTTGCGGGCGAGCACGAGGTAAGACATGGCGTGATTCTAAGGTGTCGCCACGCGCCTGCTTCGAAGCGAACCCAGTACAATTCAAACTGACGGGCCTCCCCGCATGGTGAAGCGGCCAAC
>JAIPDD010000061.1 GCA_021737875.1 Sulfuritalea sp.
GAAGCTGATGGAGCGGCAATCACATCTATTGCAGCCGCTTTAACTGCCGCTACAGTCGTTCTTGATGGCACCGTTTTGTACTACTTCTTGTTTAACTTCAACAACGCAGGTACTGGTTTGTTGATTTATGATGCAGATGGAACAGCCGGTGGTGAAGACGTGATCACTCTTTCTGGTGGAACAACTGCTGCTTTCTTTGCGCTTGGAGACATTACCTAATAATTTTAATTAGTCTTTAACTATTACCCCACCGCTCAAAAGGCGGTGGGGTTTTTACCTTCTGCAAGCTGCCGATCATGAAGACGCTTCAGTTGATTAGGTTAGCCAAGTTTGGGATGCATGGAATTTGCTTATGTCTCGCGCTACAAAATTTTCACAAGGAAAAAAGCCTAACAAGCCTCACGCGATGCAGTTCTTGCAAGCGAGGCAGCTCTTTGTACAAGGATTGACGTTACACCAAAAGGGGCAGCTGGCGCAAGCTTTAGATATATATGAGAAAGTGCTAAAAGTGCAGCCAAATCATTTTGATGCTTTGCATTTATCTGGTGTTATTGCGACTCAAACAAAAAAACATTCGTTAGCCGTTGATTTAATAGGTAGGGCGATTGAAATAAACCCTAATATCGCAGTAGCTTTCAGCAACAGAGGTGTTTCCCTCCAAGCGCTCAGTCAGTACGATGCTGCTGTGGAAAGTTATGATAAAGCTATTATGTTGAAGCCAGACTATGCTGAGGCATACTTTAATCGTGGTGTAGCTCTTAAAGAGCTCAAGCAGTTACATGCCGTAGTAGAGAGTTATGACAAAGCCATTGAATTAAAGCCAGACTTTACTGAGGCTTACTATAATCGCGGCAATACACTCAAAGAGCTAAAGCAGTTAGATGCCGCTGTAGCGAGTTATGACAAAGCCATTGAATTAAAGCCAGGCTTTACTGAGGCTTACTATAATCAAGGTGTTTCACTACAAGAACTCAGCAGGTTAGATGGTGCGGCAGTGAGTTATCGCAAAGCAATTTCGATAAAGCCAGACTACGCTGATGCATACAACAATCTGGGATCTCTACTTCAGACGCAAGGCAAGCTGGATAATGCGATTGAGAGCTTTCGCATGGCGCTTTCTATAAAGCCCAACTATTCAGCGATATTAAGTAGCCTTCTTTTTGCCTTAATCTACCACCCTGATAAAAGCGCTGCAGAGATTTTTACCTTGTACCAGGAATACGAGGATCGCTTCGGTGCGCCCTGCCGCAAGGTCTGGCGAGATCATCCAAACAACCGGGAAACGCAGCGTCGATTAAAGGTGGGCTATGTCTCACCGGATTTTAGAAGCCACTCGGTCCCCCTTTTTCTGGAACCCTTGCTTGCGCATCACGATAAAGCGGCGGTGGAAGTTTACGCCTATGCTGAACTATTGAAGGAAGATGCGGTCACAGCGCGCTGTAAGAGCTACGTCGAGCATTGGATTCCCACCGTTGGTCTGTCCGATGCAGAATTGGCGGAACGTATACGCTCTGATGGCATCGATATTTTGGTCGACCTGGCAGGGCACACCGATAAAAACAGGTTGGGCGTGTTCGCCCTAAAGCCCGCACCTGTGTCGGTGACGTGGCTGGGTTACTGCTCCACGACAGGATTGAAGGCGATCGATTACTTCTTAACAGACGCGACGTGCGTCCCGTTGGGTAGTGAAGGATTGTTTTCAGAAACGCCGTGGCGCCTTGAGGAAACGGCTTATGTTTATCGTCCTAAAGAAGGAATGGGGAATGTGAGCCCATTGCCTGCTGCGACGCGTGGGTTTGTGACCTTTGGTACGTTAACGCGAGCCGTGCGCATTAACTATCGAACTGTAAGGGCGTGGGCCGAGATTCTTAAGCAGGTGCCTGGATCTCGATTGGTGTTGGACAATAAAGACTTTTGGGATGAGGGCATGAAAGCGGCGTTGGCAGCGAAATTCGCTGCCCATGGAATCAATCGGGAGCGACTCGAGATTGGTTATCACAGTCCGCCTTGGGATGTGCTGAGGGCCGTAGATGTTGGCTTAGATTGTTTTCCTGCAAATTCAGTAACAACGCTGTTTGAAACTTTGAACATGGGAATACCATTTATAACGCTTGCGGAACGGCCGGGCTTAGGTCGTTGTGGGGGTACTATTTTAGAAAGCGTGGGGCACCCAGAATGGATTGCACAGTCAGAAGCGGAGTACATCAAGAAGGCTGTAAATTTAGCAAGTGATTTGACAGCGCTTGCGCATTTGCGCTCAGGGCTAAGGGAAAAAATGCAAGCCAGCCCACTGATGGATGAGATAGGCTTTGCCCGCAGGGTCGAAGCGGCGTTCCATGAAATGTTTTTTAAATGGAGCGTTAAAAACCAATGAAAGCCGTCATTCTTGCTGGAGGCTTGGGCAGCCGTATTTCAGAAGAGACACACCTCAGGCCTAAACCGATGATCGAAATTGGCGGCAAGCCTATCTTGTGGCACATCCTGAAAACCTACTCCCACCACGGTATCAATGACTTCATCATTTGCTGTGGCTACAAGGGCTACATCATCAAGGAATATTTTGCCAACTATTTTTTGCATATGTCGGATTTCACGTTTGACATGAGCAAGAACAAAATGGAAGTACATCAGCAAACTGCCGAGCCCTGGCGCGTCACCCTGGTGGATACAGGCGACGACACCATGACAGGTGGCCGCCTTAAGCGCGTTGCCCCCTATCTGCAAGGGGAAGATGATTTTTGCTTTACATATGGTGATGGCGTCAGCGATGTCAACATCACTAGGCTAATTCAATTTCATCGCGCCCATGGTCTTCAAGCCACGCTCACTGCCGCACACCCTCCAGCCCGCTTTGGTGCGTTAGACATTCGCACCGACCAGCTCATCACCGCTTTCAAGGAAAAGCCGAAGGGTGATGGCGCAATGATTAACGGTGGCTTTTTTGTGCTTTCGACGAAGGTGATCGACTTGATTGCCAATGACCATACTTCTTGGGAGCGCGAGCCTTTGGAAAAGCTGGCCGAGTCCAAGCAGCTCAAAGCCTTTGAGCACAGGGGCTTCTGGCAACCAATGGACACCCTGCGCGACAAAAACTACTTGGAGGAGCTTTGGCAATCCGGTAAGGCACCGTGGAAGGTGTGGGCATGACCCCGTCATTTTGGAGCGGAAAAAAAGTATTTGTTACCGGCCACACCGGCTTTAAAGGTGGCTGGTTAAGCCTATGGTTGCAGTCGCTAGGTGCTGAGGTGATCGGATATGCGCTGCAGCCCCCCACCCACCCCAGTCTTTTTGAAGTTGCGCAGGTTGCTAGGGGCATGACTTCCATCGTCGGCGACATTCGCGATGGCGTCCTGTTGACCTGTGCCATGCAAGACTCCGCTCCCGACATCGTCATCCATATGGCAGCCCAGCCGCTAGTGCGTCGCTCTTATATTGACCCGGTCGATAACTATTCAACCAACGTCATGGGTTCTGTGCACCTGTTGGAAGCCGTCCGGCAAACTCCATCCGTGCGTGCCGTGGTTAACGTCACGACCGACAAGTGTTACGAAAACAAGGAATGGGTCTGGGGCTACCGTGAGAACGAACCGATGGGGGGCTTTGACCCCTACAGTAGCAGCAAAGGCTGCGCCGAACTGGTCACTGCAGCCTATCGAAACTCGTTTTTTAACACCAGCAAATACAGCGAGCACCAAGTTGCGCTGGCTACCGCACGCGCTGGCAACGTCATCGGTGGCGGCGATTGGGCAGAAGACCGCCTTATCCCAGACATACTACGCGCCATAGAAGCCGGCCAGAGCGTCAGTATTCGCAACCCTAACTCCACACGCCCCTGGCAACACGTGCTGGAGCCCTTGAGTGGCTACCTTGCACTTGCTGAAAAGCTTTACACGCAAGGACCAGCCTTCGCAGAAGCATTCAACTTTGGACCCCTCGAAGAGAGTGCGAAACCGGTGCAGTGGATCGCCGAGAAACTTACGCAGCAATGGGGGGATGGCGCAGCCTGGCACCTTGACGGCGGCATACACCCCCACGAAGCTCATTACCTTAAGCTTGATTGCTCCAAGGCGCGCGCCGCGCTGGGCTGGAGTCCTCGTTGGCATTTGGATCAAGCTCTTCAGGCAATTATCATCTGGCACAAAGCGAATTGCGCGCATCCCGGTAGTCAATACATGCGAGCTCTGTGCTTGCAGCAGATCAACGACTACTCGAGAGCCATCTAAATTCAGTAAATTCAACCTATGCAGAACGCCAAAACTCAAGCCCTACGAGACCAGATCTCTAAACTGGTCGAAGAGTACGCCGCCATCTCCCTAGTTCCCGATACGTTCCTGCCCGGTGTCACGTTGGTTCCCCCCTCAGGCAAGCTGATCGACGCCGCCGAACTTAAAAACATGGTCGAGGCCTCGCTCGACGGTTGGCTTACCACCGGCCGCTTTAACGCAGAGTTTGAGAAAAAGCTCGCTGCGTTCATAGGCATCAAGCATCTGATTACCGTCAACTCGGGCTCCTCGGCCAATCTAGTGGCGTTCAGCACACTGACCTCGCCAAAGCTAGGCGATAGGGCCATCAAGCCGGGCGATGAAGTCATTGGTGTGGCGGCGGGTTTCCCCACCACCGTGAACCCGATACTGCAGTTTGGTGCTGTGCCGGTATTTGTCGATGTGGATCGCCTTACCCATAACATCGACGCCAGCAAGATCGAAGCGGCAATTAGCTCCAAGACCAAGGCTGTCATGCTGGCGCACTCGCTGGGTAATCCGTTCAACCTTGACGTTGTCACCGCCCTGTGCAAAAAATACAAGCTGTGGCTGGTAGAGGATTGCTGCGATGCGCTAGGCACCACGTACCGTGGCCGGATGGTCGGCACCTTTGGCGACATTGCAACTCTGAGCTTTTACCCGGCTCATCACATCACTATGGGCGAAGGTGGGGCGGTTTTTACCAAGCACGACGAACTTAAAGTTATTGCCGAGAGCTTTCGCGATTGGGGTCGCGATTGCTACTGCGCGCCCGGCAAAGACAACACTTGTGGCAAGCGCTTTTGCTGGAAGCTAGGCGAGCTACCAGAAGGCTACGACCACAAATACACATACAGCCACATCGGCTTCAACCTCAAAATTACCGATATGCAGGCGGCATGCGGCTTGGCCCAACTGGCGAAGGCGCCACAATTCATCAAGGCCCGCAAAGACAACTATGCCTTCCTGAAAGCACGGCTGAAGGACTGCGAAGAATTTCTGCACCTGCCTAAGCCAACAGAACACTCGGACCCATCTTGGTTCGGTTTCCCCATCACGTTGAAAGAAAACTGCCCGGTTACCCGGTTGGACTTACTCACCTACCTGGACCAACACAAAGTAGGTACCCGCCTGCTGTTTGCTGGAAACCTGACGCGCCAGCCCTACATGGCTGGAGCAAACTACCGCATCAGCGGTGACCTTATCAATACAGACAACGTGATGAAAAACACCTTCTGGATAGGCGTGCAACCCTCTTTGACTCCAGAGATGCTTGATTTCGCAGCGAGCAAGATCGAGAGCTATCTCGGCGTGAACTTCTGACCTTGCACTTATGGAAATTCTGAAAGAACTGCTTCCCGGTTGCTTCCTGTTGAAATGCGCGCGTTTCGAGGATGAGCGCGGCGATTTCTTCAAGCTCTTTCATGCACCGACCTTTGCGGATCATGGGCTGGAAACAGGATTCGTCGAGAGCTATATCACCACCTCGGATAAAGGCGTGGTGCGGGGCATGCACTTTCAAGCGCCCCCCTCCGACCACGCTAAGCTGGTGTGTTGCCTGACTGGGCGGGTAAGGGATGGCTTGGTCGATTTGCGTCGCGGGTCTTTAACGTTTGAGCAAAGCTGTAGCCTTATCCTGAGCGGAGAGCAGGCCGAAGTGTTGTACGTCCCAAGAGGGGTTGCCCATGGATTTGCCGCCCACGAGGATAACTCCCGCATGTGCTACATGGTGAGTTCCGTGCATGATCCTGCTACCGACTCAGGCGTACTTTGGGATAGTGTGGGCATCGACTGGTGGGAGGGTAGCGCCAAGCTGAAGGCCGCTCCCATTGTTTCCCGGCGCGACCGACAATTTGCGCCATTGTCAGAGTTTGAGTCGCCTTTTGTGTCGGGAGCCGCTTTGTGAGCCTGCGTGTGTTGATGACCGGGGCATCGGGCTATGCGGGTGGCGCAATTGCAGAGGTGTTGCGCGCAGCCGGGATAACGGTGCTTACCGCAGGTCGCCGACCCGCCGATGATCTGGCATTCGACCTAATGCAACCGGAACAACTGTCCACCCAGGCATTCCCCCAAGACATTGATGTGGTGGTGCATGCCGCTGCCGTGCATGAAGTACTGTGCCAGCACGATCCGGTGGCGGCTTATACCGCCAATGTGACGGCAACACGTGCATTGTTAGAGCTGGCACGGAAATCAAGCGTGCGACGCTTGATTTATGTTTCTACTTTTCACGTGTTTGGCTCTCTGGATGGGCTCATCGATGAAAGCCGGACACCACAGCCTGTCAGTGACTACGGCTTGACCCATATGTTGGCGGAGCAGATTTTTCTGACGTTTGCCCATGCGCAGCAGCGTGAGATCAGCATTCTTCGCCCAGCGAATCTTTTTGGCACGCCGACACACTGGTCAAACTTTAATCGCTGGACTCTGGCGCCTTTTGATTTTGTGCAACAAGCTGTAATTACCGGGCAAATCGTGCTGCGCACAGATGGTGCTCCTAATCGTAATTATGTTTCGGTGTCGCATTTGGCCAATACCGTGTTGGCTGCGGTACGCGGCGAATTGCCCGAAGTGACGCATGTCGCCGGCCAGCCTTGGTCCATCAGCGCACTAGCGAGTCTGGCCGCCAAGGCGGTCGGGAGTGTCATTGGAAAGCCGGTGCGCGTGGTGTTGGGCCAACCCGGATCAATGGAGGCTTCTTATGTGTTTTGTTCGAACACTGCAGCAAGTGAGTTGGATGAAAGGCAAGAAAATATGCGTTCTTTCCTCGTTGAAGTGACGCGCTATATGACTATGGGCGGGAAATGAATCAAATTTCTGTACTGGCAAAAATATCGCCACTGGCTGATATTGAGCGTTCCACGAGAGGCAGCCGGGTATGCATTGGCGATCACGTCACCATCGACAGTTTTGTCAAAATTAAATTCGCGGGCGGCGATGGAGATATCCAACTGGCCGCGCATACCTATTTGAACTCGGGTGTGGTGATTTATTCAGGCCACGGGGTCAGTATCGGGGAGGGCACTCTGGTTGCAGCCAACACCACCTTTGCAGCAACTAACCATGAATATCGCTCCAGGGATAAGACCATCATTTCGCAACGCTTTATGCCCAGCAAAGGCGGCATTCTGGTGGAAGAAGATTGCTGGATTGGGGCGAACTGTGTCCTTTTGGATGGAACAATTTTACGGCGTGGATGCGTTGTGGCGGCCGGAACAACCCTTAGGGGTGAATGGCCGGAATATGCGGTGATAGCGGGTAACCCGGCAACCGTAACGGGGCATCGTCAATGACCACCAAAAATAGTAAATCGATGTCACTCAATGATGCAAAGAGTTTAGCGATTTCCAGCTGGCAAAAAAAGATCCTGTGCGTGCAGCTGAAATTTGTCGCGCAATTCTCACACAATGCCCGGGTCATCAAGGTGCCAAGCACTTATTGATAACGATTGAGCATGGTGTTTCTAATCTCATCTTTACGGCGATTTTCCTTCATGACCCATCAATATTTGACGTTGGGGACTTTTCCTATGGCGTCCCGATCGTAGCCCGCCACAATCAGCCAGATGAGCCAGCCCGCCTGACCATTGGGAGTTACTGCACGATTGCAAATGACGTTCATGTTTATCTGGGTGCGTACCATCGCCATGAGACGTTTACGATCTATCCATTTTCGGCGCCGCATTTGGGTAGCTTATTTCCTTCTACGCGCAGCATCACGAAATACTCATCGACCAGAGGAGGCGTGCGGATAGGGAATGACGTTTGGATAGGTGCCCATAGCGTCATTTTGTCCGGTGTGACCATTGGCGATGGGGCCGTGATAGGCGCGGGTTCAGTGGTCAGTCGCAATGTGGGTCCGTACGAAGTATGGGCAGGTAATCCGGCAGAGTTTCGCAAGTACCGATTTGCCGACGAAATCTCGAACCGCCTCCTGCGACTCCGTTGGTGGGCTTGGTCTAAGACCTTGGTGGAAGCAAATGCCCATGAAATCATGAGCGGCTCAGAAGAATCCCTCAAAAAACTGGAATCTGTGAAGATTGGTTTTATGCAAAACAAGCATGCGGAGGGGCAGTGGGTGGCAGGAAATTCAGTTGCGGTGAGGTTTCGCAAATCAAAAGCGTGGCAGTCTGGTCGCCCAACCTGGATCGTTTTGCACGGTGCGCTGGGCTGCATCGAAACTGTTGCCGGCATCGAAGCTTATCTTCCGGGCGTGAATTTGGTGTTTGTCGACCTTCCCGGATGCGGGCAAACCTTGCCGCCAGCAGAGATGACCGTAGCGGGGTTTGCTGCTGAACTACTTCCCGCGTTGCGGGAGCTTGTGTGCGATGGTTTTTATATTCTTGGGGTGAGTTTTGGTGGGTGCGTTGGCTTGGAGATTGCAAAACAAAGCCTCAAATGTAAAAGCGTGGTGTTGATAGATACGCCGTTCACCTCAGAGAAGTTGTGAGCGAGACACCCTGTATACGTTTGATGGATAAGGCAATATCGCTCGCTGTACATTCAAGCTAAAATTCTTTGCTGCTGCTTTAGCTCAGTTGGTAGAGCAACCGCCTTGTAAGCGGTAGGTCGTCAGTTCGAATACGACAAGCGGCACCACTTCAATGGGGCAAGTGCCTCATTCCATACAGCAATTTATCTCGGAATTTTCTGCCGCTCTATGCTAAACAAGTTCAATTCATTCATTCTTTCATTGTGTGTCATGCTGCTGGCCGGTTGCGGTGGCAGCGGCTCTGAACCTAGCGTGGCGGTGTCTGACATTCAAGTGAACCAACTTAAATACGGTCAACTTTCCCAATTCACCCTCACAGGCAATTTTTCAGATAATGAAATCAATGTCTCAACTAAAAATTGCAAGGGTTTGGCACTGGTTGCAGGCGGCACACCCACCAGCAAATCTGTCACATGCACCATTGGTGCCGCAGGGACAGGCGTGGTTAGCTTAGAGGCCAAATTAGCCGATGGCACTGTGCTTAAGTCTGTTAGCTTTGATGTGCCCAACCCGCAGGTAAGCTTGGTCACTAACTTGGGCTCCATGGTGGTTGAACTAAATCCTACTGCTACGCCAATTAGCACAGACAATTTTTTGCAGTACGTCAATAGCAAGTTTTACGACAACACCATCATTCACAGAATTGTGACCACTGGCATATTTGTCGCTCAAGGCGGATGGCTGTCGCCAAACCCAGCAGTGCAGCCTGGCCAAAAAGCTGCCATTGCCCTTGAAGTGAATAAAGGGCTTAGCAATTTAAAAGGCACCATCGCCATGGCACGCAGTGCTGAGCTAAATTCGGCCACTTCGCAGTTTTATTTCAACCTAGCAGACAACGTGGCACTAGACACTTCATCCGGTGGCTATGCGGTATTTGGCAAAGTAGTTTCGGGCATGGAAGTGTTAGACGCCTTGGCTAAAGTCAAAACCACCACTGCTTATGGTTTGTCAGATTTCCCAGCCACTGGCGTAACTGTGTTGTCTGCTGCGCAAACTAAGTAGAGCCCCAACTCTTATTGCCTTGATTCAAAAACTTCTTGAATTACACTTTGGGCATTCAAAGAGGGCATAGAGATGGTCAAACTTTCTCTTAAGTCAACACCTGCATTGGCATTGATATGTTGGACGCTCATGCTGTCAGCATGCGGCGGAGGTGCCAGCTCTGGCGACAAGGGTGCCGCAGGCAACGCCAGCATACTGAATGCCTTAGACAGCAGCACAACAAGCCCTAGCAAACTGCCTGATGGCAAAGACAGCGTTAGCCTGAGCAGCTTTTGGGAAACGCAAGTGCTGAATGGTTTTTCTAGAGTGGGCGTGTTAAGAGGCTATGCCTATCAAGACTTTCGCAACTTAGACATCAAGGCCACGGCGGTATCAAACACAACCGACGGAAAGTCTACCGTGTTACTAATTCAACACCCAGACCACTTTGCTCAATCTGGCGATTTGGTAACGCTGACTGGTTTGTCTAAAGACTTGCTAGACATTCCCTTTGTCAACCTCAACAGCACTTTTACCATTACGAGCCGCGATGCCAATGCCTATTTCATTACGGTGCCTTATGCCACCAAAAGGCGCGACACATTTGCACTGACAGCCAACTTTTATTACAAGTACAAAGAATGCGAAGGCGTACAAACTGTGGTGCAAACACCCGCGCTGTCTACTGTGCCCGTTACATTTTTTGATGGCTATGAAGCCAGGGTGGCCAAGCACACAGTTGAAAATGCCGTCAGTGGCTGCAGCCCTTCGGAAAGAAGCTTTACAAGCTACAAGTACTATGCCGTCAACAACCCTAAGTACGGCGCCAGTTTGAACTACCCTTTCATAGGCCAAAGCGTAGACGGGGGAGATTTTGCAAGCCTAGACAAAACCTTTGATTTGCCAACCAGCACGGTGCAATCCGGGCAGTCGGGATCTATTGGCACGATGAAGTTTTACAAATCTTCTAACAAAAGGGTATTGGTGGGCACTTCTTTCTTAAGCTATGAAATACTAAGCCATACCGCCAACTCGGTGTTCATTGTGATGACCACCACCAACTACAACGATTTTGACAATCTGGTTTCAACCATGACCGAAGTTTATGGCCGCAACCCGACCACAGACAAAGACTACAAACTCATTCGAACCACTGTGAAGTACAACAATCCTAGGCGGAATGAAGTGGTCATTGAGTAAGCTATGCGGTAAAAGGCAAATACCCCAGCCCAGTTTGAGCCAGGCCTACAAGATTGACATTGGCTTTGTTGTATTCAGTATCTGCTGCTAAAACGCCAAGGCTGGCAACAGAGTAGGTTTGGTTGTCTAGCAAGGTGGTGTAGGTTTTGCGAGTGGCAGCGTCGGGCGCTTGTCCAATCACATTGGTATAGAGCAGATCCACCACTTGTTCGTGGCTGGGGTTGGCCCCCAAGCGGGCGTTGATGGCCAGCTGCAGAAGGTTGCCATAGTTAAAAGACAACTCGTCTAGATAGTAAAGACCAATGCCCACATATTGCTTGTTTGTTAGGGCGGCTTTGCCAAATACGGCACCTATTACTTTGGCCGTAATGCCTGCATTGGCGCTGATGTCTAAGGCTAAGCCTTGATCGCTGAAGCTCAGTCTTTCTATGCTCTGAATTTGATCTTTTCCCTCAGAGCCAGTGGTAGCTTCTACAGTAAAACCATTTTGATTGCGGCTCAATTTGTATTGGTTAAACAAGCCAGACCAGACTGCGGTGTCCAGGCCCTCGCCCCCATTGAGCACATCATTGCCACCGCGCCCTTCAAATAAATTGTTGCTGGCATTGCCGATCATGGCGTCGGCCTTGTTGCTACCACGCACAACTTCAATGACCGTGCCGTAGGCAATTTGCAGGTTTTTTTGTGAGGGCAAATTGCTTAGATCTTCAAAACTCCAAGTACCTACATCAGAAGAGTAACCCTCTCTTAAATCAAGTACTGTATTTTGTGTGATATTTTTGAGATCGATGGTGTCACGCCCCCCGTCATCGACCAGTGTTTGCAATTGACCGCCTATGCTGTCTGTCCAGGCATAGGTGTTGTCTCCCACGTTTTGCGCCTTCAGGCCATAAAGGTATTTCAGTGCAAGGAGGTCGTAGGGCGCAAAATCAATGCGCTGCAAAAAGTCCTCGTGCTCGGCATAACTCACAACGCTCAGCATTTTGCTGTCTTCGCTGTTAGCCAAGTAGTTGCCAGGCTCGGTGCTGGGAGCTGAGCCTGCGTTGTAATTACCAGGATGTTTGAGGCCAATTGCGTGGGCAATCTCGTGAATCAAAGTGTCGTATTCGTAAGTGCCAGCAGCAAAAGATTCTTTGGTGTACGAGTTTGACAAAAATATATCGCCTCGAAGTTTGGTGTCTGAAGCAGAGGGTGAGAACGCATAGCCCGCACTGGACTGCTTGTTGTTGGCCATTCTGATTTCACCAACAGGACTGTTGGCTAAAGTGCTTTCTACAACCTCTACAAAGTTAATGGGCAAAATAGAGCCCATGTAGGCAAAGATCTTTCGGGCAGCAGTTATTTCTGCCTGCGTGAAGGGGGTTAATTCATCGCGCTCTTCTTCATAACCCACCCCAGCCAAATACCCTTGCGTCAATGCAAAGCTGTAAGTTACGGTTCGAACTTGACCAGTAGCAAGGTCTGGAGACCATTTATCTCGCGGGCCATCAATGAGCACGTCTACTCTGTAATCACCACTGTAAGGGAAGGCAATGACGGTTTTGGGGGTGTTCCCTAAATCTACCTTTTTGGCAAAACTTTCATCCAATTTTTGATTCAAGGACATTTTGCATTCCAAGTGACTTAGATTTAAGCGTTCAATTGTTCTACCCATGCCAATTGCTTGGGCAAGCACACGGTTTGTAGATCGTAGTTAGCCTCCGCAAATATTCTGGCATTGGCACCCAATCGTTTTCTTTCTTCTGGATTGTTAAGCAATTCACAACCACTGTGAGCCAAAGCCGAAGCATCAAAGAAATCAATCAGCTTACCCGTCTCGTTATGCACAATGGCTTCGCGCAGTGGCTGGGTGTCACTGGCCACAATGGCGCAGCCAGCGCTCAT
>JAIPDD010000062.1 GCA_021737875.1 Sulfuritalea sp.
GTCATTACGAAATCATTCTCATGATCCACCCGGATCAGAGCGAGCAAGTTCCAGCCATGCTGGAGCGTTACAAGGGCATGATCACCGCTGGCGGTGGAAAAGTGCACCGTGTTGAAGACTGGGGCCGTCGTCAGATGGTCTACATGATCAACAAATTGGCTAAAGCCCATTATCTTTGCGTGAACATCGAAGCTGATCAAGCTGTGATGGCTGAGTTGGAGCATGCCTTCAAGTTCAACGATGCTGTGTTGCGCCATCTGACCGTCTTGAAGAAGAAAGCCGAAGCCGGCCCTTCCTCCATGATGAAGACCGTAGAGCGTGAAGACGCACGTAAAACCCAACAGGCTGAATACCAAGCTTAATGGCTTGGTGTAGAACATTTGTTTACCGGGAGTGGATGCTAATTTACTTGTTCTAAGCGCAATGATCGCAGAGGCGCAAGCCCTGAGGTACACGCCCGCTGGAATTCCTGCCCTGAACTTGGTTCTCGAACACGAGTCCGAAGTTCTTGAAACAGGCGCAAAGCGACAAGTGAAAGCAGTACTGAAAGCGATGGCTTTTGGTGCATTGGCTGAAAGGCTAGTGAAGCAGTCCGTTGGCAGCCGCTGGAAATTTCAAGGATTTCTAGCCAACGCCCGGCACGGTAAATCGGTGGTTTTACACATTCAAGAATTTTCGCAAATTTAATTTTAGGAGGCCCCATGGCCACATTTAAGAAATTTAACAAAGACAAGCGCCCCAAGCGCAATACGCAATCACTCTTGTTCAAGCGCAAGCGCTTTTGCCGCTTCACCGTCACTGGCGTGGAAGAGATTGACTACAAAGACATCGACACCTTGCGTGACTTTATTGCTGAAAACGGCAAGATCATTCCCGCACGCCTGACAGGCACCCGCGCCATTTTCCAGCGCCAACTCAACACCGCTATCAAGCGCGCTCGCTTTTTGGCGTTGCTGCCGTACAGCGATCAACACAAGATCTAAGGAGCACGACCATGCAAATTATTCTTCTCGAAAAGGTCGTTAACCTCGGCAATCTCGGTGAAATCGTTAAAGTAAAAGACGGTTACGCTCGCAATTTCCTCATTCCTTACGGCCGTGCACGCCGTGCTACGGAATCTGCCAAAGCAGAGTTCGAAGCCCGTCGCGTCGAATTGGAAAAGGCCGCTGCAGCCAAATTGGCTGAAAGCCAAAAGCTGGGCGAAAAATTGGCTGGAACCACCATCAAGCTGACTCAAAAAGCCGGTGTTGATGGTCGTTTGTTTGGTTCTGTGACCAATGCCGATATCGCCCAAGAGTTGGTTAAATCGGGTTACCAAGTGGCCAAAGCCAATATTCGTATGCCTAACGGACCACTCAAAGTGGTGGGTGACAGCACCGTCAGCGTGGCTTTGCACACCGACGTCGTGGTGGATATCACCGTTTCTGTCTACGGTGAAACTGCTTAAGTTTTAATCACTTTGGCGATTTGAAAGCCGCAAGGGCCTGTCCCTCGCGGCTTTTTTATTGCTGTATGGTTCCAACGCCACTTTCTGTTAACGTTGCGTTTTATCTACCGACGCGCCTTTAGGAAACCCATGTCAGCCGAACTCTCTGTCTTAGACAGTCTGGAGCCAGACCGTCAAATTGCGCAGTTGCGCATTCCGCCGCACTCTATCGAAGGTGAATCCAGCGTTTTGGGCGGTCTGCTATTGGACAACAGCGCTTGGGATCGGGTGGGAGACGTGGTGTTTGACGGTGATTTTTACCGCTATGAGCACCGCTTGATCTACGCGGCTATTGGGGCCCTTATCAACGCCAATAAGCCCGCCGATGTCATCACCGTGTTTGAGCACATGCAAAGCCAGGGGCGTGCGGACGAAGTGGGCGGACTGGCCTACCTGAACTCCTTGGCCCAATACGTCCCAAGTGCAAGCAATATTCGCCGGTATGCAGAAATCGTTCGAGACCGATCCATCCTGCGCAAACTGGTCAGTGCCAGCGATGAAATTGCAACCAATGCGTTCAATACCAAAGGCCGGGCCGTCTCAGAGATCGTAGACGAGTCAGAGCAAAAGATTTTCAACATTGGGGAACAAGGAAAGCGCAACAGCCAAGGGTTCCAAGGAATGGACACCTTGGTGGTCAAGCTGCTAGACCGCGTCCAAGAGATGGCCGACAACCCCAATGATGTTACGGGAGTACCCACGGGGTTTTATGACCTTGATCGAATGACGGCAGGTTTGCAAGCGGGCGATCTCGTGGTGCTCGCAGCCCGGCCTTCGATGGGAAAAACGGCATTGGCCATCAATATTGCGGAGCATGTGGCTTTGAATGAAGGCCTGCCGGTCGCAGTTTTCTCGATGGAAATGGGGGCGGCGCAATTGGCTGTGCGTATTGTGGGCTCAATTGGTCGCATAGACCAAGGCCATTTGCGAACGGGCAAGTTGACCGATGAAGAATGGCCCCGCTTGTCGGAAGCTATCGAAAAATTACGAACGATCTCATTGCACATTGACGAAAGCGCAGGCCTGACTTCCAGCGAGCTGCGGGCCAATGCAAGACGGCTGTCCCGCCAATGTGGCCAACTCGGTTTGATTGTGGTGGATTACTTGCAACTGATGAGCGGAAACAGCAGCGAAGGCGAGAACCGGGCCACCGAGCTCGGTGAAATCTCGCGGGGTTTGAAAATGTTGGCCAAAGAGTTGAAGTGCCCGGTGATTGCCCTGTCGCAGCTCAACCGCAGCGTGGAGCAGCGCCCTGACAAGCGACCAATGATGAGCGACTTGCGAGAATCCGGCGCTATCGAGCAAGATGCAGACATCATCATGTTTATCTACCGCGATGAGTACTACACCAAAGAAGCGTGTAAAGAGCCAGGGGTTGCAGAAATCATCATTGCCAAGCAACGTAACGGCCCCACCGGAACCGTGAAGTTAGCCTTTATGCGCCAGATCACCAAATTTGAGAGCTTGGCGCATGGGGGTGGTGGAGACTACTAAAGGCTTTTTAAAGCATTTCGCTCGCAAAATCTGCCAAACGTGAGCGCTCGCCACGGGCAAGCGTGATGTGGCCGCCGTGGGGCCAGCCCTTGAACCGGTCCACTGCAAACGTCAAGCCGGAGGAGCCTTCAGTGAGGTAGGGCGTGTCAATCTGTGCCAAATTGCCCATGCAGACGATTTTTGTACCTGGCCCGGCCCGGGTAATGAGCGTCTTCATTTGTTTAGGTGTGAGGTTTTGGGCTTCATCGATGATGACGTACTTGTTTAAAAAGGTTCGCCCGCGCATAAAGTTCATGCTCTTAATTTTGATGCGGCTGCGAATCAGTTCATTGGTGGCAGCGCGGCCCCATTCCCCAGCGCTGGTATCGGTCTTGCCTAAAACCTCGAGGTTGTCGTCCAATGCGCCCATCCACGGGCCCATTTTTTCCTCTTCACTGCCAGGCAAAAAGCCAATGTCTTCACCCACGCTGACGGTGGCGCGCGTCACGATGATTTCGGTGTAGCGCCGGTCATCCAATACCTGGGTCAGTCCAGATGCCAGTGCCATCAAGGTTTTTCCGGTACCAGCCGTACCGGTCAGTGTGACGAAATCGACTTCTGGATCGGTCAGCAAATTAAGTGCAAAATTTTGCTCGCGGTTGCGCGCAATCACGCCCCACACCGCATTTTTAAGGTGGGTGAAGTCTTTGAGCGTTTTAAGGACGGCAATGTCGCCGCGGATTTCAGTCACCCGGGCATACAGGCTGGGTTCACCTGGTGACTCGAAGTACACAAACTGGTTAATCAGCATATAAGGCACAGAAGGACCTGCTACCTTGTAAAAGGTGTGTTGGCCTTGCTGCCAACTTTCTACACTTTGCCCGTGGGTGGCCCAAAAATCTGTAGGCAGCGCCAAGGCGCCAGAGTAAAGCAAATCGCCGTCTTCGAGCGCCTTGTCATTTTGGTAGTCATCGGTTGCCAAGCCCAAGGCCCGGGCTTTGACGCGCATATTGATGTCTTTGGAAACCAAAACCACTTCACGGGGCGTGAATTTCTGGCGCAAGGCCTCAACGACTCCGAGGATCTGATTGTCCGCCTTGCCTTGGGGCAGGCTGCTGGGCAGGGTGTAATCCAAAGGCTGGGTTTGGAATAAGAGCTTGCCTTTGGCTTCCCGCTGCCCTGTGCTGTTAAGCATGAAGCCGGCCGTGATGTCGGCACCCGGTGTTCCTGCCAGCGCATCCAAGGTTCGACTGGTTTGGCGCGCGTTGCGAGCCACCTCCGTCATACCCTTTTTGTGGCCGTCGAGCTCTTCAAGCACGATCATGGGCAGAAAAATGTCGTGTTCTTCAAATCGGAACAAGCACATCGGGTCGTGCAGCAGAACGTTGGTGTCTAGAACAAATAGTTTGCTCGGTCCCTGTGGGCCAGACTTTTTGCTGCGAACCGGGCTTGGGGCTGGACGAGGAATGGCACGCTGTGATTTCAGTGGTTCTGTATGGGTTCTTACAACAGGAGCCTGCTTATTTGAAGCCACAGGCGCTTTTGGCGCAGAAGCCACCGTCTTTTTGGGGCTGGACTGCTTCGAACTTTCGGCCGCTGTATTGGCTGTTCTGCTCTTGACTGGCCCCAAAGAGTTTGGCTCCATGGTGTGTGAGGATTTACCAAGCAGTCGATCGGCGCGTTTTGTCGGGGCAGGAGGAAGTGGCATGGTTTAAAAAGTGAGAGAGGAAGTCAGAAAACCGAGGCTGTAAAAATGGAAAAGCCGCCTTGGGCCAAGGCGGCTTTTAAAAGCTGTTTATTCGAAAACTGAAAAAGCATGCAACTATTATGCATGAGCCGTGTGACGCAATTAAGTGGCTTTTTTGAGCGCCTTTACCGCCTTGAGTACATCATCGACGTGCCCTAAAACCTTCAGCCCCCGCCATTCTTCTTTCAGAACGCCGTCCGAGCCAATCAAAAAGGTGCTGCGCTCTATGCCTTTGACCTTTTTACCGTACATGATTTTATTTTTGACCACGCCAAACATGTGGCACATTTTTTCTTCGGTATCTGCGATGAGTTCAAAAGGAAGCTCTAGCTTGGCCTTGAATTCGTCATGGGATTTCATGTTGTCGCGGGAGACCCCAAAGACATGGGCGCCAGCCTTGACAAAATCTTTGTAACGGTCACGAAATTGCATGGCTTCCGTAGTGCAGCCCGGAGTGTTGTCTTTGGGGTAAAAGTACAACACCATCGTTTGACCCACATGGGAATGGTTGGTCACACGAATGCCACCGGTGGCGTTGGCTTCGAATTCGGGGAGTGGTTTGTTGACAACGATCGCCATAGGGGGTAAGTATTTCTCGTGCAGGATGTGTCAGGCAAAGTGGGGGGACAGGGGCGCTTGCTGCTCACCTATCCCTCAACGACAACCTTGGATTTTACTCTTAAAAGTCCCCGGCCCTTGGCAGGCCCCATCGGCCTATGTGGGCGCAATGAGGAGGGCGGCAACGACCTTTCTGCCTTCACCTGCTAAAAAGTTGTAAGTTCGGCACGCGGCATGGGTATCCATGGTTTCAACGCCGATCCGTTTGTCATACAGGCCTTGGAGCCATTGGGGGTGTGGAAAGCGAAGGGTCGAGCCACTTCCAAAAATAACCAACTCGGCACCTAAATCGAGCAGTTTTTCAAAATCGGCGGGGCCCAGCTTGTCGAACCCGTCGCAGTTCCATGCAAAGGTTTGTCCCGTGCTGCAGACCACCGTGCTGCTATGTTTGGTTTCGCCATTGATAGCGACCCAGTCGCTTCCATATCCGGTGATCGTGGGGCCTTGGGTGCTGTCAGGTTGTAGTTTCATCGGGAATAGCTGGGCCTAGGGTGACGAATTTGAATGTTGCACTGCACTATTGAAGCAGAGAACTGTGGTCAAATTATAGTTTTCACCCGAACGCCTACATTCTCGGAGGGAATTTGAGAACCATTCAGAAATCTGCCAAGCTAGCCAACGTCTGTTACGACATCCGTGGCCCCATCATGGACCGCGCGCGTCAGATGGAAGAGGAGGGCCAAAAGATCATCAAACTCAATATCGGCAATTTGGCGGTATTTGGTTTTGATGCGCCAGAAGAAATTCAGCAAGACATGATTCGTAACTTGCCCAATTCTTCGGGTTACTCTGACAGCAAAGGCATTTTTTCTGCGCGCAAAGCGGTGATGCACGAAACCCAAAAGCAAGGCATCAAAGGCGTCACATTGGACGACATTTACTTGGGCAACGGCGCCAGTGAATTGATTGTGATGGCAACGAACGCTTTGCTCGACAATGGCGACGAACTGTTGCTGCCAGCGCCGGACTACCCGCTGTGGACGGCTGCTGCCAGCCTCTCCGGCGGAACCCCGGTGCACTACCGGTGTGACGAGGCCAATGGCTGGATGCCTAATCTTGACGATATTCGCGCAAAAATCACTCCGCGAACCAAGGGCATTGTGGTGATTAATCCCAACAACCCTACCGGGGCGCTGTACTCCGAGGCCTTGTTGTTGGAAATAGTGGCCATTGCCCGCGCGCACGGATTGGTGCTTTTTGCCGATGAGGTGTATGACAAGGTGCTGTACGACGGGGTCAAACATACGGCCTTAGGCGCGCTCAGTACCGATGTTTTGACCTTGACCTTTAACTCTTTGTCCAAGAGCTACCGTTCGTGCGGCTACCGGGCTGGGTGGATGGTGGTCTCTGGCGATAAACGCCCAGCCAAGGACTATATTGAAGGCCTGAACATGCTTTCCAATATGCGTTTGTGCGCCAACGTCCCTGGACAATATGCGATTCAAACCGCGCTAGGAGGCTACCAAAGCATTGACGATTTGGTGTGCGAAGGAGGGCGTTTGCGCCGCCAGCGCGATTTGGCTTATGCGCTCATCACGGCCATTCCTGGGGTGACGTGTGTCAAGCCTAGCGCGGCTTTGTACATGTTTCCGCGTTTGGATCCTGCGGTTTACCCGATTGCAGATGACCAACAGTTTTTCTTGGAATTGCTGCAAGAAACGCGCGTCATGTTAGTCCAAGGCAGTGGGTTTAACTGGTCTGCGCCGGACCACTTCCGCATCGTATTTTTGCCACACGAAGACGACCTTCGAGAAGCGATCGAGCGGGTTGCACACTTTTTGGAAACGTACCGCAAGCGCGCAGGCCATTGATTTTTTATTGCACAGTTAAAACATTTTATGAATCCGATTCAAGTAGGTTTGTTAGGAATAGGCACGGTAGGCGGTGGCACTTTCGCGGTCTTAAAACGCAACCAAGAGGAAATCAAGCGCCGCGCTGGCCGAGGCATTGAAATCACCCGTGTGGCGGCGCGCAATGTGGACCGCGCCAAAGCCTTGGTGGGCAGCGCAGTCGACGTGGTGAGTGATCCATTTGCGGTGGTGAATGACCCCGATATAGAAATCATTGTGGAAGTCATTGGTGGCACAACCCTGGCCAAAGACTTGGTGATGCAAGCCATCGCGAATGGAAAGCATGTGGTCACGGCGAACAAAGCCTTGCTGGCCGAACACGGCAATGAAGTTTTTGCTGCGGCCCATGCCAAGGGTGTCATGGTGGCTTTTGAAGGTGCGGTGGCTGTGAGTATTCCCATCATCAAGGCTTTGCGCGAAGGACTCTCAGGAAACCGCATTGAATGGGTGGCGGGCATCATCAACGGCACCACCAACTTCATATTGTCAGAAATGCGCGACAAAGGCCTGAGCTTTGAGACTGCGCTGGCCCAAGCCCAGGCCCTTGGATACGCCGAAGCCGACCCGACGTTTGACATTGAAGGCTTTGACGCCGCCCATAAAGCCACCATCTTGGCCGCGATTGCCTTTGGGGTTCCGGTTCAATTTAAACGGGCCCATGTGGAAGGTATCACCCAACTTGCGGCAGCGGATATTGCCTACGCGTACCAGTTGGGCTACCGCATCAAGTTGCTAGGTATTGCCAAGCGCACCCACACAGGAATTGAGTTACGTGTTCATCCCACTTTGATTCCCATCAAGCGGCTGTTGGCCAATGTAGAGGGCTCCATGAATGGCATCATGGTCAAAAGCGATGCCGCGGGTATCACGATGTACTACGGTGCAGGTGCGGGCTCCGAGCAAACAGCATCGGCCGTGATCGCCGATTTGGTGGACGTGACCCGACTGCATACGGCCGACGCGGCCCAGCGCGTCCCGCATTTGGCGTTTCAACCGGATGCGATGAGCGACACGCCCATCTTGCCCATGAGCCATATTGTGACGAGCTACTATTTGCGCCTGCGCGTAGCAGACCAGACCGGTGTCTTGGCCAAAGTCACTGGCATATTGGCCCAGGCAGATATCAGCATTGATGCCGTGTTGCAGCGCGAGTCGGATGAAATCAGTGGTGTTGAAGCCAGCCAAACGGACCTCATTATCTTGACCCACGACTGCAAAGAATCACAAATGGACGCTGCGATTGCTTTGATGCAGGCTTTGCCTACCGTACTCCAAACCATTGTTCGCATCCGTAAAGAAGAGTTGGTCTAATGCGCTATATCTCCACCCGCAGCCAAGGCGCTGCGTCAACCCCCAAAAAGCGATTTTGTGAAATTTTGTTAGAGGGTTTGGCCCCCGATGGAGGGCTGTATTTGCCAGAGAGTTATCCGCAGGTTGACGATGCAACCTTAACGCGCTTGAGAACCTTGTCTTACGCCGATCTGGCTTTTGAAGTGTTGTCTTTGTATGTCGATGACATACCAGCGGATGATTTGCGAATGCTGTGCCGAAAAACGTACACCGAAGCGGTGTTTGGAAGCCAAGCTATTGTTCCGCTCAAAAAGTTGGAAGACGGTTTGTATTTGCAAGCCTTATCAAACGGCCCCACCTTGGCTTTTAAAGACATGGCCATGCAGCTTTTGGGGAATTTGTTTGAGTACGAATTGGCCCGCCGCGGCGAAGAGTTGAATATTTTTGGCGCCACCAGCGGAGACACGGGAAGTGCAGCGGAATACGCCATGCGGGGTAAAAAAGGGGTTCGGGTTTTCATGACCAGTCCGAACGGGCGGATGAGTCCATTTCAACAGGCGCAAATGTTCAGCCTGATGGACGCCAATATTTACAACGTGGCGATTGATGGCGTTTTTGATGACTGCCAAGACCTGGTGAAAGCCGTGTCTAACGATTTGGACTTCAAACGCAAATACAAAATTGGAACCGTCAATTCCATCAATTGGGCGCGCTTGATGGCCCAGGTGGTGTACTACTTTGCAGGCTATTTGCAAGCAACACGCAGCAATGACCAGCGGGTGAGCTTCACGGTTCCAAGTGGAAATTTTGGCAACGTTTGCGCCGGTCATGTGGCCCGGATGATGGGTTTGCCGATTGACACCTTGGTGGTTGCCACCAATGAAAATGACGTACTTGATGAATTTTTCAAAACGGGCATATACCGGGTTCGGGGATCCGCCGATACGCATGAAACATCGAGCCCGTCCATGGATATTTCAAAGGCCAGTAATTTTGAGCGCTTTGTTTTTGACCTGGTAGGTCGCGATGCTAGCAAGACGGCAGATTTGTTTGGGGCGCAGGTGTCTCAAACAGGGCGATTTGATTTGAGTGCAGATCGACATTTTCCAGAAGCGTCTTCGCGCTATGGATTTGCCAGTGGCAAGAGCACCCACCAAGACCGATTGCAAACGATCCGTGACACATGGAAGCACTACGGATTGATGGTGGACACGCACACCGCAGACGGCCTTAAAGTCGCGTTGACGCACCGTAAGCCGGGTGTTCCGATGGTGGTTTTAGAAACCGCGTTGCCGATTAAATTTGCCGCAACGCTGGTGGAGGCCTTAGGCCAAGAGCCTGATCGGCCAGAGAAATTCATTGGCATCGAGGCCTTGCCTAAAAAAGTCAAACGCATGTCTGCGGATGTCACAGCAATCAAGGCATTGATTGCCCAAGAATGCGGGTATTGAGACTGTATGCGTAAACCCCTCTTGCCCTTGGAGACGGCCTTAGCGCAGCTTCTCGCAAGCCTCGAAGGGCACCAGCTGGGAACGCAGTGGGTCGCTACCATGCAGGCAGACGGTCGGGTATTGGCGCAGGACGTGAGTTCGCAGTTGCAGGTCCCGCCGCAAGACAATTCCTCGATGGATGGGTATGCCATCAAGGTGGCTGATTTAGCTGCAAGCAATGGGATTTTTCCGGTCTCACAAAGAATTCCTGCAGGAACCAACCCGCAAGCCCTATTGCCAGGAACTGCAGCCCGAATTTTTACGGGCGCACCGATTCCTTTTGGGGCAGATGCCGTCATCATGCAAGAAGACTGCGCTGAACTGCCTGTATCCAATCCCCAAGATACCTTGTTGCGTATTCAAGTCAACCACACGCCAAGCATCGGCCAGTGGATTCGCCACTCAGGCGAAGATGTCTCCAAAGGCGAGCTTGTTTTGACAGCAGGGCAGCGCCTGGGGCCTGCCGAATTGGGCATGGCAGCAAGTATTGGTTTAGCCCAGCTTCGTGTTGTATGCAAGCCCCGCGTCGCTTTGTTTTCTACAGGCGATGAGTTGGTGATGCCAGGCGATATTGATCCCCAAGCAATGCCAGCGGGCGCCATCTATAACTCCAACCGGTTTTTTTTAAACAGCCTGCTGCAGCGCTTAGGCTGTGAAGTCACGGATTTTGGGATCATTCCAGACCAACGCGAGGCAACTGTTGAGGCCCTCCGGCTTGCGGCAGACAGCAACGACCTTGTTTTAACCAGCGGCGGTGTTTCCGTTGGGGAAGAAGACCACGTTAAACCGGCCGTTCAAAGTTTGGGCCAATTGGACCTTTGGCAAATCGCCATCAAACCAGGCAAACCGTTTGCGCATGGGCGCATTGGCGCATGCCATTTCATCGGCTTGCCAGGCAATCCGGTATCGAGTTTTGTCACGTTTTTGGTTTTAGTACGTCCCTTTTTGCAGCGAATGCAGGGCGTGCACCAAGCACCCCTTCAATCCACAGCCATGCGGGCCGACTTCGACTGGCCCCGACCCGATAAACGGCAAGAGTTTTTACGCGTTCGCAGAAACGCGCATGGTGGCCTTGACCTCTTTCCCAACCAAAGTTCTGGGGTGTTGAGTTCTGTCGTTTGGGGGGAGGGATTGGTGGACAATCCCGCAGGCCAGTCGATTCGCCATGGCGATCAGGTCCCCTTTGTGGCATTCAATGATCTGTATGGGTAAGCTATAGCGATGCGTGTCCACCTTAAATATTTCGCATCGATCCGTGAGGCCATGGGTTGCGCGTCTGAAACGATTGAAACGTCCGCGCTCACGTTGGCGCAGTTGCGTGAATCCTTGGCCCAGCGCGAAGGCCCGCCCGCAGAGGCTTTGCATCAAAGCAAAGTGGTGCGAATGGCTTTGAATCAACATATGGCTGAAGAAAGCAGTGTGTTGATCGATGGGTGTGAAGTGGCTTTTTTTCCTCCTGTGACAGGCGGTTAGTCCCTATGGCACGGGTTCGAATTCAAAGTGAAGCGTTTGACATTGCACAAGAAATTGCGCTTGTACAAGCCAAGGACCCCCGGGTTGGCGCGGTCTGCAGTTTTTTGGGCACGGTGCGGGATCGAAACGTCCACGACGCCAAGCATGCCAACAGCGTGCAATCTTTGGAGCTGGAGCATTACCCTGGGATGACCGAAAAATCAATTGAGGCCATGATCGACGAAGCCCATCTGCGGTTTGATATTTTGGGCGCAAGTGTGGTGCACCGCATTGGCGTTTTGCTCCCCCAAGACCCCGTCGTCTTGGTGTTGGTGACCTCTGCGCACCGCGGAGAAAGCTTCAAGGCCTGCGAGTTTTTGATGGACTATTTGAAGACCCAAGCCCCTTTTTGGAAGAAAGAGCAAACGCCAGACGGCGCACACTGGGTCGACGCACGGGTGACCGATGACGCAGCTTTGGCCCGCTGGGGAATTGTCGCAAGCAACGCCCAATAGGGCGCAAACGTTTGCCTCTCCTTTGATGTGGGACAAGGTTCGTATTCCGATGGGCCTTGAAAATCGAACCCCACGGCCCCAACTGCGCTTGAATTAGGAGACCACAATGCGTGTAGACAAACTCACCAGCAAATTTCAAGAGGCTTTATCGGACGCCCAAACCTTAGCGATTGGGCAAGACCACGCCTTCATTGAACCGCCCCATGTGCTTGCAGCCATGCTGCGCCAGGACGGTGGCCCCAAGGCCTTGCTCCAGCGCGCTGGCGTCAATGTGCAAGGCTTGCTGACCGCTGCGGAAGCGGCTATCAAGAAGTTGCCTCAAGTCCAAGGCCATGAACAGGTCCAGGTCGGCCGCGATATGGTGAGCTTGCTACAAGCGTCCGAAAAAGAATCGATCAAGCGTGGCGACCAGTTTGTTGCGAGTGAATTGTTTTTTCTCGCGTTGGCTGACAGCAAATCCGAATTCTCTAAACAAGCCCAAGCCCAAGGCCTTGCAAGAAAAAGCATGGAAGCGGCGATCGACGCCGTGCGCGGCGGGCAAAGCGTGGACAGCGCGGATGCCGAAGACCAGCGCGAATCGCTCAAAAAATACTGTGTTGACCTGACTGAGCGGGCCCGCGCGGGCAAACTCGATCCAGTGATTGGCCGTGACGATGAAATCCGTCGGGCGATTCAAGTGCTGCAGCGGCGTACCAAAAACAACCCCGTTCTCATTGGCGAACCCGGTGTTGGAAAAACCGCGATTGTTGAAGGCCTGGCGCAGAGAATC
>JAIPDD010000063.1 GCA_021737875.1 Sulfuritalea sp.
CCGAGAACTCAATATCGGCTTCTTTAGCCGCATGGTTCGAAAGCAACCTTGGGTTCGGCTCAAGGTAGCTGCGTCTTTAGACGGAACCACCGCGTTGAACAATGGCAACAGCCAATGGATAACTTCAGAAGCCGCTCGCACCGACGGCCATGCGTGGCGGGCCAGGGCGTGTGCGGTGTTAACCGGCATTGGCACCGTATTACAAGACCACCCCCGCTTAGACGTTCGCTTGGTTAAGGCCCCACGACAACCGCATTTGGTGATCGTAGACAGCGATTTGCAAACGCCTCCTAACGCGCCGCTTTTTACTGTTCAGCGCAAGGTCACGATTTACGCGGCCAACCCCCACTCACAGCACCAAGCCGAGCTTGAGGCCCAAGGCGCTGAAATCATTTACCTCCCCGGAAAACACGCCGATGGCAGCCCCAGCGGCAAGGTCGATTTAAACGCCATGGTGATGGACTTAGGCCAACGCGATATCAACGAACTCCATGTGGAAGCTGGCCATAAACTCAACGGCTCGCTGTTGCGATCTGGCGTGGTCGATGAATTCTTGGTGTACCTCGCGCCTCAGCTTTTAGGCTTGGGCGCTGGTATGTCAAACCTCGGGCCTTTGACAGAACTCTCGCAAGGTATCGCGCTCGAATTTACGTCGGCTGAGATGGTAGGCAAAGACCTACGGGTTTTGTCTCGCGTAGCTAACCACGACACTTTTTAATTTCCACATTTACTTTTTAAGATCCCCATGTTCACAGGAATCATCACCGGCGTTGGCCACATTCAAAACATCGCCAACTTAGGCGCTACGGCCGACCACGGCAAACGGATCACCATTGCCTGCCCCAAAGGTTACTTAGACGACGCGGGCTTGGGCGACAGCATTGCCTTGAACGGCGCGTGTATGACAGTAACCACGCTAGAAACCAGCACCGACGCGCCGCGTTTCACTGTCGATGTGTCCGCCGAGAGCTTAGACAAAACCGCAGGCCTAGACGCTCTAGGCGTGGTGAATTTAGAAAAAGCCCTTCGCGCCAATGACCGCTTGGGCGGGCACATGGTCAGCGGCCACGTGGACGGAATGGGCGTGGTCACTTACTTTGCGGAAATTGGTGAAAGCTGGGAGCTGCGCGTTCTCGCGCCGTCTTCGCTTTCTAAATTCTTGGCCTACAAAGGCTCCATCACCGTCAACGGCGTGAGCCTAACCGTCAATAGCATTGCAGACGTTGCCGGAGGCTGCGAAGTGAGTATCAACTTGATTCCCCACACGGTAAGCAACACCGCGTTGCACCAGCTTCAAAAAGACAGCAAGGTCAACCTAGAAATTGACCTGATCGCTCGCTACGTGGAGCGCATGCTCTCGCACTCCAACATTCACTCCAACATTAAAACGTCAGCGTCTTAACGCCTGCAGCCGTTCCCAGCAAACAGACCTGGGCCCGTTGGTACGCAAAAACGCCGACAGTTACCACGCCTGGCCACTGACTCACCTGCGCTTCAAACGCCAAGGGCTCTTTAATCGTGAGGCCAGTCACGTCCACAATCCACTGGCCGTTATCGGTTACCAGCGGCTGACCGTCTTTGAGGCGAATCGTCCCCGTACCACCCATCGCCGAAAACTGCGTCAAAACGCGATTGGCCGCCATCGGGATTACCTCGACTGGCAACGGGAATTTTCCTAAGTGTTGAACCAGCTTGGACTCATCGGCAATACACACAAACTGCTTTGATAGCGCAGCCACAATTTTTTCTCGGGTTAAAGCTGCGCCGCCACCTTTAACCATAAAACCGTGGCCGTCAATTTCATCCGCCCCGTCGATATACACCGACAAACTGCTGACCTCGTTGGCATCAAAAACCGCAATCCCCAGGGCTTTCAGGCGCTCGGTACTCGCGACCGAGCTAGACACCGCGCCCTTGATCTGGTCTTTGATGGTTGCTAAGGCGTCAATGAACTTATTGACCGTTGAGCCCGTTCCCACGCCCACCAACTCGCCGGGAACCACATACTTCAAAGCGGCTTGACCGACCAAGGTTTTCAGCGCGTCTTGGCTGAGGGCGGGCGCTGGGTTGGCAACGTTGGAGGGGGTTGGATGGGTCATCGGTGAAAATAGGGTTTAAATTTAAAAATACGTGCTTCACTAGGAATTATCCAATGTCTCTTGTCCCCTACGGGCTCTCGCGCCAATTATTGTTTCGTTTAGACCCCGAAACCGCGCACGACCTCACCCTATCAGCCATCGCGCGAACCCAAGGCACGCCTTTGCAGTGCGCTTACGCCAATACGCTGGTGAGCGATCACTTAACGCTGGCGGGTCTGCGCTTTCCCAACCGGGTGGGCTTGGCAGCGGGCTTAGACAAAAATGCCCGATGTATTGACGGCTTGGGCGCGATGGGCTTTGGTTTTGTTGAAGTCGGAACCGTCACGCCCTTGGCGCAAGGCGGCAACCCCAAGCCGCGTATGTTTCGGCTGCCGCAGGCCAACGCCCTCATCAACCGCCTAGGCTTTAACAACGGCGGCTTAGAGGCCTTTATTGCCAACGTTCAGCGCTCGGCGCTGCGCCAAAGCAAAAACCCTGCGCTCTTGCTCGGCCTCAACATCGGGAAAAACGCAACCACGCCCATCGAACGCGCGACGGACGATTACCTCACCTGCCTTGAAGGCGTGTACCCCCACGCCGATTACGTCACCATCAACATCTCCAGCCCCAACACCAAAAACCTGCGCGACCTACAAAGCGACGCCGCCCTTGACCAGCTTCTCTCGGCCCTCGCCGCCAAGCGCGAAACCTTGGAAAAGCAACACGGTAAAAACGTCCCCTTGTTTTTAAAAATCGCGCCCGACCTTGAGGCCGCACAAATTGAAACCATTGCCGCAACCCTTAAGCGCCACCGCATCGACGGCGTCATCGCCACCAACACCACGCTCAGCCGCGACGCAGTTAAAGGCCAAACGTACAGCGAAGAAGCCGGCGGCCTTTCGGGTGGGCCGGTGTTAGAAAAAAGCAACCAAGTCATACGCCAGCTGCGTAGCGCCCTAGGCCCCGCGTTCCCCATCATCGGCGTAGGCGGCATCTTGAGCGGGAAAGACGCACTCAGCAAAATCGAAGCCGGCGCCGACGTGGTTCAGATTTACACCGGGGTAATTTACAAGGGGCCCGAGTTGGTTCGGGAAGTGGCTTTGGCGATTAAAAATCGAAGTTGATGAGAGCTAGGTTGCCGAATACAAATTCCGCTGCATCCCCACAAACGCCCTCCTCACCTGCACCGCATCTCCCAAATCTGCCATTGCGTCGTTGATTGCGTTGTTGTACCGAAGCTTCAGCAGTGGAGTGAGTTTGTCGGCGTCTAGTTCGTCTACGCCTTGGGTTACGTATTGGTCGAGAACGAAGCTTAAAAAGGCTTGTTGCTTTTGGTCATACGTAAGTGCGTTGTGGGCTTTGGCGCGTTCGGCGCGGTTGGCGCGGGTTTCAGTTGGCAGCGCGAACGCGACGTAGGCCAGCACGTCAAACAAATCGCTTTTTTCGGCTTCAATGATTCGCTGCATTTCGCGCAGCGGGTCGCGACCAAAGCCTTTTTCGGCTAGGCCGATCAACAGTGCTTTGCGCGTGGACGGGTCAGCCCATAGGTTGCGTAACTCATCTTCGTTCTTGAAAAACTCAGGCAGAGCGCCAAACAAACTTTCCAAAAACTGCGCGGGCGACAGTGGCTTACCGTCTGGCCCCCAGTAGCTGGTAGAAGCGATGTGCTGGATGTTGCGGATTTTCCCGTCGGCCAGTTTGACGACCAGTTTTTCAGGTCTCTCGGAACCCGGCTCGCGCAACTTAGGCGGCTCGATCGGGTCTTGCTCTTGCCAACTGGGTGGCAAAGGCTTCTCAGGCGGTGACTCGGGTTCCACCGGCTCACCATCCCAATCGGAATCGTTGAACTTGTGGTGCGCCTTCACAAAGTCATAAATCGTGAAGTAGTCTTTTCCTTCATACAGCCGCGTACCGCGCCCGATGATCTGCTTGAACTCGATCATCGAATTCACAGGCCGCATCAGCACGATGTTGCGAACGTTGCGGGCGTCTACCCCGGTCGATAGTTTTTGCGATGTGGTCAGGATGGTGGGTAGCGTTTTTTCGTTGTCTTGAAATTGGCTCAGGTACTGCTCGCCCAGCTTGCCGTCGTTGGCGGTTACGCGAACGCAATAGTCGGGCGCGGGGCTGATCTTGATCTGGTTGATTAGGTCGCGAACCATAAGCGCATGCGGTTGGTTGGCGCAAAACACAATCGTCTTTTCGCGCTGATCGATGCTGTCCATCAAGAGCTTCACGCGATAGGCTTCGCGCTCTTTGATCTCGATAAGGCGGTTGAAGTCTTTTTCTTCGTAGCGCTTGCCTTGTTCTACTTCCCCATCCATCACCGTGTCGTCGGCGGTGTAAACGTAGTCGTCCAGCGTGGTGGCAAATTGCTTGACGCGAAACGGCGTCAAAAAGCCATCGTTGATGCCTTCCTTGAGCGAGTAGGTGTAAACCGGGTCGCCAAAATAGCCATAGGTATCGGCGTTGATCGTACGCTTGGGCGTGGCTGTCAGACCCAGCTGAACGGCGGGGCTGAAGTACTCCAAAATCGCTCGCCAGCTGCCTTCGTCATTGGCGCCGCCCCGGTGACACTCGTCGATGATGATGAAGTCAAAAAAGTCCTTGGGGTAGTCGCCAAAATAAGGCGTGCCTTCGGGGCCGCTCATGAAGGTCTGAAAGATCGTGAAGAAGACACTGCCGTTCTTGGGTACGCGCCCTTTCTTTTTGATCTCATCGGGCTCAATGCGTACCAGCGCATCGTCAGGGAAAGGCGAAAACGCGTTGTAGGCCTGGTTGGCCAAGATGTTGCGGTCGGCCAGAAAAAGGATACGCGGGCGGCGGCTAGGCTCCGCATCCGCCGCTGGACCCTCTTTCCAGTCCTTCAAATTCCAGCGGCTGTGGAACAGCTTCCACGCCAACTGAAACGCAATAAACGTCTTGCCAGTGCCTGTGGCGAGCGTCAACAGCACACGGTCGTTTCCTTGGGCTACCGACTCCAACACGCGGGTGATGGCTGTCTCTTGGTAATAGCGACCCGTCCAGGTGCCTCCTTTCTCTTCGAGCGGCACGGCGGCAAAGCGTTTTCGCCACGCGGCGGCTTGTGCCTCAGTCTCGCCAAAGGTCATGTCCCACAACTCGTCAGGTGTGGGGTAGCGGGCCACTTCAGCCTCGGCTCCCGTATGCATATCAATGCCGTAAATACCTTGGCCGTTGGTGGCGTAGGTGTGGCGAATGGCCAGCTTGGCCGCGTAACTCTTGGCTTGGCCTACGCCCTCGGTTAGTGGCTTGGCCCATGCCTTGGCTTCAACCACAGCCAGCTTGGTGTTGCGGTAGACCAGCACATAGTCGGCAATGTCAGCCCGCGCCCGCTTGCCCGCGCCTTGAAGGCGGCCCGCCGTGATGTTGTGCTCACGCAAAACGCGGCTGCCATCTACCTTGCCCCAGCCTGCGGCGGCCAAGGCTGGGTCGATGTGTTCGGCGCGGGTTTCGGCTTCGTTCATGTGCATTGTTTTTTTGCTAACTGAATGAGTGTAATTATTTAGAACTCAGTTTCAGTCGGAGACGTGTTGTCACCGACTGAATATCAAAAGACTTTTGGGGATGCTCACCTGACCTGCTTTTGACCATTTTGTTGTAGTCAACAAAATGGTCCTCTCCTGCTTCAGTCGTTTATAGCTTGTAAACGACTCCAAGTTACGTTTCAAGCGGGCTGTCGTTTCGCAATCGGCGGTGGTAGGTTTTGTAAGGCAATCAAAACCCAGTTAAGAAAATCTGGATGGTTAAAAGCAGCCTAAGTCATTGATTTTTATAGAAATTTAATTTTCTACACCCATTTAAAGACCTCCAAATCAAAACCCAGTCAAGAAATCAGGCCCAGTGAGGCACATAGCCAGCCCGAGGGTGTTCAGGGTCAGCAACTCGGATCAAGCCCGCATCCAGCGACTTGTTAATCACTGCTGAGGCTTGTGCAGCATTTTTGACTGGAATGCCCAAACGTTGGCACAGTGAGGCATTTTTCATTTTGTCGCCACTCAAAAACTTCAAGATGGAATGGAAGTAGCAGGCTCGCATCCGTTCCTCGGGTGTCATCGCGGCAAACCCCCTTGGCCCATACAAAACTGCTTGAAACGAATGATCTTCTGCTCGCAACAATGGTGGCGGAAGTTGGTAAACCTCACAGGCTTGGACAACCTTGTCTAGACCGCTACCTTGTTCTTCACAGAGCCTCATGCGACGCATGCGGTCAGCAAGGGCTTCGTTGCGTGATCGGGGCGGCAAATCGATCATCCGTTCAGGCTTGACCAGAGGTGCACCAGGGTTACTGATTTCCAAGCGGTCTTCGAACAGTTCGATCTGAGGGCCTGCGCCAGTGATGGTCATGTCCTGATGAATTAGGGCGTTGGCTACCAATTCCCTGATGGCCAGCACTGGAAACAATGGGTGGGATTCACGCAGGGCTGCACCAATATGCTCATTTTTTGGCAACAGGTCATACAGATAACTCACGAGGCCTTCGAAACCTACGGCATAACCTTTTTTACCATCCATGCGATGAGTGACTTGAGCCGCTCGATTTTTTCCACCATAAGCTACAAAACGAATCGCTTTGCGTGCCAAGCTGGCATCAAAATCACCAAGATTATTTGCCAGCAAAATCGCCCCAAGGTTGGTAATGTTCCAGTGCCCACCAACATCCTTAGAAATCAGACGATCTGCAGCAAGGCGATCAAAAATACCGGCTCGGTTGTCTGGAAGAGGTTGTTGTGTGAGTCGGAAATATTGGGTGTAATCTAGAAGGTTAAGAACTTCGTCACCTGTTGCGAACTGGCGTGCGTTGCCTTGCTCCCAGCGGTAGGGCTGCAGTCTTTCAATCAGCTGTTGGTAACGCTGGGGGTAATCAGTGAGTTTGGGCGTGGTGCTGCCAATGCGGATGTAAGCCACACTATTGAATGCAACGGGCGCACCAGTGGCTGCCGGAATTTCAAGCAAAACAACTTGCCCCTGCGGGTGAGTAATGAGTCTGAAACTGAATGCAATGCTCGGCTGCAGGCTGTTGGCCAGCCACAAAGGCAGGGGCTGATTACCCTTTTTCTTGATGTCGGGCAGAAAGTCGGTACCTGTGACGGCATGGGTTCCGTCTTCAATGCCCCAGATCATGTAGGCCGTGTCAAAACCTTCGATCCGGGCGGCATTGGCCAGCGCAGAGCAACGAACGCCGATCATGTCGGGATCGGTGTTGTTGCCTTTGAATTCAACCCAGGCGGTTTCTGAGGGCAAGGCCCGCAATTCGTCGATCAAAGCGATATCGCGCTGGGTGGATGAGTTCATGGTGGGCATCTTTTCACAAGAAACCGCTGAAGGCTTGGTTCAGCAGGGATTTTTTGAGGTCGTCGAGGGCGGTGAGTTTGTTTACGAACGCCGCTGTGAGGTGTTTGGTCTCTTCCTCCAGCGCACTGAGGCGTTGAACGATGATTTCTTGGTCTTGTGGTGCGGGGACAGGCAAAGTCAGTTGCCTCAAATCGCGGATGTTGATTTGTTGCAATGCCGTGCCATAGGTTTTGGCTTGAATTTGTAGTTGTGCCGGTTCTGATCGCAACAAGTAATAGCCGAATTGATGTGAAATTTTCTCTGAAGCAAAGCGGATAGGAACGATGCCGCGTGTGACATTGGCCCCAGCCAACTCGCTGTGAGCGAGGGCCACGGTGCCGGTTGTGCCGCGCACGCAAAGCAGGATGTCGTTGCCCTTGAGCGTTGTTCGCGCATAAGAATTTGCCAGCGCGGAGTCGATTCTTTTCAGGCCTTCAAGCATGACCACATCGGTATTCATGTCTACGGGCCGCACGATGTGGAGACCTTCGGCTACTTCATCGCCGGGTTGAACGATGCCGTAAGACAAACTGCAATCAGGCTCAACCAAGTCTTCAAGCGTGATGGATTGGCTGGTGCTTGCATATTGATCGAGCACGCTGCCACTGATTCGTGTGAAAAGCTCGCGGGCGTTTTTGAGGTTCTTTTCGGCGTTGGCTTTGGCGGTGGCGATGTCGGCAAAGGCTTCATCGAGGAGGGTGACGATACGGCGTTGCTCACTATGTGGTGGAACCACCATCTCAATACCGAGAATTTGTTTTGAAGATAAGTGCTTGACTGTTGTGTAACCAGTGACTTCTTCAATAGCTTTTAAGTGAGCATTGATGCCGTAGAAGAGGAATCGAGGTTCTAGCGAATCATTGAATCCTTGCAGGCGGCAAACTCGCTGGTTAAGCAGGGCAGGCGGTCCTTTCCATTCATGGCAGGTGAAATCACCATCCATGCCTATCAAAAAATCGCCAGCATTAACGATGTACTTGGAGTCAAATGCAGCGTTGAATTTTGTTTCGGTCGTGACTCCCTCTTTCAGATCACGAATTCTGATTAAGGGAAATCCATCTGCCCCAAACGATTTGGAGTTGAAGGCACAGCCGTTTTGAACGCTGAGCAAGTCGCCCAATTTTTTGCTTTGCCAGTTCGCCTTCACGCCAACAACCCCCGAATATTCCCCAACACCTCCGCCGCCTCGGCATCCAGCGCCGCGATCTCGTCGAGGATGTCCGCCGGGATGCGGTGCACCACTGCTTCGCCGCCGTTCGGGTTTTTCACCGACAGGTCAAAGGTGTCCAGGTTCACGCTGTCGGCCGCCACGCTCCAGCTCTTGGGCGAGTCGGTAAAGGTCTTTTGCAGCTGCACAAACTCCACCAGGTCCGCGTCGTTCAGTGGGTTGGTTTTGCCCATGTTGCGGCCGGGGTCCAGTTGGTAGAACCAGGTCTTGCTTGTCGGTTCGCCTTTGGTGAAGAACAGCACCACGGTTTTCACACCCGCGCCCTGAAAGGTGCCGCCGGGGCAGTCCAGCACAGTGTGCAGGTTGCAATCTAGCAGTAACTGTTTGCGCAGGGCCACACTGGCGTTGTCGGTATTGCTGAGGAATGTGTTTTTGATGACCACTGCCGCACGCCCCCCCGCACGCAGGCTTTTGATGAAGTGCTGCATGAACAAGAAGGCGGTTTCCCCGGTTTTGATGGGGAAGTTTTGCTGCACCTCTTTGCGCTCTTTGCCGCCAAAGGGTGGGTTGGCCAGGATCACGTCATAGCGGTCGCGCTCTTGGATGTCGTTGATGTTTTCGCCCAGCGTGTTGGTGTGCACGATGTTGGGCGCCTCGATACCGTGCAGGATCATGTTCATGATGCCGATCACGTAGGCAAGGCTCTTTTTCTCTTTGCCGTAGAAGGTGCGCTTTTGCAGCGTGTCTAGGTCGTCGGCCTTGGTGGCTTTGGGGCTCAGATACGCAAAGGCTTCGCACAAGAAACCTGCCGAGCCGCAGGCCGCGTCGTAAATACGTTCGCCAATTTGGGGCTGCATCACCTCGATCATGGCGCGGATCAGCGGGCGTGGTGTGTAGTATTCGCCGCCGTTGCGCCCGGCGTTGCCCATGTTTTTGATCTTGGCTTCGTACAGGTGCGACAGCTCGTGCTTTTGCTCTTGGCTACCAAAGCGCAACTCATCAATGTGGTCGATCACGTCACGCAGGTTGTAGCCGCTTTGGATTTTGTTGGTGATCTCGCTGAACACTTCACCGATTTTGTATTCGATGGTCTGCGGCCCGCTGGCGCGTTGTTTGAAACCCGCCAGATACGGGAACAGTTTGGCGTTGACAAAGGCTTTGAGGTCGTCACCCGTGAGCGCGGCGTTATGGTCGATCTTGCCGTCTGCAGCTTTAGGGGTGGCCCAAACCGACCAACGGAAGGGCTCAATCAGAATGAATTGGTAGTCACGGCCTTCTAGTACCGCCTCGGTGGCTTTGTCGGCCTCTAAGGCGTCGAGGTACTTTAAAAACAGCAGCCAACTGGATTGTTCGGTGTAGTCCAGCTCGCCTGTGCAGCCCGCATCCTTGAATAGGATATTGTCGATATTTTTAAAGGTTTGTTCAAACATAAAAGGAGGTTCATTTTAAAAGTCAAAACGACTTTTAGGACCCGCCCATTATCAGGAGTTAAGCAAGCTAATCGTCTTGCGAATCCACCAAGCCCGGAAATAAAACCTCGGTAAAACCAAACTGCGAGAAGTCGGTCATACGCATGGGGTAGAGCTTGCCCCACAGGTGGTCGCATTCGTGTTGCACAACGCGGGCGTGAAAACCTTCTACCGTGCGGTCGATGGTGTCGCCGTAGGGGTCAAAACCGGTGTAGCGAATGTGGGTAAAACGCGGAACCATGCCGCGCATTCCGGGTACCGACAAGCAGCCTTCCCAGTCGTTGTCTGTTGCCTCGCCTAGAGGCGTGATCACAGGGTTGACCAACACGGTGCGCGGAACCAGGTCCCGGTCGGGGTAGCGAGGGTTGGCTTCGCCGGAGCCAAAAACTACCACTTGCAGATCGACCCCGATTTGTGGCGCGGCAAGGCCTGCGCCGTTGGCGGCGTGCATGGTGTCAAGTAGGTCTAGTACCAACAAATGCAGCGCGTCCGAATCAAACGTCTTTACTTCTTGGGCCTGGCGCAATAAGCGCGGGTCGCCCATTTTGAGAATCTCGCGAACGGTCATGGGCCTGCCTTTACGCCGCAGCCTGAGAAAAACTCTCAGGCATTTGAACCGCGACAACCTCGCCGCGCACGGTCGCAATCCCACCGGCGTACACCGTGGTTTCTACAACGACTTTGCGGCCTTTAATTTCTTTGATGCGGCCGCGAATTTCAAGCTCGCCTTCAATCGGCGTGGGCTTTAAGTAGTCCACGTGCAGTGAGCCAGTCACAAAGCGAAACGCGGGTAGCGAGTCCATGTCACGACCCGCTTGGCGGTACATGGCAGCAGCGGCTGAGCCGGTGCTGTGGCAGTCAATCAGCGAGGCGATCAGGCCGCCGTAGGCATAGCCGATGATGGAGGTGTGGTACGGCTTGGGGGTGAAGTGGGTGACGGTTTCATCGCCATCCCACACCGTTTTGATTTGGTGGCCGTGGCTATTGAGGTGGCCGCAACCGTAGCAGTGGGCTACGTTGTGTGGGTAGTGGTCTTGAAATGCGTCCATGGCTTACTCCGGTTGTGTTTATGGGTCTGAACTTAGCATGGCAATCAAGGTCGCCTCGTCTATCACGGTAACGCCGAGTTCTTGTGCCTTGTCTAACTTGCTGCCGGCCTCAGAGCCGGCTAAAACGTAACTGGTTTTTTTGCTAACCGAGCCGGATACTTTGCCCCCGGCCGCTTCGATCAGGTCTTTGGCTGCGTCGCGCCCCAAGGTGGGCAAGGTTCCGGTGATAACGAAGGTCATCGCGGCGAAAGGTTTGGGAGCGTTGGAGCTGGCCTCTATCGCAGGCCATTGGATTCCGCAAGCCCGCAGGTGTTCCACCACTTCGCGATTATGCGGCTGCGCGAAAAAAGTACGAATGCTTTGCGCAACGATTGGGCCCACGTCGCCAACTTCCAAGAGCTCTTCTTCGGTGGCGCTCATGATGGCGTCCATGTCGCCAAAATGCCGCGCCAAGGCTTTGGCGGTGGCTTCGCCCACGTGGCGAATGCCCAAGCCGAAGAGGAAGCGAGGCAAGGTGGTTTGTTTGGATTTTTCTAAAGCGTCAATGATGTTTTGGGCTGATTTTTCAGCCATGCGCTCCAACTCCGCTAGCGCCGTAAAACCCAAACGGTACAGGTCAGGCAGGGTTCGAATCAATTCGGCGTCCACCAGTTGGTCCACCAACTTTTCTCCCAAGCCTTCCACCTCAACCGCGCGGCGTTGAGCGAAATGGAGGATGGCTTGCTTGCGTTGGGCGCTACAAAACAGGCCGCCGGTACAGCGGTAGTCGGCCTCGCCTTCTTCTCGAATAGCACTGGAGCCACACACGGGACATTCATGCGGCATTGCGAAAACTGCGCCTCGGTTTTGGTTTGCGCCTTCAGCTGCAGGAACTACTCCGACAACTTCGGGAATCACATCACCCGCGCGGCGAACGATCACGGTGTCACCCACACGAACGTCTTTGCGTTTGGCTTCGTCTTCGTTGTGAAGCGTGGCGTTGGTGACGGTCACACCGCCGACAAAAACGGGGGCTAGTTTTGCGACCGGCGTCAGCTTGCCGGTGCGCCCCACTTGGACGTCAATCGCCACGACTTGGGTGAGTTGTTCTTGGGCGGGATATTTGTGGGCGACGGCCCAGCGCGGCTCGCGGCTGACAAAACCAAGGCG
>JAIPDD010000064.1 GCA_021737875.1 Sulfuritalea sp.
AAAGCGAAGTTCAAAACCAAGTTCAACGCTGACGTTCAAGTCTACGCTCCTTACGTTTACGACTCCGTGAAGATCATGGTTGCTGCCATGGTTGCTGCTAACTCTTCTGACCCAGCGAAATACCTCCCCGTATTGGCTGCGACAAAAGACTTCAAAGGCGTTACTGGCCCCATCACGTTTGACGAAAAAGGCGACATCAAGAATGGCGCTTTGACTCTGAAAACCATCAAAGGCGGACAGTTGGTAACTTTGGCTGTGATTCGCTAATAGCTGCGAAAAGCACGCTAAATTTTTAGCCAAGCTACCAAAAGGGAGTGCCTGAAAAGGCGCTCCCTTTTTTTTATGTTTTCAGGCGCAGTCGCTCCGAGGCAAGCATCAAAGACAGGTTAGAATCGTGCGTTCTGGAGAGGTGGATGAGCGGTTTAAGTCACACGCCTGGAAAGCGTGCGAGGGGTCAAACCCTCCGCGGGTTCGAATCCCGCCTTCTCCGCCAGAAATAGCTAAAAAAACGGGCCCCAGCGGCCCGTTTTTTTCATTTGCGTCACTCCAACGCCACAAATGGCAGCAAAAAATGATGCAACGCAACAGTTGAGACGCATTTAGTCCTTACACTTCGCGCTCATTCGTATTATTTGGCTTGCCGTTGGAGTTCCCTGATGAAGTTTCGCTTTCCCATCATCATCATCGATGAAGATTTCCGCTCCGAGAACACCTCGGGTTTGGGTATCCGCGCTTTAGCCGATGCCATTGAGTCGGAGGGGTTTGAAGTATTGGGCGTGACGAGCTACGGAGACTTAAGCCAATTTGCCCAGCAGCAAAGCCGTGCGAGTGCGTTTATTTTGTCGATTGATGACGAAGAATTCACGCCTGGCCCCGACTTGGACCCTGCGGTTTTGAATTTGCGCCACTTTATTGAAGAGGTGCGCAGGAAAAACTTGGACGTACCGATCTACGTGTACGGCGAAACCAAAACCTCGCGCCATATTCCCAATGACATCTTGCGCGAGCTGCATGGGTTTATTCACATGTTTGAAGACACCCCTGAGTTTGTTGCGCGGCACATTATTCGTGAGGCCAAGAGTTACCTAGAAGGCGTGCAGCCGCCGTTTTTCAAAGCCCTGTTGGACTACGCCGAAGACGGCTCTTACTCTTGGCATTGCCCCGGGCATTCGGGTGGCGTTGCCTTTCTTAAGAGCCCGGTGGGCCAAATGTTTCACCAGTTCTTTGGTGAAAACATGTTGCGGGCGGACGTTTGTAACGCGGTGGAAGAGCTGGGGCAGTTGCTGGACCATACTGGCCCAGTTGCGGCTTCTGAGCGCAACGCGGCGCGGATTTTCAACGCAGACCACTGCTTTTTTGTGACCAACGGAACCAGTACCAGCAACAAAATGGTGTGGCACCACACGGTGGCGCCCAATGACGTGGTGGTGGTGGACCGCAATTGCCACAAGTCGATTCTTCACGCCATCATCATGACCGGGGCGATTCCCGTTTTCTTGAAACCCACGCGCAACCACTTCGGCATCATCGGCCCGATTCCCAAAAGCGAGTTTGAGCCGGCGACGATCAAAGCCAAAATCAAAGCCAACCCCTTGGTGAAAGAGCATTTGGCAGGCGCGGACATCAACAAGATCCAGCCGCGTGTTTTGACGCTGACGCAGTCCACCTACGACGGCGTTTTGTACAACACCGAGACAGTCAAAGGCTTGCTCGATGGCTATGTTGAAAACATCCACTTTGATGAGGCTTGGCTGCCGCACGCGGCGTTCCATCCGTTTTACGGCACCTACCATTCCATGGGTAAAAACCGTGCGCGGCCGAAAGAGGCCATGGTGTACGCAACCCAGTCGATCCACAAGCTGCTGGCCGGTATCAGCCAAGCCAGCCATGTGTTGGTGCAAGACTCGCAAACGGTCAAGCTCGATAAGCATCTGTTTAACGAAGCCTATTTGATGCACACCTCAACCAGCCCACAGTACAGCATCATTGCCAGCTGTGATGTGGCAGCAGCCATGATGGAGCCGCCCGGAGGGAAGGCCTTGGTAGAAGAAAGCATTGCCGAGGCTTTGGACTTTCGCCGGGCGATGCGCAAGGTGGACGAAGAATACGGAGACGACTGGTGGTTCAAGGTCTGGGGCCCCGATAAGTTGGTGGACGAAGGCATTGGGCGGGCGGATGACTGGATCATCAAGGGCGAGTCCGCCAAAGCCAAGGCGGGCGTTAATTGGCACGGCTTTGGCAAGATGGCCACGGGCTTCAATATGCTCGATCCGATTAAATCGACCATCGTCACACCGGGCATGGACTTGAACGGCAAGTTTGCCAAAACCGGCATTCCTGCCAGCATCGTGACCAAGTTTTTAGCCGAGCACGGCGTGGTGGTCGAAAAGACCGGGCTCTACAGCTTTTTCATCATGTTCACCATTGGCATTACCAAGGGCCGCTGGAACAGCATGTTGACGGCCTTGCAGCAGTTCAAAGACGACTACGCAAAAAACCAGCCCATGTGGCGGGTATTGCCGGAGTTTTGCCAAAAGCACCCGCGCTACGAAAAAATGGGCCTGGCAGACCTGTGCCACCATGTTCATCAGCTGTACGCCAAGTACGACATTGCGCGCTTAACAACCGACATGTATTTGAGCGACCTCACCCCCGCGATGAAGCCCAGCGATGCTTACGCCCACATTGCGTTGCGTAAAACCGAGCGCGTTGAAATTGATAACCTGGAAGGCCGGATCACGGTGGGCTTGGTCACGCCGTACCCGCCAGGCATTCCATTGCTCATTCCCGGCGAAGTTTTCAACAAGAAAATTGTGGATTACTTAAAGTTTGCCCGCGAATTCAACGTCCAGTGCCCAGGTTTTGAGACCGATATCCACGGCCTAGTGGAAGAAGAAGGCGCAGACGGCAAGAAGCGCTACTTTGCGGACTGCGTGCGTTAAAGCCAGACCGATGGAAGGCTTAGCCTTCCGACATCACGCCCATGGTTTTGCTAAAGCCGCCATCAACATAGGTGATTCCAGCGGTTACGCCAGCAGCGAGGTCGCTCATCAAAAATGCAGCGACGTTGCCAACATCTTCGGTGGTGACGTTGCGCCGAATGGGGGAGGCATTGGCTACTACGCCCATCAGTCGGCTGAAGTCTTTGATGCCACTGGCCGCCAAGGTTTTAATCGGGCCCGCGCTGATGCCATTGACCCGAATCCCTTTGGCGCCAACGGCCTCAGCCAAATAACGCACCGACGACTCCAGCGAGGCTTTGGCCAAGCCCATGGTGTTGTAGTTGGGAATGATGCGCTCAGCGCCAAGGTAGGTGAGGGTGAGCAGCGCTGCTTTGGGGCTGAGAAACGGAAGCGCTGCTTTGGCCATGGCGGGGAAGCTGTAGGCGCTGATGTCGTGGGCAATTTTGAAGCCTTCGCGGCTTAAGCCATCCAAGAAATTGCCGGCAATGGCCTCGCGTGGCGCAAAGCCGATGCTGTGAACAAAGCCGTCAAACTGGGGCCAGTGGGCGGACAAATCAGCAAACAGTTTGTCAATTTGGGCGTCGTCACCCACATCGCAGTCAAAGATCAGGGTGGAGTTAAAGTCTGCCGCAAATTCTGTAATGCGGTCTTTAAAGCGTTCGCCAACATAGCTAAAAGCCAACTCGGCGCCTTGTTCGTGGCACGCTTTGGCGATGCCGTAGGCGATAGAGCGGTTCGACAACACGCCGGTGATTAACAATTTCTTACCTGCTAAAAAGCCCATTTCAGTTTCCTCAAAAATACCTTGGTATAGGGCAGAATTGTCGCATGCGTTTACTGGCCAGCCTCTTGCTATTTGTTCTGAGCTTTCCCGCTTGGGCCGCGCATGGCTATTCTTTGTGGGGCGACCTGCAATACCCCGCGGGGTTTCAACATTTCTCCTACGTCAACCCCAAGGCCCCCAAAGGGGGAGAGCTGCGCTTGGTGAGCAACCAACGCACATCCACCTTTGACAAGTACAACCCCTTTACTGTCAAAGGCTCGGCGCCGGCCTACCTCAGTACCCTCTTGTTTGACAGCTTGCTCTCAGGCGCCTTGGATGAAACCGCAGCGGCCTATGGTTTGCTGGCGCAAGATGTGCAGGTTGCAGCAGACGGCTTGTCGGCAACGTTTGTGCTTAGAGACGCAGCGCGGTTTCACAACGGCGACCCGGTGTTGGCGCTCGATGTCAAACACAGCTTTGACACCCTCAACAGCACATTGGCTGCGCCGGGGTACCGAACCGCGTTGGAAGACGTTGCAGGGGCTGATGTGCTGGGCCTGCGCACCATTCGGTTTCGCTTTAAGCGCCCCAACCGCGAGTTGCCTTTAACGGTGGGCGGTTTGCCTGTCTTTAGCCACCAATGGGGCAGGGTGGCAGGCGTTGCCAAACCCTTTGACCAGGTGGTGATGGACATTCCCATTGGCAGTGGGCCGTACACCATTGGGCCGGTGAATTTTGGCAAAGACATCAGCTATGTCCGCGACCCCAAGTACTGGGCCAAAGACCTCCCCGTGCGCGTAGGTAGCGCTAATTTTGACCGCATCACCGTCAAAATTTACAAAGACAACACCGCGCGGCTTGAGGCTTTGAAAGCGGGGGAGTTTGATCTCATGCGGTTTTTTTCTGCGGGCGACTGGGCGCGGCGCGTGAATGGCAAAAAGTTTGATTCAGGGGAGTTGGTCAAGGGCGAATTGACCCACCGCTTGCCTACCGGTTTTCAAAGCTATGTGTTGAACTCCCGCAGAGCCCCGCTTAACGATGTTCGCGTGCGCCAAGCCCTGGGCTTGGCCATTGACTTTGAATGGATGAACCGCCAAATGTTTTACGGCGCCTACCAAAGAGTGCAAGGCCTGTTTGGCAACACCCAGTGCCAAGCGCAGGGCGAGCCCGATGCCAGCGAGAAGTTGCTTATGGAGCCCTTGAAGGCGCATATCCCGCTAGCCGCGTGGGGCCCCTTGGTGCAAGCCCCGCGCACCGATGGCCACAGCAGTTTGCGCAACAACCTGCGCCAAGCGCAGGCTTTGCTCAAAGAGGCGGGTTGGACGTACCGGGACGGCGCCTTACGCAACCCCCAAGGCAAGCCCTTGGTGTTGGAATACCTCGACAGCAACGAAGCTGGAGCGCGCGTGGTAACCCCGTGGGCGCGCAACTTGGAAAAAATAGGTGTGACATTGGTTTTTCGCCCGGTGGATTTCGCGCTCTACCAACAACGCTTGCAAAAGTTTGAGTTCGATATCACCTCCATGGCCTACCAAGGCACCCACAATCCGGGCCAAGAGTTTGCAGATTTATTTGGCAGTAAGGCCGCAGATACCGAAGACTCTGGCAACCATACGGGAATTAAAAATCCGGCAGTCGATGGCTTGGTGGTCAAAATGACAGGCGCCAAAACCAAAGCGGAATTGGTCAGTGCGTGCAAAGCGCTAGACCGGGTGATTGGCCACAACTACCTGTTGCTGCCCCAGTGGTCCGCAGCAACCCACCGCTTGGCGTACAACGCCTGGAAATTGCAAAAGCCGCCACAGATGCCGCCTTACGCACAGGGCGAAACCTGGGCGATGGATACCTGGTGGGCAAAGTAATGCTTTTGTACATTTTTAAACGCCTGGCGCTCATGGTGCCGACCTTGTTCGGTGTGTTGTTGCTCACCTTTGTGGTGATTCAATTTGTTCCCGGCGGGCCGGTGGAGCAGTACTTGGCAGAAGCCAAGTTGGGCGCGGGGGGCACCAGTGCCGAGGGCGCGGGCTTGAGTTACCGCGGCGCGCAGGGGGTAGACCCCAAGCGACTGGCCCAAGCCAAGGCTTTGTATGGTTTTGACAAGCCAGCGCCCGAGCGCTTTTGGCAGATGTTGGTGCAGTTTGCGCGCTTTGATTTAGGCAAGAGCTTTTTTCAAAACCGCGATGTATCAGAACTCTTGTGGGAAAAACTCCCCGTGTCGATGAGTTTGGGCCTGTGGACTTTTTTTATCAGTTACCTCATTGCTGTTCCTTTGGGGGTTGCCAAAGCGGTTCGCGCCGGTTCGCGTTTTGACTTTGTGACCACGCTCATTATTTTGGTGGGCTACGCCATTCCGGGTTTTGTCTTAGGCGTGGCGCTGTTGGTGATTTTTGGCGGACAGTTGCAGTGGTTTCCCCTGCGCGGCTTGACGTCTGGAAACTGGGAGCAGATGGCGTGGGGCGCGCGCATTGTGGATTACCTGTGGCATATCGCCATGCCGGTGACTGCCATGGTGATGGGCAGTTTTGCCGTCACCGCCATGCTTACCAAAAATGCGTTTTTAGAAGAGATTCGAAAGCAGTATGTGTTAACCGCCCGGGCCAAAGGCTTATCAGAGCGCACCGTTTTGTGGAAACACGTGATGCGCAATGCCTTGATTCCCATCATCACGGGCTTCCCAGCGGCTTTTGTGGGTGCGTTTTTTACCGGCTCCTTGTTGATTGAAACCCTGTTCTCTTTGGATGGCTTGGGGCTGCTGAGTTACGAGAGCGTGATTCGACGGGATTACCCGGTGGTCATGGGCACGCTGTTTTTTTTCACGCTGATTGGCTTGGCCACCAAGCTGGTGTCTGATCTTTGCTATGTCTGGGCCGATCCCCGTGTCAAGTTTGATTAACCCCCCCTCTTTAAGCCCAGGCCGGCGCGCGTGGTTGCGTTTTAAGCGCAACCGTCTGGGCTTTTACAGCCTGTGGGGCATGGTGTTTTTATTGTTGCTCAGCCTGGCGGCCGAGCTGGTTTCCAACGACCGGCCTTTGGTGGTGAAGTACCAAGGCGAATGGTTGTTCCCCATGCTGCACGACTACCCCGAGACGCGTTTTGGCGGTGACTTTGCCACCCCGACCGACTACCTTGATCCCTTTATTGCGCAACAGTTGGCAGAGCCCGGAAACTGGGCCGTGTTTGCGCCCAACCGCTACGGGCCTAAAACGCTGAATTACTTTGCGACAAAGCCCAACCCTGCGCCGCCCAGCGCTGCCAATTATTTGGGTACCGATGACCGCGGGCGTGATTTATTGGCGCAGCTGATTTATGGGTTTCGGGTGAGCGTTCTTTTTGCGTTGGCCCTGACCTTGAGCGGGGTTGTGCTCGGCGTGCTGTTGGGCGCGATACAGGGTTTTTATGGCGGGCGAACCGACTTGTGGTTTCAACGGGCCATTGAGATTTGGAGCGCCATGCCGGAGCTGTATCTGCTGATCATTTTTAGCGCCATTTTTTCTCCCAGCATCACCTTGCTCTTGGTTTTATTGAGCTTGTTTGGCTGGATGGGGTTGAGTGATTACGTTCGTGCTGAATTTTTGCGCAACCGGCAGATGGATTACGTTCGCGCCGCCCGCACCATGGGCTTGAGCAACGCCCACATCATTTGGCGCCATATTCTTCCCAACAGCCTGACGCCCGTGGTGACCTTTTTGCCTTTTCGGATGAGTGGCGCGATTTTGGCGCTGACGTCCTTGGATTTTTTGGGCTTGGGGGTTCCCCCGGGAACGCCGTCTTTGGGTGAGCTGCTCTCGCAAGGCAAAAACAATATCGATGCGTGGTGGATCTCGCTGTCGACGTTTGCGGTGCTGGTGGTGACCTTGTTGCTCTTAACGCTGATGGGCGATGCGCTGCGCGATGCGTTGGATCCGAGAAAGCAGTCGCTATGAGCCTCTTAGACATCCAAGGCCTGGGCATTGCTTTTGAGGGCACGGAAGTGGTCAGCGGCTTGAACCTGCGGATGGAGCCCGGCCAGCGCTGGGCCTTGGTGGGCGAGTCGGGCTCAGGAAAAACGGTCACGGCTTTAAGTCTTTTGGGCTTGGCGCAAGACGGCCACACGACCGGCCACGCCTGGTTTGACAGCTCGGAAGGCCGGGTGGATTTGCTCAATCTTCCGGCCCCGCAGCTGCAAGCCTTGCGCGGGAGTGATATCGCCATGGTGTTTCAAGAGCCGATGACGGCGCTCAATCCGGTGCTGACGATTGGCGAGCAAATAACGGAGATTTTGCAAACCAAAATGGGCATGCCTATCAAAGAGGCCCACACGGCGGCGGTGCAGTTGCTCTCAGACACTGGTATTGACGAGCCCGAGCGGCGCGCACAGGCTTATGCCCACCAGCTTTCTGGCGGGCAGCGCCAACGCGCCATGATCGCCATGGCCCTGGCCTGCCGCCCCAAGCTTTTGTTGGCCGATGAGCCAACGACGGCCTTGGACGTGACGGTGCGTAAGCAAATTTTGGATTTGCTTGGCGAGCTTCAAGCCCGATATGCCATGGCTGTGCTTCTCATTACCCATGATTTGAATTTAGTTCGGCAATTTGCCGACCATGTCGCCATCATGCAAACCGGTGTGTTGGTCGAGCAAGGCCCGGTGCAAACGATTTTTGATGCGCCAAAACACCTTTACACCCAAAAACTACTGGCCAGCGCCCCGGTGCGCTGCGTAGTAGATACCAATCCGTCGGCAAAAACCGCTATTGCCGTTGACCACTTGAAAGTGACTTACCCCGTGGCAGGCAAAGGGTGGCGTGGTTGGTTTCGCAAGAATACCTTTGTGGCGGTTCAAAACGCCAGCTTCAAGTTAGGCCAGGGGCAAACGCTGGGCATTGTGGGTGAATCGGGCTCAGGCAAGTCCTCTTTGGCTTTGGCAGTTTTGGGTTTGACGCCTTTTTCTGGCGATGTGACCCTTTTTGGGCGGTCTTTTGGCGTGTCTAGCCGGCAAGACCGGGCTTTGCGCAAAGAGATCCAAGTGGTGTTTCAAGATCCGTATGGGTCGCTGTCGCCGCGCATGACGGTGCAAGCCATTGTTGGCGAGGGTTTGCGTTTGCACCAATCCCAGCTGAGCGCGCAAGAGGTTCACGAGCGGCTGATTGCCGTTTTAGAGGAAGTTGGGCTGTCTGAGCAGCAGTTTCCTGGCCTTTTACAGCGCTACCCCCACCAGTTCTCGGGCGGGCAACGCCAGCGTTTGGCCATTGCACGGGCCTTGGTGGTGGGCCCGCGGGTGCTGGTTCTTGATGAGCCGACCAGCGCTTTGGATATCAGCTTGGCGCAGCAGGTTCTGGCTTTGTTGGCCCAGCTGCAACGGGATCGGGGCCTGAGCTATGTGTTGATTACCCACGATATTGCGGTGATCCGCGCCATGGCCCACCAGGTGATGGTTCTGAAAAACGGGGCGGTGGTCGAAATGGGCGGGCTCACCGACGTTCTGGACCGCCCACAGCATCTCTACACCCAAACTTTGCTCGCTGCTTCGCAATAAATCCTTAAAAATCAAGGATCTTTGGCTGTTTTTGCAGTACAATCCAAGCTTCACGACCAAACGGGCGGGTATTTACCGCCCGTTTTTTTTGGTCGATTGTTTTTCGATGGTGCGCAAAGTTTGTGCAGCATCTTTTGTTTAAAGCGGAACTTTGTAGCGTGGCATTGCAAGAAATCGTAGCGCAAATCGTTACCGGTCTGGGCTATGACCTGGTCGAGATTGAGCGTTCAGCGGGCGGTTTGCTTCGCATCACGATTGATTTGCCTTGGGTGAAGGCTGCTGAGGGGCAAGAGCAGATAGAGCAGTTTGTGAATGTGGAAGATTGTGAAAAAGTCACACGCCAGTTGCAATTTGCGCTTGAGGTAGATGCGATTGAATACCGCCGGCTGGAGGTGTCTTCACCGGGGATTGACCGACCGCTTCGCCATGTGGCGGATTTTGAGCGGTTTGTCGGGCAAGTGGTGGACGTGAATTTGAAGGCAGCCATTGGCGCCGCAGCGACAGGACAGGTTAGCGCGACCCGCAAGAAGTTTCGGGGAACGCTAGAGCGTACGGAGGATGCGCAGGGCGTGGTGGGCTGGCAAATCGTTTGGAGCGATGCGCCGGCGGTCAAGCCTGGCCAGCGGGTAAGCAAGAAGCGGGTATTGCCGCCCTTGCAGGCTTTGGGTTTTACGTTGGATGAGTTGCGCGAAGCGCGCTTAGCACCAATTGTGAGTTTTAAGGGGCGACAAGGTGTGGCAGGTTTGGGTTCTCAGGACCAAGACCCCATAGCGTAGTCATTGAATAGAGTGTTCAGGAGAGTCAAGGCATGAATCGCGAATTGTTAATGTTGGTGGAAGCTATTTCACGTGAGAAAAATGTAGAGCGTGACGTGGTGTTGGGCGCTGTTGAGGCGGCGTTGGCTCAAGCCACAAAAAAACTGTATGCCGGTGATGTCGATATTCGTGTCGCACTCGACCGTGACAGCGGCAACTACGAAACCTTCCGCCGCTGGCATGTGGTTCCCGATGAGGCTGGCTTGCAATTGCCAGACCAAGAAATTTTGCACTTTGAAGCCAAAGAGCAAATTGCCGACATTGAGGTCGACGAATACATTGAAGAAGCGATTGAATCGGTTCCCATTGGCCGCATCGGCGCCATGACGGCCAAGCAAGTCATTTTGCAAAAAATTCGTGACGCTGAGCGTGAAATGCTGCTCAATGAATTCATGTCTCGCGGCGACAACATCTTTGTCGGTACCGTCAAGCGCATGGACAAAGGCGACATCATTGTTGAAAGCGGCCGCGTAGAAGGCCGGCTGCGCCGCACCGAAATGATCCCGAAAGAAAATCTGCGCGTGGGCGACCGCGTTCGCGCAATGATCATGGAAGTGGATTTGACGCTGCGCGGTGCGCCCATTATTTTGTCGCGCTCCGCCCCTGAGTTCATGATCGAGCTGTTTAGCCAAGAAGTGCCTGAAATTGAACAAGGCCTGCTCGAGATCAAATCCTGCGCCCGCGACCCAGGTTCGCGCGCCAAGATTGCGGTACTGTCCCATGACAAGCGGGTCGATCCGATCGGAACCTGCGTGGGCGTTCGCGGTACCCGTGTCAACGGCGTAACCAATGAGCTCGCAGGTGAGCGCGTGGATATTGTTTTGTGGAGCGAAGACCCAGCCCAGTTCGTCATTGGTGCCTTGGCGCCTGCCAACGTGTCATCGATTGTTGTTGATGAAGAGCGCCACGGCATGGACGTGGTGGTGGACGAAGAAAACCTGGCGATTGCCATTGGCCGCGGCGGACAAAATGTGCGCTTGGCTTCTGAGCTGACCGGTTGGAAGATCAACATCTTGGACGCGGCGGAGTCTGCCCAAAAGATTGCCGTTGAAACCGACTCCGGTCGCAAGCTCTTCATGGAGAAGCTGGATGTTGACGAAGAAATCGCTGACATCTTGATCGCCGAAGGATTTACCAGCCTGGAAGAAGTGGCTTATGTGCCCTTGCAAGAGATGCTGGAAATTGAAAGCTTTGACGAAGACACGGTCAACGAGTTGCGCAACCGTGCAAAAGACGCGCTTTTAACCATGGAAATCGCCCACGAAGAAAATGTGGACGGAGTGTCCCAAGACCTTCGTGACTTGGGCGGACTCACTCCAGAACAAATTGGCAAATTGGCAGACAGCGGCGTTCACACCCGCGATGATCTTGCAGACCTTGCCACCGACGAACTTACAGAAATTACAGGCCAGTCTACGGATGAAGCCACGACCCTGATCATGAAAGCACGCGAACATTGGTTTACCAATGACGCCGCTTCTCAAGAGTAATGGTCATGAAAGGTTACAAAATAAATGTCAAGTACGACCGTCGCCGAGTTTGCTAATGAGCTCAAGAAATCCACCGAAACCTTGCTGGATCAATTGAAGTCCGCAGGCGTTTCTAAAACGTCTGCTACCGATGTCTTAACGGACGCCGACAAGCACAGCTTGTTGAATTTTTTGCAAAGCAGCCACGGCACCGCCGGTGCAGAGCGCAAAAAAATTACCTTGGTTAAAAAACAAACCACTGAAATCAAGCAGGCCGATGCTACGGGCAAGGCCCGCACCATTCAGGTTGAAGTTCGTAAAAAGCGAACCTTTGTCCGCCGTGAAGATGGCTCTGACGCCTCGAGCGACAGCATCGAACCCTCCGTGGTTGAAACCCCCGCAGCATCCGTGATTGACGATGCAGAATTGCTGCGCCGCGAAGAAGAAGCGCGCAAGCAGGCGGAGTTTCTGCGTCGCCAAGAAGAAGAGTTAACTGCAAGACGCCAAGAGCGCGAGACCCAAGAAGCCAGCGCCCGCGCTGCCGCAGAAAAAGCAGCAGCCAAAGCGCAAGAGACCTTGGTAAAAAGCGCAGCGAAGAAAGCCAAAGCTAAAACGCCTGAAGAACTCGAGGCCCTA
>JAIPDD010000065.1 GCA_021737875.1 Sulfuritalea sp.
TAGCTTTGTGTCTTTGCCGATGATGTTGAGCCAATGATTAAGCTGTGTACGTATTACAGAAAATCTTCCCTTAACGATTATTCCTGCTGCTACATCTTTTTCGCGCTCAGCCAAATACATCTCCACACCTATTTTTGTAGTGATGGAGAAATAGGTCTTGCCTGCAAGCTGTTGCGCCATTAAAGCGTGATAATGCAACTTGGCTTTATCTATCGCAGTGCTTTTATTTTGAGTTTTTAGCGTGAAGCGAGCGTACTTGTGCTCTTTTTTAAGCCATATACGCATCTGCCAATATTCACCACGCTTATAGATAACAGCGTCATCAAAAATTGCCTGTTCGTCTTTTTCGAATTTGACTTTTTTCAGTGCCATCGATGGTTTGGGTAATTACAGTTTTGGATAGTTGCAGCAGTGTGCAGGTTTTTGTGTAACTGTAATTTCAAACACTAATAAAATCAATAGCTTATTTTGATTTGTGAAACTTTTGTGCAAGTAATAAACCTATATAAATCAACGACTTACATTAAAGTTATTACTCCCACTCAATAGTAGCCGGCGGTTTGCTTGAAACATCGTAAGTGACGCGGTTGATTCCGCGCACTTCGTTGATGATTCGGCCTGATACTTTTTTAAGCAAGGCGTAGGGCAGCTCGGCCCAGTCGGCGGTCATGAAGTCGCTGGTTTGAACGGCGCGCAGTGCGACCACGTAGTCATAGGTGCGGCCGTCGCCCATCACGCCCACGCTTTTCACTGGCAAAAAGACAGCAAAGGCTTGGCTTGTGAGGTCGTACCAGCTTTTTCCGCTTTCCTCATCAATGAAATTACGCAGCTCTTCGATAAAGATAGCATCGGCGCGGCGCAAGAGGTCGGCGTATTCTTTTTTGACTTCGCCCAAAATGCGCACGCCTAAGCCCGGGCCTGGGAAAGGATGGCGGTAGACCATGTGAAAAGGCAAGCCCAAGGCCACGCCGAGTTCACGTACTTCGTCTTTGAATAACTCTCTCAAGGGCTCCAGTAGTTTGAGGCCCAACTGTTCGGGCAGACCGCCCACGTTGTGGTGGCTTTTGATCACCACTGCTTTTTTGGTTTTGGCGCCGCCTGACTCAATCACGTCGGGGTAAATCGTGCCTTGGGCCAACCATTTGGCGCCCTGCGCGCCCTCGCCTTTGAGCTTGGCTGCCTCTGCCTTGAACACTTCGACAAACTCCCGGCCAATGATTTTGCGCTTGGCTTCGGGCTCGTTAACACCAGCCAACTGGCCTAAGAATTGGTCGGCTGCGTCCACGCGTATCACCTTGGCGTGTAATTTTCCAACGAACATGTCCATGACCATGTCGCCTTCGTTAAGCCGCAGCAAGCCGTGGTCCACAAAAACGCAGGTCAATTGGTCGCCAATGGCGCGGTGAATCAAGGCAGCAGCCACCGAAGAATCGACGCCCCCCGACAAGCCCAATATCACCTCTTCTTTGCCAACCTGGGCCCGGATTTTTTCAACGGCTTCGCTGATGTAGTCGCCCATCACCCAATCGGCTTTGGCGCCACAAATCTCTAAGGCAAAGCGTTCCAAAATGGCCGCACCGCGCTGGGTGTGGGTCACTTCGGGGTGAAACTGAAGCGCGTAAAAACGCCGTGATTCATCGGCCATACCCGCAATGGGGCAGCTGTCGGTGCTGGCCATCAAGGAAAAACCGGGCGGCAGTTCGGTGACTTTGTCACCGTGGCTCATCCAGACTTTGAGCATGCCGTGGCCCATAGGGGTAGCGTAGTCTTTGATTCCATCGAGCAACGCCGTGTGGCCGTGGGCACGCACATCGGCATGGCCGAACTCGCGTTTGTCGCTGGGCGCAACCACGCCGCCGAGTTGAACCGCCATGGTGAACATCCCGTAGCAAATGCCTAAAACAGGAATGCCGAGCTCGTACACCACCTTGGGCGCGCGCAGGTCGTGTTCTTCGTAGGTGCTGGCGTGGCTGCCGGAAAGAATAATTCCTTTGAGCAAACCGTCTTTGGCATAGTCACGAATCCATTCGTCTGTCACATCGCAAGGATGGACTTCACAGAAAACGTGGGCCTCGCGAATGCGACGCGCAATGAGCTGCGTGACTTGGGAGCCGAAATCAAGAATAAGTATTTTTTGGTGCATCGCGTGGTTCTAGTCGGCGCGGTAGTTCGGCGCTTCTTTGGTGATTTGCACGTCATGCACATGGCTTTCACGAATACCGGCAGTGGTGATTTCCACAAACTGAGCGTCGTTGTGCATGGCTTCAATGGTGGCGCAACCGCAGTAGCCCATGCTTGCGCGCAAGCCGCCTGCCATTTGGTAAATGATGGAGACGACCGAGCCTTTGTAGGGAACGCGTCCTTCAATACCTTCGGGGACCAACTTGTCTGCGTTCGGGTTGCCAGTGCTCGATTCTTGAAAATACCGGTCGGCACTGCCCTGCTGCATCGCGCCAATGGAGCCCATGCCGCGGTAGCTTTTATAGCTGCGGCCTTGGAACAACACGATTTCGCCCGGGGCTTCTTCTGTTCCTGCAAACATGCCGCCCATCATCACGGTGCCAGCGCCTGCGGCAATGGCTTTGGCAATATCGCCGCTGTAGCGGATACCACCGTCTGCAATGAGTGGCACGCCGGTGCCTTTGAGCGCGGTGGCTACGCTGTCCACCGCCATAATTTGAGGGACACCGACACCGGCCACGATGCGGGTGGTGCAAATGGATCCGGGGCCAATGCCCACTTTCACCGCGTCCGCACCCGCTTCCACCAAGGCCAAAGCAGCCGCACCGGTCGCAATATTGCCCCCGATGACTTCAATGTGCGGGTAGTGTTGTTTCACCCAGCGAACGCGATCGAGAACGCCTTTGCTGTGGCCGTGGGCCGTGTCGACCACGATGGCATCTACGCCAGCGCGAGACAAGGCTTCTACACGCTCCTCCGTCCCTTCGCCCACGCCTACTGCTGCGCCTACGCGCAACTTGCCAGCACCATCGCGGGCGGCGTTAGGAAAGTTCAGTTGTTTGGTGATGTCTTTGACGGTGATGAGGCCTTTGAGTTCGAAAGCATCGTTAATCACCAAAAGACGTTCAAGCTTGTGTTTGTTCAGCAGGTGTTTGGCTTGTTCGGGCGTGGTGCCTTCGGGAACGGTAATCAAACGCTCCCGCGGGGTCATGATCTCGCTGACCTTTTGGTCGTAGCGGGTCTCAAAGCGCAAATCACGCCCAGTGACAATACCCACCACTTTTTTGCCATCGCAAACGGGAAAGCCCGACACGCCGAGTTCGTCAGAGAGCGCCATGACTTGGCGCACGGTGGTATCAGGCGTAATCACCACGGGGTCACGCAAAACGCCGGACTCATAGCGTTTGACCTTAGCAACCTGAGCGGCTTGCTCTTGGGCCGTCAAATTCTTGTGAACAATGCCAATACCGCCCTCTTGCGCGATGGCAATGGCCAAACGCGCTTCCGTCACCGTGTCCATGGCAGCAGAGACCAGGGGCAGATTGAGGCGAATATTGCGGGAAAACTGGGTGGCGAGGGAGGCGTCCTTGGGCAGGACTTGGGAATACGCTGGCACCAACAACACGTCGTCGAAGGTGAGCGCTTTGCCGAGAAGGCGCATGTCAAAGCTCCAAAAAGCGAATTGTACCCTTGCACCCACTCGCTATTTTTAGCTTTTCATGAAATACGCCACTCAATATCCCGCTTTGGCACCTTCGCGCAGCTTGGAAAACAAGCCCGCCGTTTTGGCACCTTGCCGCACAAAACGTTCCCGCCGTGCCACTTTGGGGTCTACGGTCAGGGGCCGGTAAATCTCAATGCGGTCGGTGGTTTGTAATACGTAATTGGCAGCCACGCGCTTGGCCCACACTCCAAAATCAAGCTGCTGCAACCGCTTCAGTGGCAAACCCAGGGCTTTAGCCAGCCAAGGCAGCGACTGGCTGGCAGTACACGCAAAGGGAAGCTCCACGGTGCATTCAGTCACCTGCCGCGGCGCAGGCGAATACACCACGGTCAGCCGCAGGGGCGGATTGTCATTTTTGGCGGGCTTAGTCGCCATAGACCTGCTGGGCGCGTTTCACAAAAGCCTCCACCATTGAGGCGGCGATTTTGTCAAACACCGGGCCAATGAGTTTTCCCAAAGTGGGGCTGTCAAAGCCGTAGTGCAAAGACAGCTCCACTTTGCAAGCGCGCTGGCTGCCGTCACCCACATCTGAAAAATTCCACTGCCCATCGAGCTTTGAAAACGGCCCTTTGACCAGCTTCATGGCCACAGTGCGGGGAGATGTATGCGTGTTTTGGGTGGTAAAGGTTTGGTGAATACCGCTAAAAGCGATTCCAATCTCAGCGGTCATGCCTTGTGCGTCTTGGGTCAGAACGTTGGCACGGTCACACCAGGGCAAGAATGCGGGGTATTTCGCGACGTCTGTCACCAAATCGTACATTTCTTGCGGCGTGTACCAAATAAGAACGGACTTGTGAACGGTTTTCATAGAATGGGGGTCTGGGCGAGATTGTAGTCATGCTGCTTTGGTTGACTTTCAATTTTTCTTCTCGCCCCCACCTTTTGTTCATGGCTAAAAAACCCGAAACCGCGTCCCGCATTGCTGACAATAAAAAGGCAGCCTACAACTATTTTTTTGAAGAACGCTTTGAGGCGGGCTTGGTGCTGGAAGGCTGGGAGGTGAAGTCGCTGCGCGAAGGCAAAGTGCAACTCACCGACGGCTATGTGGTGGTCAGAAACAAAGAGCTGTTTTTGATTGGTTTGCAAATCAGCCCGCTCAACACGGCTTCAAGCCACATCAGCCCGGACAAAGTTCGCACTAAAAAGCTGCTCATGCACAAAGCAGAAATTGAGCGGCTCATTGGCAAGGTGGAACAAAAAGGCTATACGCTGGTTCCCATCAATCTGCATTGGAAGGCGGGAAAAATCAAGTGTGAGATTGCTTTAGCCAAAGGCAAAGCCGAACACGACAAGCGCGACACCATCAAAGACCGCGAAGGCAAACGCGAAGTTGAGCGGGCCATGAAAACTCACCACCGTTAAGCCGGCAAACGCCCGACCCTAGGGTTAAAGATCGATAAGAGGGTGTGCGTGGGCTGGCCACGGGCTCTCAAAAAATGGGGCCACCATGTCCTTGCTCACTTCTTCAATGCGCTGTGGGTTCCAGCGCGGGCTGTGGTCTTTGTCAACGGCCAAGGCGCGAATGCCCTCCACCGTTTCGCTGGTGGTACCGCTGCGCTTGAGATGGGCGGTGTAAAAACAATGGCGAACCATGTCACGCTCCATCCGCAAATCCTCTGCCAAAGTCATCGTGCGGGCACGGCGAATCTGCTGCAAAACCACTTCCAACATCAGGGGCGAGCGATGGCGCAAGGTTGAAGCGGTTTTTTTCGCCCATTCACTGCTGTCGGCTTCAAGCGCGTGAACAATGGCTTGGGCGCTTGGCAAACCAAAAAAATGGTTGATACGTGTAAGGTCTAACTCTGCTGCAGAGGGAGGTTTGACACTGAACTTTGCGAGCCACGGGCTGGGATCGGCTTGGCTTACTGAGGCCAATGCCAAGGCATCCCATGCGTCATGAAGCTGTGTCGCATCTAAACAGTAATCTGCCAAGCCCAGCGCGATAGCCTCTGTAGCACCCAAGGCCTGGCCTGTCAGACCCAACCATTCGCCGCTGTGCCCTGGGCAACGGCTTAAAAAATAACCACCGCCTACATCAGGGAACAAACCAATGTGCGTCTCGGGCATGGCCATCTTGGTATTGGCCGTGACCATCCGATAGCGCGAGCCTTGGCTGATGCCCATGCCACCGCCCATCACGATGCCATCGAGAAAAGCAATATAGGGCTTGGGGTAGCCGTGGATCAAATGGTTTAAGCGGTATTCTTCTGTGAAGAAGTCTTCCAGCGCGGGGTTTCCCGCAAGGGCGGCTTGGTGAAAAAACCGTATATCGCCGCCGGCGCAAAAGCCGCCGAACACACCGGTTTTGTCACTGCCCCGAATTGCAACGGCGTGAACTTCTGGGTCATCCTTCCATTGCAAAAGTACGGCGGTGAGACCGCGCACCATGTCTAAATTCAAAGCGTTGAGCGCCTTGGGGCGATTGAGGGTAATGAAACCCACAGACCCTTTGATTTCAGTGATCAAAAACTCAGACATGTGCGGCCTTTGAGTGGCTTAACGGCCAGCGCGCTTGCGCTCACCTTCCGTCAGGTGGCGCTTACGCAAACGGATGGATTTGGGTGTGATTTCCACCAACTCATCGTCTTCAATAAACTCCACGCCGTATTCCAAAGTGCAGTCAATTGGTGGTGTGATTTTGATCGCGTCTTCTTTGCCGCTGACACGGAAGTTGGTCAGCTGCTTGGTACGGGTGGCGTTCACGACCAAATCGTTGTCACGGCTGTGGATACCCACAATCATGCCCTCGTACACCGGATCATTGGCTTTGACAAACATGCGGCCACGGTCATCGAGTTTGCCCAAGGCGTAAGTGAAAATCTCCCCCGCGTCCATGGAGATCAACACCCCGTTTTTACGACCACCGATATCGCCTTTGTGCGCTTCGTAGCTGTCAAAAATATTGGAGATCAAGCCTGAGCCGCGGGTTAAGTTCAAAAACTCATTGGTAAAACCAATCAGTCCGCGTGCAGGAATGCGGTATTCCAAGCGAACGCGGCCGCGGCCATCGGGCTCCATATTGACGAGTTCGCCTTTGCGCTCGCCCAAGGCTTGCATCACGCCGCCTTGGTGTTGCTCTTCAATGTCTGCCGTCACCAATTCAATAGGCTCGTGCTTTTCGCCGTTGACATCGCGAAACACCACGCGCGGTTTAGACACTGCGAGCTCATAGCCTTCGCGGCGCATGTTCTCCAGCAAGATGGTCAGGTGCAACTCACCCCGGCCCATCACTTCAAAAATACCTTCTTCATCGGTTTCTTTAACGCGTAAAGCCACGTTGTGTTGCAGCTCTTTTTGCAAGCGGTCCCAAATTTGGCGGCTGGTAACGTACTTGCCCTCGCGTCCAGCCAAGGGGCTGGTATTGACGCAAAAATTCATCGTCAAGGTCGGCTCATCTACCTTGAGCATCGGCAGCGGCGCAGGGTTCATGGGGTCTGTGATCGTGACACCAATGCCAATTTCAGTAATTCCGTTGATCAAAACGATTTCACCCGGGCCAGCTTCGGTGGCCTGCACACGCTCTAAACCTTGGAAAGTCAAAACCTGATTGATACGGCCTTTGACGGCCTTGCCATCAGTGCCTTCCATCACAACCACGTCCATCATCGGTTTGATGGTTCCTTGGCTGATACGGCCTACGCCGATGCGGCCCACGAAGGTGGAGAAGTCCAGCGCCGAAATTTGCAACTGCAAAGGAGCGGCAGGATCGCCTTTTTGGGAAGGAACGTGGTTGAGCACGGTATTGAACAAGGCCGACATGTCAGGGCCCCACTGCTCACCGGGTGCGCCTTCGACCATGGAAGACCAACCATTGATACCCGAGGCGTAGACCACGGGAAAATCCAATTGCTCATCGGTCGCGCCAAGTTTGTCAAACAAATCAAACGCCGCATTGACCACAAAGTCAGGACGCGCGCCTGGCTTGTCGACTTTGTTCACCACCAAAATAGGTTTCAATCCCAAAGCCAAGGCTTTCTTAGTCACAAAGCGGGTTTGTGGCATGGGGCCTTCTTGGGCATCAATGAGCAAAACCACGCCGTCAACCATGGACAAGGCCCGCTCGACTTCGCCGCCAAAGTCCGCGTGTCCTGGGGTGTCAACGATATTGATGTGGGTACCTTCCCACGTCACCGCACAATTTTTGGCCAGAATCGTGATGCCACGTTCTTTTTCAATGGCGTTGTTGTCCATGACGGTATCCACCACTTTTTCGTGTTCGGCAAAGGTGCCGGACTGGCGCAAAAGTTGATCAACCATGGTGGTTTTCCCATGGTCAACGTGGGCGATGATCGCAATGTTTCTGATTTGCTTAATTGTCATGGTTCACTTTCTATCTAAATTCAAATGTCAATTCACGGTCTCTTCATGGATGGGCAGGCCTTGTTGGGCCTGCACCTCACGGATATCTATCGGGCTCAAAAGCCGTCCGGGAATGAGTTCCCCAGAATGCACATGGGCGGTTCCTAACAATGCGCGGGGCTGGTCTGCGTACACCGCCACACAAGCGGCATCCGCCCACGCGCCACGCCTGCGAACCCCACTCAAAAACCTCGCCGCATTGTCACTGTCTAGCGTTACCGCGGTGTGACCCTCAAGCAAGGCGTCCACCTCTAGCAAGGCCTTCATGCGAGCCTCATCTGGCATCGCTTCAAGCGCGTCCAAAGAGATGCATTGGTCTTGGGAAAACCCCCCGGTACGAATCCGGCGCAAGCTGCTCAGGTGCGCCCCACAACCCAAGGCCTCACCCATGTCTTCACCCAAGGTGCGGATATAGGTTCCTTTGCTGCAACTCACCTCAATTTTTAGCAAATGGGGAAGCTCCACAGTGGGCTCCTCTACAACTTTCAACTCAAAAATCGTCACTTCACGCGCTTGGCGTTCAATCTCTATTCCGGCTCTGGCATATTCATACAGCGCTTTGCCATCTTTTTTCAAAGCGCTGTGCATCGGTGGCACCTGGCGGATAGGCCCGGTGAACTGCTTGACCACCTTCTCAATATCTTCTGTGCTGACATGAACGGGCCGGGTGACAAGCACATCACCTTCCGCATCCGCAGTCGTCGTCTTTACACCCAGGTGTAAAACCGCTTCGTACACCTTGTTCGCATCCAGATGCATTTGGCTAAATTTTGTCGCTGCCCCAAAACACAGGGGTAAAACGCCGGTGGCTAAGGGGTCCAAAGTTCCGGTATGCCCTGCTTTTTCAGCACGAAAAAGCCACTTGGCTTTTTGCAAAGCTTGGTTACTTGATAAACCCAAAGGCTTGTCCAGCAAAAGCACCCCATGCACAGGGCGCCTTGCAACCCGTGCACGTGGCGCATTCATGCAGCTAGACCTCCTGTGCGCGTGAAGCCACGGCGCGGGCGATCAGTGCATTCATATCGGCAGCACGCTCGGTCGTTTGGTCAAACAAAAAATGCAGCGTTGGAACGGTATGAATGTGCAAACGCTTGAACAAACCTGCGCGTAAAAACCCTGCCGCTTGGTTGAGCCCTTGGGCACATAACGCGGGGTCACCCGCGAGCAAGCTGAAATACACCTTGGCGTGCGCGTAGTCCGGGGTCACTTCCACCGATTGGATGGTGACCATGCCCACCCGTGGATCTTTCAGTTCGCGAGCGATCAGTTCGGTCAGGTCCCGTTGAATCTGATCGGCTACGCGAAAACCACGGTTGGGTGTTGATGACTTTTTACGCATACCTTGGAACGTCGCTTAAATCGAGCGCGCAATTTCCTTGATTTCAAAGAACTCCAACTGGTCGCCCACGGCAATGTCGTTGTAGTTTTTAAGTTTGATACCGCATTCAAATCCTTCTTTGACTTCGCGAACATCGTCTTTCATGCGCTTCAAGGAATCCAACTCACCGGTGTAAATCACCACGTTCTCACGCAGCAAGCGGAAATGCGCGGTACGGTTGACAAAGCCACCCGTGACCATACAACCGGCAACCGTTCCAATCTTCGATGCGACAAACACGGTGCGGATTTCGGCCATACCAATGATTTCTTCGCGTTTCTCTGGGGCCAACATGCCCGACATCGCAGCTTTCAATTCATCGACAGCGTCATAAATGATGTTGTAGTAATGAATATCAACGCCATTGTGTTCCGCCAACTTGCGCGCGCCTGCATCGGCACGCACGTTAAAGCCAATCACAATCGCTTTACTCGCTATCGCCAAGTTGATGTCAGATTCACTGATTCCGCCCACCGCGGTGTACACCATCTGAACTTTGACCTCTTCGGTAGACAGTTTGAGCAAGGACGAAGCCAAGGCTTCTTGCGAACCCTGCACATCGGCTTTAACGATGATGGGCAGCATTTTGACGTCACCGCTAGACAAATCGCTAAACATGTTCTCCAACTTGGCCGCTTGTTGTTTGGCCAATTTGGTATTGCGGAACTTACCGGCGCGGTAGGTCGCAATTTCACGGGCACGGCGTTCATCAGACATCACCATGAACTCATCACCGGCTTGAGGAACTTCGGTCAAACCTTGGATCTCAACGGGAATCGATGGCCCAGCTTCTTTGATCGGCTTGCCGTTTTCATCGAGCATGGCGCGAACGCGGCCAAAGGTTTGACCCGCAAGAACCACATCCCCTGCTTTGAGCGTTCCGGACTGAACCAACACCGTAGCCACGGGGCCGCGGCCTTTGTCCAAACGCGCTTCAATCACCAGGCCTTTGGCCATGGCTTCGATAGGCGCTTTGAGTTCCAAAATTTCCGCCTGCAGCAAGACCTGCTCTAACAAGGCATCAATGCCTTGGCCAGTTTTGGCGGATACGGAAACAAAGGGTGAGTCACCACCAAATTCTTCAGGAACCACCTCTTCCACCACCAACTCGTTTTTAACGCGTTCGGGGTTGGAGTCGGGCTTATCGATTTTGTTAATGGCCACCACGATCGGAACACCGGCAGCTTTGGCGTGTTTGATCGCTTCTTTGGTTTGCGGCATGACGCCGTCGTCGGCTGCAACCACCAAAATCACAATGTCCGTGGCTTTGGCACCACGGGCACGCATGGCGGTAAAGGCTTCGTGTCCTGGCGTATCCAAGAACGAAATCATTCCGCGTGGCGTTTCTACGTGGTAGGCACCAATGTGCTGGGTAATCCCACCGGCCTCGCCAGACGCCACTTTGGCGCGGCGAATATAGTCGAGCAGCGACGTTTTACCGTGGTCAACGTGACCCATGACCGTCACCACAGGGGCGCGCGGCACGGACTCAAATTGGCTTTGGGTTACGTCATCGTCGGTAAATGCTTCGGGGTCATCGAGTGCAGCAATCACGGCCGTGTGGCCGAGCTCTTCGACCACAATCATGGCCGTGTCTTGGTCCAAGGGCTGGTTGATGGTGACCATCTGACCGAGCTTCATCAACTGCTTGATGACCTCAGACGCCTTGATCGCCATCTTATGGGCCAATTCAGACACCGTGATGGTTTCAGGCACGTGCACTTCAATAATGCGGGCTTCAACCGGTGCGGCTTGCACCTGGTCATCGCGATCGCGGTCACCGCCGCGTTTACCGCGGGGGCCGCTACGCCAATTGGTGGAACGGCCGGTTCCAGCACCCGTGTCGCCACGGGTTTTGAGTTCTTTCTTCTTTGCAGGGTCGCCTGCCCAACTGCTGGAGAGTTTGGAGGACTTGACCTCTTTACCTGCACCAGGTGAACCCGCCGTTCCGGTTGCGCCGGGTTTGGCTTTGGCAACGGTGGAGCCGGCAGCCGGTTTATGCAAGGTACCTTTGATGGCCGCTTTGGGATCAACTACAGGTTTGGCCACTTCTGGCTTCTTCGCAGTGACCACCTTGTTAGGGGTGGACATCATCGAGCGAATCGCAGCAGCCTCGTCTTCGGCTTTACGCCGGCGTGTGCCCAGATCAACCGCGCGAGCGGTTTCTTCTTTTGCCGCCGCTTGAGACGCCGCTTCAGCAGCAGCCTTGACTTCTTCAAGCGCGCTTTTTGCCGCCTCAATGGCCAAGGCTTCCGCTGCCGCTAGGGCCTCGAGTTCTTCAGGCGTTTTAGCTTTGGCTTTCTTCGCTGCGCTTTTTACCAAGGTCTCTTGCGATTTGGCTGCTGCTTTTTCTGCGGCAGCG